>NZ_JBFBDW010000088.1:0-17198 GCF_040683455.1 Kitasatospora sp. NPDC093679
TGTGGATTTCTGTGTTGGGCTCTCCCTATCCCGCCGATCGCCCCGAAGGGGCGATCGCGAACGGAGGGCCGAAGGCCCGTAGGGACCCGCTCCGCGTGTCCGCGGCCTGACCTTCGGTCAGGCCGGCCCGGCTTTGCCGGGCCTGGTCGGTCCGCTTCGCTCCCCTCCCGGGGCCGCTCCGCTTCGCTCCGACGGCCTCGGTGGCTGAGCCCTGCTCATTGGCTTGAGCTGGGCTTGTAGCTGAGGTGGGGTAAGGCTGGCTAGGGGGAGGGGGTGGCCCGGGGTGGTCGGGTTGACCGTCCGTCAGGGCTGGGCACGCGGGCCACCCGATCACTGGCCGGTCAGCACCCGGCATGGCCTGGCCGCCGGGCCGCCCCGGGCCACCCCCTCCGGCGATGCATCAAGTACTGACCGTTAGACGATCCCGCCGCAGCACCTCTCCCCATCCGGTCGGAAAACCCACCGCCCGGCCCCGGCCAAAACCAGGGCCGGGCGGTATCAGAAACCCGGTGCCAGCCCATCCCGCCGCAGCCCCAGTGCTCGCCCTGCGCCGGGGCGAAAATCCCGCATGGTAATCCAGCTAAAGGGACTGGATGCGCAGAATGTAAACGCGTTCGTCGCGCGGGACAATCATGTACCAGAAAATGCCGTCTTCGACGTCGGCGGATTTCATGCCCTCGCCGGGCCCCTGGTAGGTGGTGCCGTCCAGGTAGAGTACTGCGGCGGCACGGACGATCTCGTCGGCCTTCTTCTCGACCTGGGCGATGAAGGCGAGCGGAGCCCCGGCGGCGATGGTGTTTTCGTCGGGGTTGTACTCCCAGCCCCAGGTCACCCGCGCACCGCCGCGGCGGCGGCGTCCACGATGGCGCCGGCGAGGGCGGCCTGCCGCCGGCGCTCTTCCGGGGTCTCGGCGTGATGGGCCAGGTACTCGGCCCGGTGCAGCTCGGCGAGCGTCTCCGGGTGGCGCGCGATCTCGACGTCCACGGCCCACTTCACCGTGAAGCGCAGCAGGGGCTTGAGGCTCTGGTGCTCGACTGCCTCGGTCATGGCGCGGGCCTGGTCCGCGGTCATCTCGGTCAGCCGGTGCGGGAGGAGGGCTGCGACGGCCTCGTAGAGGGCCAGGGGTGTCTGTGCGGGCCTGGGGATCAGCTCGGGGCCGTGGATCGGCTGAGCGCTCATCGGTACCTCCTTCTCGGTTCCCAGGACACCGTACGGCAGTGCGCCGTCACCGCTGCCGCAGTGCCCTGCCAGCAGGTGCGTTCCCGCATCCAATCCGCCAGACGCTGGTGGCCGCAGCCACCAGCGGGCACCCGGCGCAGCCGCTGTCGGGCGGGGTGGTGGCTGTGGGCCGCGCTCACCTCACCGGCGTTCGGGTGAGAACTCGGGCTCCTCCCGAAGGGCGGCAGCCTCCACCACGGCCGACACGCCATCCTGAACGGGGGAACCGGGAGGGCGGTCCGCTAGCGGTCCGGCCCGGGAGTCCCACGCCAGCGGGTCCGTTGGACGCCCAGGGTGCCGCTCTGTCACGGCGCTGTAGGGAAGGAATGCGTCGTGTCGCCTGTCGCTATGTCCGCAGCCGCGGTAATCACCAGTCTGCTCACGGCGATCGCCTTGTTGGTCGCGGCGGGCGCGGGGGTTGTCGGTTGGAGTGCCGCCCGGGAACGGGGAAGCACTCCGGTCCAGGCGTTCGGCCAGGGGGCCGTCGTGTTCGGCCTCACGCTGGCCCTGTGCGTGGTCGTGCTGACGTTGACTGGACTCTTGCTGATGCCGCGGAACTGACCTCTGCCTGGGCCAACCCGGGCGTCCACGGCGCTTCTTTGGCATCCCCCCGCAGGGCACGATTGGGGCACCGCCGTGGCGGCGCTCGTCAGTGGTTTGCGGACAGTGTGGTGATCGAAGGCGTCACCGGCGCGCAAACCACTTCATGGTCACACCGACCGCGGCGGACACACCGCTGATGGCCAGCATGGTGAGCGGGGCAACGCCCATGTCAGCAAGTCCGTGCATCCCATGACCTTCTGTTCTTCGCCGGGTCGGACGGATCTCGCCCGACAGAGATCGCTCTGCCGAAAGGACGACGAGGGCGGGCACGCCAGATCTACCACCCCGTCTGTCGAACATCCGCTCATCCCGTGGCACGGCTGCCGCGACTGTTCGTCAATTCGTCCGGTCAGCTCTGGATAGGGGCGTCCGCCGGGCCGGCCGCACATCGTGAAACCGCCGGAGCCCGACCGTCAGCCGGACGGTCCCGGTCGAGGAGAGACATGCGCCCGTTCAGCCTGCTGCTGGCGGCCGCAGTCGTTGCGGGCCGCCATGACGGGAGTGTGGCTGGAGAAGGGCCGGCGGCGGGCGTGGCCGGGGCTCGGCGGCCGAGTGCGTCTACGGCTCGTTTCACCTGGGCGGACGGTTCCCGGTCGCCGCGGCTCGCCTGCCGGGGCCAGGCTGATCTTCATGGACACCACCAGCCAGATCGACGTCCCACCCGTCATAGCCATCGATGCCGCCGCTCAGTGCGCCACCGTGCGGGTGGAGCCTGCCGTGGCCACTGCGGCCGTCACGGTGCTCGACCAGTGCGCGGTCCTGCACGCGGGCGAGTCCTGGCCGGAGGGGGCCAATGTTGTGGCGGACGGCATTCGCCTGGCCCTGATCGGCGCGGGCTGCCCTCCCGCGGTCGGCTGGTCCCCGTCGGAGGGGGAACCGGCGGACGAATTGGGCCGCCGGGGCCGCGACCGGCTCGCCGCCCGCATCGGCGACGCGGTCGCACCCGGACGTCCGGTCACAGGCCGGGTGCCGGTGGACGTTGCCGTGCTGGCCGAGGCCATCGCGCACCTGCGGTGCTTCAGCCGGCGGTTCGACGGCGAGCCGATCGCCGCCGCGACCCGGCGGCTGTGGGAGCAGCTGTACCTGTGCCTGCCGCTCACCGCCCTCGCCGCCCGGACGAAGCAGGACGACGGGTGACGATGCGGCGACCGGGGGCTGCCTCGGCGCAGCGGCGTGTAACCCGGTGCCGACCTCCTGGTTCGAGACGGAGCCAGTGACTATTCCGTGTGCCTGGGTGTCTCGGTGACGATCTCGTAGCGGCCGGGGCCCACTTTCCGGAACCAGCCGCCGAGGGTCTGCGCGAGTCTGGCTTTCTGCACGTCGATCCGGTCCATCTCCATCCCCGGGGCCATGGCGACGTACTCGTGGACGAGGATGATCTCTTCCGGGGTCAACTCGGGCTTTGCCATGGTTGCCTCCGGGCAGCGCGGATCGCGCGCCCACTTCTGTTCATGCCCGCGGGGCGGTCTCCCACTCCCCGTGTCCGGCAGCCCTGCCTCCTGCCCCTTGGCTCCTCGACCGTTGGGTCGTTTTCCCTGCGGCGGTGTGGCCGGGGGCATCCTCGGTGTCCGGTCTGCCCGCTGGTGTGGGGCTGTCGGCCAGGGGGTGGGCGGGCCGTTTGCCTCTTCCGGTTCCGGCGGGGTCAGTCGGTGTGCTTGTGGCGGGGGTGGGCGGGTGGTGCGCGGTGGGGCACGGGTGTGTCGCCGAGGACGGCGGCGAGTTCGGTGTCGTCGATCTCGTGCCAGCCGGTGAAGTCGGGGGTGGTGTGGGAGCCCAGGGGTACGGGGGTGCCGTCGGGTGCGGTGGCGCGGCGCCAGCCGAACGCGACGTCGCCGGTCTCGGCCGGGTGGGCGAAGCCTTCCGGTGCCCGGCCGACGTGGACGACGACGAACAGGCCCTCGCTGCTGGGCGTGCCGTTTTGGTAGTGCCGGTAGATGCCGCCGGCGTGGAAGAACGACTCGGTCATCGCGCGGCTCCTTCACCACGGGTCACGCGCACAGGCGCCCTTCCTTCTCAGGATGGCGTGCTGGCCGCGGTGCAAACATGACGTCGTGCGGAGGGCCCAGGTTGTAGGCCCGAGGGGTGCACGAAGCACTCGCATGGTTGTGCGGTCACCGCGAAAACCCACCCGCCACGGCCGGAGCGTAGAGGGCCCGGGCCCGAGGCGGCACCGGGCCGCGCTCCGGTCCCGGGCCGGCCTGACCGCTGTGCCGCGGTCTGCGCCCCGGCGCCTCTGTCGATCTCGTCCTCCTCGCACGTGCCGGCCGGGTTCCGGTCGTGAAGCGGGTAGTACAGGTGCAGGCATGCGGCGATGAAAGTGTCGTAGGCACCCGGATCGTCCGGTGATGACGCCCATGCCCGGCCCGCCTCCAACCAGCAGGCTGGATCCATCACCGGCGAGAACCGGCTTGGCCCGGGCGCGGGGGTGTTGGCCATGGGTGCCTCACCGCCCCAGGCACCACCACAGCAGCGCTCCCAACGCGAGCCAGGCCAGCACACCACACCCCACAGCCGGCATCAGGCGCTGCAACAGACTCCGATCGTCCACGCACCGCACCTACCCGTCGCAACCCCTTACCCACCCACTGGCCCCAGCGGACCGCGCGGCGCCGGACCCTGGCCCACTGGGTGCAGGGCCATACTGGACGTGCGGCGGCCAGACTGGCTGGACCAGGCCTGGCAACCGCCCCCGGCCGGGCTTGGGGCGTCCGAGGGACGCGTGCGGGAACCGCTGCCGGCACCGCACAGGGCGGCCCGGGCCCGCCGGGCCCGCCCCCTCTCCAGCACCGGACGCGGCGTTCCACGCGCACGGCAGTGCCCTGGCTGGCGGCCCCGGGCTGGGTGAAACCGGCGACAGTGTCCGGCGGACGGATCGGGTGGCCCCTCCGCGCCCGCCGGACACGTCCTGCTGCCGAGTCGGCCCGACAAGCGGCAGCGCGGCTCTGGGGGCGCCCGGCCCGGCTGCCCGGCGCCCGGTGCGGTGTGGCAACGCCGCAGCCGCTGGTCGTCTCGGCAAGCTGGTCCCATGCCGGATTCCCTCCATCTCCAAGGCCGCCGCCCACGCCTTCCGCGTTCGTTGCGCCGGGCCACCCGCGCGCTGCGGCGCCGTCTTCGCGGTTCATCCCGAGCTGCTGTCGGCCCCGCGACCTCCGGCGTCCCCGGCGTGTGTTGCTGCCCGGCGGTGCCGGCCCGGAGGGTGCTGGACAACGGAACCGTCCTCGAGTTCACCGTCCATGCCAGCCAATGCGCCGTGTGGCGGCTCAAGCCCGAACCTGCGCAGCGGCCGAGCGGTACCCGCCCTCGGTGAGCGCCGCTGATCTCGGCGGACCGGCGGCGTACGGAGTTCAGGTCCGGTGCGGGCGGGCGGTGAGCCAGCGCGGGGCGGTGGCGGCCAGGACGAGCGCGAGGACACTGGCGGTGGCCAGCCAGGCGGTACCGACGCCGGTGAGGCCGTAGCGGGGCATCAGCACCAGGGTGAGGGCCAGCAGCAGGCCGGCGAAGGCGAGCTGCAGGCCGGCCAGGAAGACGAGGGCCTGACGGACACGGGCGACGTGAACGGCGACGCCGAACAGTACGAAGGATGTGGTCGGCGGGTTGCCCGCGGGAGTGCTGGGCAGTTCCCGATGCGAAGGGTGCAGCCCGCCGGCCGTTTCCTCGATCCAGCCGAGCCCGGTGGTGCGGTGCACCCAGAAGGTCAGCTGTGCCGTCCACGCTACGCCGTTCCGGGGCGCGCTTCACCTGGTCGGACGGCCCTCGGTCGCAGCACCGCGTGCGCCCGGGCCAGGGTGGCCTTCATGGACATCACCAGCCAGATCGACGTCCCCACCGTCATAGCCGCCGGCGCTGCTGGTCAGTGTGCCGATGTGCGGGTTGAGTCCGCCGCGGCCGTGATGGCCGCCGTGGTGCTCGACCAGTGCGCAGTTTTGTCGGCCGGGCAGCCACGGGCGGAGGCGGCCGGAGTCGTGGCCGATGGCCTGCGTGCGGCCTTGATGGACGCGGGCATCCGCACCGCGGCAGGCGAGCCTGTGTCGGCCGGGGCGCGGGCTGATGAGTTCAAGCCCCCGCCGAGGAGGTCTTCGGGCTGCCCCGCCCGGCCGCTCGGCTCTGCGCGGTGTGTCAGCGCCGGGGCTCATGGCCCGTCTCGTCATGCTGGGCCCATGCCGGAACGATTCTTCGCCCGCCCCCTACGGCGGCTGCGTCGTGCGTGGCGGCGGGCTGCCCGCGCGCTCCGCCGCCGTTTCAAGCTCTCGCCTCCGCCCGCCGACTCCGAAGTCTTCGGCTCTCCCGACACGTGTCGCTGCGACGCGGTGCCGACCCGGCACGTGCTGGGCAACGGCACCGTCGTCGAGGTCACGTCCCACGCCCCGCACTGCCCTGTGTGGCGCCTGGGGCCGTCCGCACCCGGCATGGCCCAATCTGCGCAGCCGCCAAGCAGTGAACGCCGCTGATCCCGGGTGGGCGGGCCGCTGGTTCAGGGCCGGTGCGGACGGTTGGTCAGCCAGCGTGGCGGTGGCGGCCAGGGCGAGCGCGAGGACGCGGCAGTGCCAGCCACTCGACACCGACGCCGGTGAGGCCGTAGTGGGGCATCGGCATCACGGTGAGGACGGGCACCAGTGGGTAGGTCAGAGCGATCCCTGGTGAACTGGATCATCGATCGGTCGGCCCGACGTGTCTTCTACCGGGGCACCGTCCTGCCGCGCTGCTCGGGCTGTTCCTGGGCCAGGACGATGAGGTCGCCGTCGTCGGACAGGCTCGTCACGGTGTGGCCCAACTGGGCCAGCAGCCCCGCGACCGCGGCCTGCACAACCGCCTTCAGGTTCTCGTCGCGCGCGTGGGGCTGCTCGTGGGCCAGCGCGGCGAACCCGTCCGACACCGCCCACCGCACCACCACCCCGGCTGGCACGTCCCGCACCGAAAGACCTGGGTGGCCGTCCGATGCCTCGTCCACGCGGAATCCTGCCTGCATCAGGGCGTGCCGGACCTTCAGCAGCAGGTCGGAAGGCGGAGCGGACACGTCTGTCCGTGTGCCCCCGTTCTGAACGGTCATGCCGGTGGAATCCGCGATTTTCAAGGAGCGGTGTCCACCTCGCCGCGGGAGCGGGCGGGACGGACGCGTTCAGGGCCGGGGCGGGCGGTTGGTGAGCCAACGCGGGGCGGTGGCGGCCAGGGCGAGCGCGAGGATGCTGGCGGTGGCCAGCCAGGCGGCGCCGACGCCGGTGAGGCCGTAGCGGGGCATCAGCAGCAGGGTGAGACCCAGTAGCAGGCCGGCGAAGGCGAGCTGCAGGCCGGTCAGGAAGACGAGGGCCTGACGGACGCGGGCGACGTGGACGGCGACGCCGAACAGCACGTTCGGCACCGCCGACAGGGCCATCAGCCGCAGGACGGTGGTGCCGTGCTGCGCGTAGTCCGAACCGAACAGGTCGAGGATCCAGGGAGCTGCGGCGACCGCGACGGCGGTGGCCGGAGTAATGAGCAGGAGGGTGTGGCGGAGCATGTGGCGGGCGTGCTCGGCGAGGCGGTGGGGCTCGGCGGCGCCCTCGACCGTGAGGGACTGCCCCATGGCGTAGGCGGCCTGGTAGAGGGTGTCGGTGACCAAATACGCGAGGGAGTAGTAGGCGGTCTCCTCGGCGCCGAGCCGGCCCAGGACAAGCAGCGGCAGGGACTTGGAGACGGCGGTCTGGCCGAGCTGGCCGATGTAGTCGGCGGCGGCGTAGCGGGCCATCCGCTCCGGCCGGGCCGTGGTGCTGGTGGCGCTGGCGCCGGTGCTGGCGTCGGTAGGGGTGCTGCCGGTGTCGGTGCTGCCGGGGGTGTGGTGGCGGGTGGTGGGCAGGGCGCGGGCGAACAGCACCACGTTCGCGACCGCCACGGCGAGCACGAGGCCGGCGGCCCAGGACAGCAGAATCCCGGCACCGACGGCCAGCGCCGCGCACAAGGCCAGGGCGACGGCCTTCGCGATGGCGAAGACCAGGTTCTCGCCGAGCACCCAGCCCGGGCGGCGCAGCCCGGTCAGGGCGCCGTCCTGCAGCACGAAGACGGTGTAGGCGGAGGTCGCGGCGATGAACAGGATCGCAAACCAGGGTTCGCGCAGCTCGGTCAGGCCCGGCGAGAGGTGCGGGGCGAGGAGGACGAAGCCGGTCGCCACGGCGGCGCCGGTCGCGGTGGAGATGGTGTAGCAGCGGATCACCAGCCAGCGGCTGCGCGCTCCTGCGGTGGGCAGGAAGCGGACCAGCACGTCGCCGAGGTTGAGGGAGCCGAGGGTGGCGAGCAGCATCGCCGCGGAGAGCAGGGCGTAGCTGCGGCCGACGGTGGCGGTGGTGAACCAGCGGGCGGCAAGCAGCCAGAACAGGGCGCCGAGGCCGGCGGCCACGACGGCGCTGGCGGCCAGGATCCGGCCGTTGCGCACCAGCGGCGTCCGGGCCGCCGGCCTGGTCCCGTTCTGCATGCGTTCGCGCAGCTGGGCGAGCGGCGCACCGAGTCTGTCCTTCATGCCCGCTGCGTGCTTTCCCGCTTCGCTCGTGCCGGGCGGCCCCGTCGCCCGGCCGGTGTGGGCGTCTGCGCCGGGCTTGACGTGGTGCGCGGGGCTTTCGGGCGGTGGCCTCTCACCGGCACGGTCGCTGTCGGCTCGTCGGGCCCATACAGCAGCCGGTCCATCGGGACCCGGCGCATCGTCCTGCAGCCGGTGCAGCGTACCGTGCCGCCCGGCTTCGCCCGCGCGCCCTGAGTGTCGTGCCCGCAGGTCGGGCAGCGCGGCGGGGTGAAGACCGGAAGGAGCAGAAAGAAGGTCTCAGGCATGGACAAACCGTGGCAGAACCAGTGCCGCCCGGGCCGGAATCCACGCCCGGATAACTCGTCCGGTCCCCGAAACGGTGTCTGGTCGGTCGCGGCCCGATCCTCCAAGACGCAGGCGGCCAGGGGTGCGGCGGCACCGCTGTCCCGGGCGGTCAGGAGGCGGCCGCGCGTCGGCGCGACCGCTGATACGGCGGCCCCGACCGGGGGGAGTTTGGGGCCGCCGTGCCGGAATGCTAGATCACCCGAACCGTGCGATGCAGCGCTTTGACCAGGAGGTTTATGGCTGTGCACGGACCGTGCCGCCGGTCTGCGGGTGGCACGCGTACGGCCCGGCCGGCTCCGCATAGGGGACGGGGCGGCCGGGCCGGGGAAGAGTGAGCGCCGGTGAGCCAACCTCTTCGCCTAGGGACGCTACGGCCACGGCGGCCGACGCCGGGAGCAACGCGCCGCCTGTCGTTGGCGCTTCACCCGAAGGCGTCTGGGTGCAGCAGCGTCGCCCAACCAGGCTGGGCCGGAGTGTGGTGGGCCGGGAAACACCGCGGTCCGGCTGCGCAGGGAGCAGCCGGACCGCGTGTCAGGAGGTGAATCCGGCTCAACCGGTTCCGCGGCCGACCCTAGGGTGTGCCGGGCCGGGTTGTTGGAAGGCGCGCGCAGGAGGTAGTTCCGAGGGCGTTGCCGACGGGCGTGATTCGCCCGCGTCGTCGGCCCTAAGGAGGTCGGCCTGGCGCTGGATGCTTGCCGGCCGTCGGTTCACCCACAGCCGTCATGACCTGCCGCGCTTCCTCCTCCCGCAGCCGTTCCCCGGCCGCACACGCCGCCCGCCGCGCCCGCAGGCCCCACAGGTCCCGCAGCCGTGGCTCGAGGCTCGGCCTGCGCGCCCCGGTCAACCGCCCCGGTGGGTTCCGCCGCCGCATCCGTCATCACCAGGGCGAAGTGGTGCGCGACGGCCGCCATCACCTGCGGCCCGAACGGCGCCGCCGGGCCGAACCTCAGCCGCGCCCCGACGCCTCCACCGGCCGGGCGCTGCGTACCAGGCTGCGCTCCGGCATCTGCAGCCGCTCCTCGCCGACCACCAGCGTGCACGCCGGCTCCCCGCTCATGACCCCGGGCAGCGCCACCTCCACCACCGCCTTCAGCGGCGGCTCACACGGCAGCGTCACGGCCACGGTGCACACCTGCGCATGGTGCCCGTGAATACGCTCGAACCCCACGGCGTGGCCGTTCACGAGCAGTTCGACCTTCCTCGCCCGGCCCAGATACACCCCGGCCGTCACCGAACAGCCCGACAGATCGCAGTGGAAGTAGAACGTGCGACTCATGACCGCCTCCCTCACACCAACCGGCCCCTGGGATCCAGGGTCACACCCACATGCAGCGGGAATGGTGAAGGCTCGCGCGAACACGGCATGTAACAGATGTACATCTGCTACGTTTGTTGCATGTCTGAGCCTGTGATTGCTTCCATGGCGGAGGTCCGCAGCCACCTGGCCGATGTCCTCGACCGGGCCCGCCAGGACGAGACCCCGACGATCATCACCCGCCGCGGCCGGGAAGAAGCCGTCGTGATCGACGTCCGCGAGTACCGGCGTCTGAGCCGGCTGGCCGAGGAGGTCGAGGAAGCCTGGCTCAACCGGCTGGCCGACGAGGCCGAGGCCGAGGGCCTGGAGGGGTCGGTCTCCCTCGAGGAGATGGCCGCGCTGCTGCGCGAGCGGCGGGACTGACCCGGTGGGGCACGCCACGCGGTTCACCGCGCACGCCCAGCGGGACCTGCTCAAAATCCCCAGGCCCGACGCCCTGCGCATCCTGCGCCGCCTCACCGAACTGCAGCAGGCACTGGACGCCGGGGACACCGACGCCTTCGACATCAAGGCCCTACAGGGCCACAACGCCCGCTGGCGCCTGCGGGTCGGCGACTACCGGATCGTCTACACCGTCGACGACGGCAAGCTGATCGTCTGGGTCCTGGCCGCGGGCAACCGCCGCGACATCTACCGCAACTGGTAGAGCAATCGCCCTGGGCCGTCGGACCGTTCGGGAAATGGGCGTCCGCAGCCGACGACACGGCCCTCCTCTGTCGGCGGAGGGAAGCATGCCCGCCGCAGGCGGCGAAGCCGCGGCCCGGGCACAGCCGGCGCGGGCCGTGGAGCGTGGGCGGGGCGCTGCGGGTGTGTCGGCAGAACGTCGAGAGGAGCACGTCTTCGTGAACATCGTGGAGCCCGGTCCGACGGCCACCCGGCCTGCCGCCGGTATCTCGCTGCGGGGGCACCAGGAGGAGGCACTGGAGGCCATCGTGCGGGGCCTGACGCCCCGCCCTGGGCGGCCGGTGCCGCCGGACGGGCTGCGGGTGACGGTACAGATGGCCACCGGCTCCGGGAAGTCGTACGTGGGGGCGGCGGCGGGCCAGAAGCTGGCGCCGCACGGAGCGGTGCTGGTGGTGATGCCCACGCTGGATCTGCTGGTGCAGATGATCGGCTCCTGGCGGGCCGTCGGCCGGTCCGGGGAGATGTTCGCGATCTGCTCGCTGGTCGACTCCGAGCTGCCGGCCGGGGTGAAGGCGACGACCAGCCCGCTGATGATCGGCATGTGGCTCGACCTCGCAGCCGCCCGCCGCCGACCGGTGACGCTGTTCGCCACCTACGCCTCGGTGGGCGCCGTCGCGGACGCCTACGCCTACTGGGCCGAGCACCGGGGCGAGACGCTGGCACCGCTGGCCCTGATGGTCTGCGACGAGGCCCACCGCTCCTCGGGCAGCGTCGAGAAGACCTGGACCATCGTCCACCACCAGGACGAGATCCCGGCGGAGCGCCGGCTCTACATGACCGCGACGCCGCGGATCTGGGCGCCGCCGAGTGCGGCCATGCGGCGGCGTGAGGGCGCCCGCCAGCCGCTCCCGGAGGAGTTCGCGGTGTCCATGGACGATGTGCGCGTCTACGGCCCCCAGGTGTTCACACTCGGCCTGGCGGAGGCCATCGACCGCAAGCTGCTGGCGCCGTTCGAGGTCGTGGTCCTGGAGCTGCGCGAACCGCGCGCCGACCGGGACGGTGCCGGGCAGCAGGGCGTGCCGTTCGGGCCGGGTGTCGGAGAGGCGCGGGACGGGAGCGGGGACGAGGTGCCGGCCGCGCACCTCGCCGCGATCCAGGCCGGCCTGATCAAGACCGTCGTCGAGCGGGACCTGCAGCGGTGCATCACCTTCCACAACCGCACCCTCGAAGCCCGCTACTTCTCCGAGACGCTGAACCAGACCGTCGAAAAGATGCACCTCGGAAATCCGCAGAAATACCCGTCCGAAATGTGGGCGCAGTGGCTGTCCGGCGAGCACGACGTGGACTTCCGCAAGAACGTCATCCGCGACTTCGGACGGGGCGAGGAGGACGACGGTCTCAGGCACCGAATCGTCTCCCAGTGCCGTATTCTCGGCGAAGGAGTGGACATCCCGAATGCAGACTCGGTCGTACTAAACGGCAGAGGCAGCATGGTCGATATCGTCCAGGCCATCGGACGGGCCCTGCGCATCACGCCCGGCGAAGGCAAGACCGCCTCCCTCATCGTGCCCATTTTCCTGGCACACGGAGAGGAACCCGGGGACATTCTGAAGTCGGACAGCTACGGTCCCCTGGTCAAGATCCTCACCGCGCTCCGCAGCCACGACGAGCGCGTGGTCGAGGCCCTCGCAGTGCCCCAGCAGTCCGGCAAGCGCACCAAGGGGCGCAGCGCCGAGGCCGCTTCCTTGCCAGGTGAAGGTGGGTCAGGTGAGGGTGGGTCGGGTGCGTTCACGCTGCCGGTGCGGTTCCAGACCCCGGTGGACGAGAACGTGCTCGCGCTGTTCATCGCCACCCGGGTGCTGAAGGGAGAAAATCAGTACTGGCGGGAGGGAATCAATCACGCTCGGCGCTGGTTTAAGGAAACGGGTGGGCTCGACGTTCCCTATTCAGAAATGGTGGGAGAAGAGGGGAATTTTCCGCTTGGCAAGTGGGTGTCAGACAGGCGTTCCGAGCATGCTGCGGGTGAATTGGCGCGCCACCGGGTGGAGATGCTCGATGCGCTCGGCATGATCTGGTCCGTGTCGGACGCGCGGTTCGAGGCCGGCCTGGCCTGGGCGCGAGTCTGGGCGAAGGAACACGGCGGGTCGTTGGCGGCTCCGGCGCGGGCGTCGGTCGGCGGGTACGCGATCGGGACGTGGCTCGCGGAGTTGCGGGCGGCGGCCCAGGTGCCGGCCGACCAGCCGGGGGCGCTCGCTGCGGAGCGGCGGGCCGTGCTGGAGGAGATCGACCCGTGGTGGTGCCCGGCCTGGCCGATCGTCTGGCAGCGCGCCTACGCGGTGGCCCGGATGTGGTGGCTGGAGTCCGACGGCCGCGTCGACTGGGCGCAGCTGCCCGCAGAGACGGTGTTCGAGGGGGAGCAGCTCGGCCGCTGGGTCGTGGCGCAGCGCGCCGGCTGGCCCGGCCTCGAGCAGGACCAGCAGGACCTGCTCACCGCGATCGTCATCGAGGCCGACGCCGAGCTGGTGGCCGCGAAGGCCGCGGCCGCGGCGAAGCCGAAGACGTCCCGCGCGGACCGGTTCCAGCAGGGCCTGGCCGCCCTCGCAGCGTTCGCCCGCCGGGAAGGCCACGTCCGCGTCCCGCGTCCCCACAAGGAGCCGCTGGAGGTCACCGTGGTCGGCCCCGGCGGAGCAGAGAGCACCGAGGTCATGCACGTCGGGCTCGGCGCGTGGTTGAACAACCAGAAGGCCCGCCGCGCCAAGCTCACCGCGGGGCAGTTGGTGCAGCTCGCCGAGCACGGCGTGGAGTGGGCATGAACAGCCACGGCGAGGGCCCTGTGGGGGTGCAGTGCGGGGGCGTCGACTGCCACGGCGGGCACCTCCTCCCCGAGCCCTGGAACGCCACCCAGCGCCGGGCCGCACGCCGCGACCCCTGCATCGACAAGGGCACACCCCGGCCCCACCACCGGTCGGTGTTCGGCCGCTGGGACCCCGACGAGCGCGCCATCGACGCCTACGGCGACGACTACCTCGGCCCGCCACTCGACTGGTAGGCCAGCTACTTGTCTTGAGGCTCCGGTCCGCTGCTGCGCGCGGCGGGATAGGGCCTGCAAGGCGGTGTGGATGGTGTGGAACGTGGAGATCCCGCCCGGGGTCGCGATGAACTGTCCAACGGGCCCAGCTCGCCCAAGCCGTCACAGCTGGTTCCGCAAGGCCGGCCCCGTCCTGTTGGGATCGTCACCACTACCCCGTGCCGCGGCACGCCCCACCGGACCTGTCGTGGGGGCTGGTGGTCGGGACGCCTGCCAAAGCGGGCGGTCTGTTTCGGCCATACAAGTGGTCGCGCGGAGCCGCGGCGCCCGGGGCCGTGCTTCGCCACGGTCCCCTTGGCAACGTTCGCGCCCATGGGGCCGACACCCCAGCCGACGATGAGCAGGGGCAGGTGCACCGTGCTCGCGCCGGTGTCCTCGGGATCCAGGTGGCTGCTGTCGCCACGTCCAGAGCTCGCCGGGTCGTGGGTGGCGGTGTCACGACGTGCCACAGGTTCGGTGTCGCCCAGTTGGCGGGTGTGGCGGTGGAGCTGGGCGTTCGGATAGACCGGACGACCCCACGGTCTTTCGTGGTCAGGCAGATTGCAGCGTTCATACCGCTCTCCAAATGCCGTCGACCGCATTGCGGTTGCACGTGTGGACGGCTGCAGGGCGCCGGGAGATCCGGCCGGTGCACCCGGCGGGTCGATCACGACCAGCCGTCCTGCCAATCACGCTATAGGCGCCGCGATGACGGGCCGTGGTACCTGGGAGCGAACTTCGCAGCTGGGGTGGTACCTCGGTACGACACGGGGCATGGTCGATCGGATCGAGGCGCCCAATACACCCGAGGCTTGACACAGCGTGCTTCGAGGTGCAGCGCTCCTGTTGGTCCCGCTCCGCCGGCATTCGAGGCCCATGCCGCGGGTGCGCCGGGCCTGTGCTCTTCTGCCGTCCTGGCTGGTCCCGATGCGCCCTCCCCGGCAGTCCCTGCCCGAGGGCGCCGAGTCGGCTTGACAGCCCAGAACGGGACTCTCCCCGGGGCAGATCGAGAGGCTGACCCGTCCCATGCACGCCGCCACTCTGTTTCACCTGGGACTGCAGCTCACACCGTCCGTGCTGGTTGGGCGTCGAATTGCCCACCCGCGGTGGCGTCAAGAGGGGATTTCACCAGGTCAGTTGGAACGGTCGGGCCCGTGCTGGCATTCCGACCGGTGGCCGGTTGCCCGACAATCACCCGGCGCTCACGCGCCCCGCCTACTGCTTCGACCTCACTCCGGGCCCGTCCGCGGGCGGCCGGCAATGTGTCGGCCACGGCCAGCCACCCGGCAGCGAGGAGCCAACCACCGACGAGGTCCAGCGGCCAGTGCACACCAAGGTAGATTCGCTGAGCCCGATGACGGCGGTGAACACGGCGGCGGCCGTGGTCGCAGCCGCTGACGGTCGGGTGCGCGCGAGGGCGAGGACCACAAGGCCGGCGCTGACGGCCGCGGTGAAGGTGTGTCTGGAAGGAAGGGCGAAGCCGGACGCCGCTGTGGCCCAGCCGGCGGCCGGAGGGCGGGGCGGCCGAAGGCGTGCATGAGCCCTTGGCGCAGGAACTGGCCCGTGCCGAACGAGGTGACGGCGATGGCCACGGCCCGGGCAAGTGGCAGCCGGTGGTCGGCCGACCAGTCGACGGCCGCCCGCTCGAAGCCGCACGGTATCCAGCTGCGGCCGGCCAGCACCGCGGCCAATGCCGTGAAGGCTGCCCACGCGGCGGCGATGAGCAGTGCTGCCTTCTCCACAGCCGACCACCTGTGCCGAATGTCGGTCATGCGGCCAGCCACCGACGCAGGCCTCCCGACCGGGCTCGGTCCGCCACGGCCTGGCCGCGACCAGCGAGGAGGCCGAGGCCGTAGCCGAACCATCGCGCCGAGGACGTCGTCGTGGGGATAGTGGACGCCGACGAGCACCCGTGAGATGCCCATGGCGGCGGCTAGGGAGCAGGGCGAGGGCGCCGATGCGGCGGTCGACGAGCCACAGGGCGGCCGCTCCGGCGAATACGATGACGGTGTGGTTGCTGGGCAGGGCCTAGTAGACTGTCGCGACTAAGTGTCGTTCTGGTTGGTGGAGTTGGGGCCGGGCGGGCTTCGCTTGTCGCTTCCGTCCGGCTGGGGAGGGTGCCGTGTCCTCGCAAAAGAAGTATCCGGTCGCGTTGAGCGCTGAAGATCGTCGGGCGTTGGAGCGTGTGACGACGACGGGAGTCCGCAGCGCGTCGATGATCAGGCGGGCGCGGGTGCTGCTTGCGTTGGACACCTCGGCCGGCGAGGTCGCTCCGCGGGCGGTGATCGCGGACCGGGTCGGGGTCTCGTGCGATTCGGTCCGCCTGATCTCGAAGCGCTACGCGGAGACCGGCGGCGATGTGTGGGCCACGGTCGGCCGGAAGGAACGCGCACTCCCGCCGGTGCCCTCTGCGGTGACCGGTGAGGTCGAGGCGAGGCTGATCGCGCTGGCCTGCTCGACGCCACCCAAGGGACACGCCCGGTGGTCGCTGCGCCTGCTGGAGAAGCACGTTGCGCTGGTCGAGGACATCCCGAATCTGGACCATTCCACGATCGGGCGGGTGTTAAAAAAACGGAACTGCGCCCTCACGTGAAGAAGTGCTGGACCATCCCTCCGGCTGCGAATGCGGCCTTCGCCGCGGCGATGGAGGACGTCCTGGCGGTCTACCGCCGCCCCTTCGATCCGGCGCGCCCGGTGGTGTGCATGGACGAGAAGCCGTACCAGCTGCTCGGCCACGTCCGCGATCCGCTTCCCGCGCGGCCGGGCCGCGACCGGCGCGAGGATAACGAGTACGTCCGCTTCGGGACCTGCTCGATCTTCTGCTGGGTCGAGCCGCTGCGCGGATGGCGGCGCGTCGACGCGCAGTCCCGCCGGACCAGGGCCGACTGGGCATACCAGGTCGAGCGCCTGCTGACCGTGGACTATCCGGACGCCGGCACGGTCGTGCTGGTGATGGACAACCTCAACACCCACTCCACCGCCTCGCTCTACGAGGCGTTCGACCCGGGGAAGGCCTTCGCGCTGGCCCAGCGCCTGGAGATCCACTACACCCCGAAACACGGGTCCTGGCTCAACATCGCCGAGATCGAGCTTTCCGCACTCACCCGCCAGTGCCTGGACCGCCGCATCGACGATCTCGACGTGCTCAACGCCGA
Source organism: Kitasatospora sp. NPDC093679 (assembly GCF_040683455.1). Taxonomy (NCBI): domain Bacteria; kingdom Bacillati; phylum Actinomycetota; class Actinomycetes; order Kitasatosporales; family Streptomycetaceae; genus Kitasatospora; species Kitasatospora sp. NPDC093679. The sequence goes on from NZ_JBFBDW010000088.1 coordinate 16,815, forward strand.
ACTTGCCGCCTGGCAGCAGCACACCAACGGCAACCAGCGTCAAGTCGACTGGCACTTCACCACCGACGACGCACGCGTGAAACTACGCCACCTCTACCCAACCACGCAGCGAAATTAAGTCGCGACAGTCTACTAGTCGTGCAAACCGACGATTCAAATCCCTTGGGCCAGGGCGCCGACACCGACGAAGAGACAGCCTCCGGGCGGGCTGTGCTCCCGACCGTGACCTGCGTGCCGCACCCAACCCGTCGCCCGGCACTGGTCCCGTGGGCCATACGTCACCGTCGCCGTCATCCGTCCACAACCCCGTCCCCGCGGTCTCCTGAGGATTGAGGGAAAACCTGCTTCGGTACAGGTTTCACCTGGCGAACCGTGGCTGGCCTC
>NZ_JBFBDW010000089.1:0-16770 GCF_040683455.1 Kitasatospora sp. NPDC093679
ATCGTCCAAGTACGGTCCAGTACGAGGCCGATCCGCCGGCACGCCCAGCCGGGCGCCCACCGCCGCGCGCTGATCCGACAAGATCCGAAAGAGAGCGCCTAGCGTCGCAGCATGGGAGCTTCGACGAACGGGGTGGTCCGGTGAAGGTGCTGGTGACCGGCGGGACGAGCGGGCTGGGACACGCCATGGCCGCGGCGCTGGCCGCCGCCGGCGCCGGGGTCGCCCTGACCGGCAGGTCCGCCGAGCGGGCGGCAGCCGCCGCGGGGACGCTGCCGGGCGCGGTCGGGATCGGACTCGACGTCCGGGACGAGGCATCGGTGGCCCGGGCCGTCGACGAGGCGTGGTCGCGGCTCGGCGGCCTCGACATGCTGGTGAACAACGCCGGGATCGGCATGCGCACCGTCAACCCGGACTTCATGGCGGACCCGCGGCCCTTCTGGGAGGTGTCCGCGGAGGGCTTCCGCGACGTCGTCGACACCAATCTGACCGGCTACTTCCTGATGGCACGCGAGACCGTGCCGCGGATGCTGGCCGCCGGCGGCGGACGCGTCGTCAACATCGCCGTGAGCACCTCCACCATGCACCGGGCGGGCTTCGTCCCCTACGGGCCCTCCCGGGCCGGCAGCGAGTCGCTCTCCCGGATCATGGCCGCCGACCTGCGCGGCACGGGCGTCACCGTCAACCTGCTGCTGCCCGGCGGGCCGACCGCCACGGGCATGCTGCCCCCGGACGCGACCGCCGGGAACCGGGAATTCCTGGACCCGTCCGTGATGGGCCCGCCCGTCGTCTGGCTCGCCTCCGACGCCGCCGCCGACGTCCACGACGAGCGCATCGTCGCCGCCGAATTCGACCGGTGGCTGCGGGCCGGGCCCGCCGGGCGGTGAGCGGCGGCCCGCCGCCTCCCGCCCGGCGCGACCTGGTGCGATCCTCCAACCCGCCGCCCCGACTGTGCAGATCAGAATCCCGGGGACCAGGCGCCGGGCCCGGTCCATCGGGTTCGAACCGTCCGGTGCGGGCAGGATCACCGGAGAGCAGGGAGGTGGCGCGATGCTCCCGCACGACGGACGCAGGACCCCCGAACGGCCCGACGCGAGCCCGCTCGGTGTCCGGACCCTCGCCGACGGCGCGCTGTCGCTGCAACTGGCGGCCGGCGGCCCGGTGACCCTGCTGCTGATGGCCGGCACCCTCGACGACCGCTGCGCCGTCGACCTGCCGGAGGCGCTGCTGTCGGCCGCACGTGCCTGCCCGGACGGTCTGGCCCTCGACCTGCGTGCCGTCGTGGCCTGCGACGAGGCCGGTGTCGCCGCCCTCGCACGGGCCTGCGAGTACGCCCGGAAGGCCGGCCACACGGTCGGCCTCGCCGCGTCCACCGCCGGACTCGACCGGCTGATGGTCCTCACCGACACCCTGCAGCTGGTCGCCGCCGACCACCTCGACATCGGCCCGGACGCCGTACGGGCGCCCGTCTGAGCGCGCCCGCACCGGTCCGGCCCGCCCGGGGACACCCGGGCGGGCCCGGGACCCGTCCGTCCCCACCGAACGGATCGGGCGGCACCCCTCAGACGGCCCGGCCCCGGTCGGCAGCCCCGCCCCGGTCGGCGCAGGCGGCGCCGAACCACCGCGGCAGGCTGCCGAGCAGGCCGTCCTGGTCGTCGCCGACCCACACCACATGGCCGTCCGGCCGCAGCAACACCGCCGCCACCCCCAGCGCCGCCAGCTCCTCGCCGTCGTCGACGACGTGGTCGACCCGGTCGGCCCAGCCCGCCACCGACAGCAGACCGGCCCGGTCGAGCAGCAGCCCGCGGCCGCCGTGCATCAGCTCGTAGAGCCGTCCGCGCTTCAGCGCCACGTCCCGCATCCGCCGGCCGAGCAGCTCGTGGCCCCCGCCGAGGTCGTAGCGGACGTCGACCGCCGTGATCAGCCCGGTCACGTACCGGTTCACCTCCTCGAAGTCCATCAGCCGCGAGAACAGTCCGCGCAGCGCGGCCGCCCCCGGATCCGTCCCGAGCAGGGTGATCTGCGCCCGGCAGCTGTCCAGCACGGCCGCCCCCACCGGGTGCCGCTCGGCGTGGTAGCTGTCGAGCAGCCCCTCCGGGGCCCATCCGGCGACCTCGGCGGCCAGCTTCCAGCCCAGGTTGAACGCGTCCTGGAGGCCCAGGTTCAGGCCCTGTCCGCCGGTCGGCGGGTGGACGTGCGCCGCGTCGCCCGCCAGCAGCACCCGCCCGCAGCGGTAGCGCTCGGCCTGCCGGGTGGCGTCGCCGAACCGGGACAGCCAGCGCGGCGAATGCACGCCGAAATCGGTGCCCGCGACCGCCCGCAGCCGCCGCCCGAACTCCTCCAGCGTCGGCGCGGCCGTCCGGTCCTCCGCCACCCCGTCGGCGGGCACGACGACGCGGTACAGACCCGCCTGCCCGTCCACGTCGGGGGTCACCCCGAACCGCAGCTGGGTCCTGCGGACCTCCTCCACGACGGCCGCGATCACCGCCGGATCCTCGGCCGCCTCCACGTCGCCCAGCAACGTCTCCACCCTGGCGGGCTCACCCGGGAACCCGATGCCCACCAGCTTGCGCACGGTGCTGCGGCCGCCGTCACAGCCGACCAGGTAGCGCGAACGCAGCCGCGTCCCGTCGGCCAGCCCGACACCCACCCCGTCCCCGTCCTGGCTCACGCCGACCACCTCGCAGCCCCGGCGGATCTCCGCCCCCAGCTCGACCGCACGCTCCTCCAACAGCCGCTCGGTGGCCGGCTGCGGGGTGGCGAGACCGTACGGGTGCGCCGTGTCCAACCCGGCCGGCCACGGCTTCACCACACCGCCGAACAACCCGCCGACCTGGAACCGCTCGCCCGCCGCGGCGAACCGCTCCAACAGGCCGCGCTGGTCCGTGATCTCGACGCTGCGCGCGTGCAGACCGCGCCCACGGGACTGCTCCGACCGCTCGGCCGACCTCTCCAGCACGACCGTGTGCACCCCGTGCAGCCGCAATTCGCAGGCCAGCATCAATCCGGTCGGCCCGCCGCCGACCACGATGACGTCAATCATTGAGCACCCCTTCGCACCGATATCCCCACAGCCGGCATTTCCGGGCCGTTCCGGCTGCGCACGGCCCGGATTTCCGGAAATTCCCCGAGCCGATTTCCGCCACGCGCCGATTCCCGCCCGCCCCGGCTCCGGCCGAGAATTCTGCGGCACCACCGGGGCCTTGCCGCAAGGCCCCCCGTGCGCTATATGTTGAGAGTGGCAAGGAGCGGGCGAGCTCCTTGCCCGTTGTTTTGCCCGGCGGGGGAGGGGTTCCGGTGGACAGCGGGATGGCGTGGCTCCCGCAGGCGTACGACACGGGATTCTCCGTCACCTTCGCCGAAGGGCTGGACGCGCGGAGCCGCTGCGCCGGCTCGGCTGCGCGGAGGAGTCGATCGACTGGGATCGACGAGGACGACGCCCTGGGCCGGCAGCTGACCGAGGACATCGTCATGATCCGGGCCCGGCGTCGCCGGGATGCTGCTCCTCGCGGAGAATGGCTTCGGCGTCGACCTCCCGTGCGAGGCCGTCTTCTCCGGCGAACCGCTCGGCGGCATCGTCCCGGACTGACCGGTGGACCGGCGAACCGGCAGACCGTGGGACGGGCCGGACGGGCGCCGTGTCCGTGCCGCACGGCAGACTGCGGGCCGTGAGCCTGCACTACGAAGTCGTTCTCAGCTGCTTCCTCCGCGACGACACGCCCGACGGCGTTCTGGCGGCCCTTCGGTGGCACCTCGGCCTGGACGCCGACCGTCCGGCGGGACTGGACTCCGAGGAGCACTCGTACGCCGTGCTCCGCCCGGACCCGGACAGCCGGCTGCCCGGCGGAGACGTCGCCTCCCTGCTGCGCCAATCCCGGGGCTTCACGGCCGAGGGGGAGCGCCACGCCTGGGGCCTGTTCAGCCGCAACCTCTGGCTGGACGACATGATGGGCGACCTCCCGGCCCTCCTCGACCTGATCGCGCCCCACGTCGACGGCCCTGGTCACGGCGGTCACGTCCGTGAGGAGTTCGCCGCCGTCCCGGCCGCCATCGTCTTCGGGGACGGGACCTGTCGGTTGCCGGCCTTCTGAGCCGGCGCGGACGCGGCGCCGGTGGCCGGCGTCACCCCATGACGACTCGCCAGCCGGTCCCGATGTCGGGGAGGAGGTCCAGGACCGTGACCTTGCCGGTGTCGTGGAAGGTGATCAAGGGGCGTCAACGCTGCCCGGAGCCTCCGAACTCGTGATGGGACCGTGACGCCGTCCCGACCGGATCGGCTTCACCGGTCCGCGTGACCCGCCGGGCTCCGCCCGTACACCGCCGTCAGGGAGCCGCGCATCCGGAACCGGGCGCCGTCGCCCCGCTCCTGGACCGGACCGGAGGGCCGTCCGGCCGGCAGTGCCGGTCGATGCCGTTGTCGTCCCCGCCTGGCCGCGTGTCCGAGGTCGTGCCGGGTGGGTGTTCGTGCGACGGTCGTGGTGGCCGCCGCGTCGCGCCGTGCCCGGCAGGTGCGGACGGCACAGTTGCGGCCCTGGGTGTCGGGCGCGGACAGGCGGGTGGCGGCATGGCGGGAACAGCAGCAGCGGGGGCCGCGGGGCGTACGGCGGGGGCGCGGCGCGTCCTCGCCCCGCTGGCGTTGGCGCAGTTCATCTGCAGCTTCGCCGGCTCCAACATGAACGTGATGATCAACGACATCAGCGAGGACCTGGGCACCACCGTGCAGGGCGTCCAGGTGGCCATCACCATCTTCCTGCTGGTGATGGCCGCGCTGATGATCCCGGGCGGCAAACTGACCGACAAGTGGGGCCGCAAGCGCTGCCTGCTGGCCGGGCTCGTGGTGTACGGCGTGGGGGCGGTGCTCAGCGCCGCCGCGCCCGGTCTCGGCGTGCTGATCCTCGGGAACTCGATCCTGGAGGGCGTCGGCACCGCGCTGCTGATCCCGCCGGTCTACATCCTGACGACGCTGCTGTTCACCGACACGGCGTCCCGGGCCCGCGCGTTCGGCGCGATCATGGCGATGGGCGGGATCGGGGCGGCAGCCGGTCCGCTGATCGGCGGTCTGATCACCAGCGCGATCAGCTGGCGGGCCGCCTTCGTCTTCCAGGCGTTGGTGATCGTGGTGATCGTGGTGCTCAGCCGCGGGCTCGTCGACCCGCTGCCGCCCGACCCCGCCCGGCCCTTCGACACGGTGGGTGCGGTGCTCTCGGCGGCCGGCCTGGTGCTGCTGGTGACCGGCATCCTGGCCGTCGACAACAACGGCTGGCTGGCGTTCGGCCTGCTGGTGGCGGGTGCGCTGGTGCTGGCCGGTTTCTTCGCCTGGGTGCGCGGCCGGGAGCGGGCCGGCCGGGAGGCGCTGCTGTCGACGTCGCTGTTCCACGACCGCACCTCGAACCTCGGCCTGGTCACCCAGAACACCCAGTGGCTGATGCTGATGGGCGTCTCGTTCACCGTCGCCGCCTACCTGCAGGTCGTCCGCGGCTACGACGCGATCCAGACCGGCGTCATCTTCACCGCCGCGACGCTCGGCATCCTCGCCTCCTCGCTGGCCGCTGAGAAGCTGGCCCGGCGCCGTCCGCAGCGCACCCTCATCATGGCGGGCTTCGTGGTGACGATCGCGGGCATCGCCGTGCTGCTGGCGCTGGTCGCCGGGTCGCCCAGCGCCTGGGCGTTCGCGCCGGGCCTGCTGCTGATCGGCCTCGGCCTGGGCGTGATGCTGACCCCGTCGGTGAACGTCGTCCAGTCGTGCTTCCCCGAGTCGCAGCAGGGCGAGATCTCCGGTCTGTCGCGCAGCATCTCCAACCTCGGCTCCTCGCTCGGCACGGCCGTCGCCGGCACCATCCTGGTGTCGGGGCTCAGCAAGGGTGCGTACGCGGCGGCGATGGCGGCGCTCGCGGTAGCCGGTCTGGGCGGGCTGGCCGCCGCGTTCCTGCTGCCGCGGGTCCGCCGGCCCGCAGCGGCCGGCGGTGCGGGCGGTCAGTAGGTGCGGCCCTCGGCGCGGTCGAGTTCCTCGTCCAGTGCGAGGGCCGCATCGATCAGGGCCAGATGGGTGAACGCCTGCGGGAAGTTGCCGAGCTGCTCGCCCGAGGGGCCGATCTCCTCGGCGAACAGACCGACGTGGTTGGCGTAGGTGAGCATCTTGTCGAAGGCGTAGCGGGCCTGGTCGAGCCGTCCGGCCCGGGCGAGCGCCTCCACGTACAGGAAGGTGCACAGGTTGAACGTGCCCTCGGAGCCGCGCAGACCGTCCGGGGAGGCGGCGGGGTCGTACCGGTAGACCAGGCTGTCGCTGACGAGTTCGCCGTCCATGGCGTCCAGGGTGCTGAGCCACTCCGGGTCCTTCGGGCTGAGGAACCCGACCTTCGGCATGAGGAGCAGGGACGCGTCGAGGACGTCGGTGTCGTAGTGCTGGACGAAGGCGCTGCGCTTCTCGCTCCACCCGCGGTCCACGATCTGCCGGAACACCGTGTCGCGTTCGGCCTGCCAGCGGGCGATGTCGGCGGGGCGGGAGTGTGCGGTGGCCAGTCGGATCGCCCGGTCGAAGGCGACCCAGGTCATCAGGCGGCTGTAGGTGAAGTTCTGGCGGCCGCCGCGGGTCTCCCAGATGCCCTCGTCGGGCCGGTCCCAGTTCTCGGCGAGCCAGTCCACGACCCCGGCGAACGCGCGCCAGCCGCGGATCGCGCCGGTGTCCACGGCCTGGGCGAGGGCGTACGCGGCCTCGCCGTAGATGTCGAGCTGGATCTGGTCGGCCGCGGCGTTGCCGGCCCGCACCGGCGCGGACTGCCGGTAGCCCTCCAGGTGCTCCAGCACCTCCTCGGTGAGGTGCGGTTCGCCGTCGACCCGGTACATGATCTGCAGCGGCTCGCCCGAGGCCGTCCCGCCGGCGTCCAGCCGGTCCCGCAGCCAGCGGCGGAAGGCGTTCGCCTCGGTCACGAAGCCGAGGTCGATCAGCGCCCGGACGGACAGCGAGGCGTCGCGCACCCAGGTGTAGCGGTAGTCCCAGTTCCGCTCCCCGCCGATCTGCTCGGGCAGACCCATGGTGGCGGCGGCGATCGTCGCGCCGGTGGGGGCGTACGTGAGGAGCTTCAGGGTGATCGCCGAACGGGTCACCATCTCGTGCCAGCGGCCGCGGTAGCGGCAGGACCGCAGCCAGCCCAGCCAGAACTTGGTGCACGCCTCCAGCTCGGCGGTGATCTTCTCGGCGGTGGGAGCCGGACCGCCCGGCCGGCCGCTGAGCGTGCCCGGCTCGCCCGACTCGCCGGTGAGCACCACCGCGGCGCGCTGACCGGCGTGCAGCGTGAACCGGGCGGACACGTCCGTGCCGTCGGGGTGCAGCGCGATCGGCGCGGTCGCTTGCAGGTGCAGGTCCGTGCCGGGCCCGCGGAACAGCACCGACCCGTCGTCGAGCCGGGTCAGTCCGTGCGCCGCCCGGCCGTAGTCGAAGCGCGGCCGGCACAGCAGCTCGAACGGCAGACTGCCGCGCACCACCCGCGCCGCCCGGATCAGCCGGTGACGGGCGGACGGCGTCGGCGACGGATCCGGCGGCATGAAGTCGACCACCTCGCCGACCCCGCCGGGCGCCATGAAACGGGTGATCAGGACGGCCGTGTCCGGCAGGTACAGCTGGCGGACGGTCGCCTCGGGGCCCACATCGGCGGCGAGCCGGCAGAAGCCGCCGCGGTCGCTGTCCAGCAGTGAGGCGAACACGCTCGGGGAGTCGAAGCGGGGGGTGCACCACCAGTCGACGGTGCCGTCGGCGGCGATCAGCGCCGCCGTCTGCAGGTCACCGACGATGCCGTGGTCCGCGATCGGGGGGTAGTCGTTCACAGCGCCTCCTCGGCCCGCCGCACCGGCGGGGCCGTAACGGCCCCGGGCCGCGCCGCGACCGTCCCGGGTCCGGCACCGGGCCGCCGGCGGGGGCGGACCCTCCGGCCGCACCCTCCGTCCGGGACCCGAGTGCCGCGGGGACGTCCGCCGCGACCGGCTCGGGGCCATCGACCGGATCTGCCCATCATTGCGGCGGCGAACCGCCCCGGCCACTTCGCACGGATCCCGGCGCCGTGGGGCCCTTGCCGCCTGGCCCCGGCGCCGCAGGGTGCCCTCCGCTTCCTACTCGCTGGTACGCTGCCGCGCGGCACCGGTGCCCGGCACCGCCCGCAACCACGGGCACCGCCCGCCACCCGCGGGTACCGCCCGTGAACCGTCGGCACCGTCACGACGCCCGCCCGCGTCCGAGAGGCCTGGAGGCCGCATGCGCGTGCACCACCTGGACTGCGCCACCATGTGCCCCTTCGGCGGCCGGCTGCTGCTCGGCAGCGGGGGCCCCCTGGTCGGCCGGCTCTCCGCGCACTGCCTGCTGATCGAAGGCCCCGCCGGGCTGATCCTCGTCGACACCGCCTTCGGCACCGCGGACGTCGCCGAACCCGGCCGGCTCGGGAGGCAGTTCCTCACCATGGTCCGGCCCCGCCTCGACCTCGCGCGCACCGCACTGCACCGGATCCGCGCCCTCGGGTACCGCCCCGAGGACGTCCGCGACATCGTCCTGACCCACCTCGACCTCGACCACGCCGGCGGGATCGGCGACTTCCCGCACGCCCGGATCCACGTCCTCGACGAGGAACTCCGCGCCGCCCGCGCCCGCGCCACCCGCGGCGAACGCGACCGCTACCGCCCCGCCCAGTGGGCGCACAACCCGCGTTGGGTCGAACACCCGCTGGGCGGCGCCACCGAGGACTGGTACGGCCTGCCGGCCGTGCCGATCCTGCCCGCCGACACCCCCGACCTCCTCCTGGTGCCGCTGCCCGGCCACTCCCGCGGCCACAGCGGCGTCGCCGTCCGCACCGCCGACCGCTGGCTGCTGCACTGCGGCGACGCCTACTTCTCGCACACCGACGTCGCCCCCGACCCCGTGCGCCGCCCGCCCGGCCTGACCGCCTTCCAGCGTCTCGTGGCCATCGACAACGGCGCCCGCCGCGACACCCTCGAACGCCTCCGGGAACTGCGCCGCACCCACGCCGACGAGGTCCGACTGGTCTGTGCCCACGACCCGTTCGACCTCGCCGCCCCCGGTGCACCCGCCACCGCAGCCGCCTCCGCACCCCTCGACCCGCAGCCCTGACCGCACGAGCGGCCGACCGCCCCGGCGCACCCCGCCGACCGACCCCACCGGCGGCGGGCTCGTGTTCCCCGTCGGCTCAGGGCCTGCCGAGTTCCGCGAGGCGGCGGGTGAGCGTGGCCCGTTCCGGTTCGTTGCCGACCAGGGCCAGTGCCGCCCGGTACGCGGCGGCCGCCTCGGCCGTGCGGCCGAGCCTGCGCAGCAGATCGGCCCGGGCGGCCGGCAGCAGGTGGTAGCCGCGCAACTCCTCCGCACCGGCCAGGTCGTCCAGCAGCGCGAGGCCCTCCTCCGGCCCGTCCCGCATGGCGACGGCCACCGCCCGGTTCAGCGCCACCAGCGGCGACCCCTCGATCCGCAGCAGCACGTCGTACAGTGCGACGATCTGCGGCCAGTCGGTGCCGTCCATGTCGGCCGCCTCGTCGTGCAGCGCCGCGATCGCCGCCTGCACCGCGTACGGCCCGACCCCGGGGCCGGTCAGCGCGGGGACGAGGAGCCGCTGCCCCTCCGCGACGAGGTCGGCGTCCCACAGCGAGCGGTCCTGGTCCTCCAGCAGCACCTGCCGCCCGGCGGCGTCCGTCCGCGCCGCCCGCCGGGCATCGGTGAGCAGCAGCAGCGCCAGCAGCCCCGCCACCTCCCGCTCGGCCGGGAGCAGCCGGTGCAGGATCCGGGCGAGCCGGACGGCCTCCTCCGCCAGGTCGGGCCTCAGCAGGCCGTCGCCGGCGCTGGCCGCGTACCCCTCGGTGAAGACGAGGTACACCGCCCGCAGCACCGACGGCAGCCGCCCGGGCAGCTCCTCCGGCCCCGGGACGCGGAACGGGATCCGCGCACTGCGGATCTTGCGCTTCGCCCGGACGATCCGCTGCGCCATCGTCGCCGTCGGCACCAGGAACGCCCGGGCGACCTCGGGCGTGGTCAGGCCGGCGAGGAACCGCAGCACCAGCGCGGTCTGCGCTTCCGGCGACAGCGCCGGATGGCAGCAGGTGAAGAACAACTGCAGCCGCTCGTCCGGGACGTCGTCGAAGCCGGGCTCGGGGACGACGGCCGCGGCCCGGTCGCTCTCCAGCTGGAGCAGTGCCAGCCGCTCCGCGAACGCCCGGTCGCGGCGGATCCGGTCGACGGCCTTGCGGCGAGCCGTCGTCAGCAGCCACGCCAGCGGCTTGTCCGGGACACCGTCGACCGGCCACCGCTGCAGCGCGGCCTCGACCGCCTCCGAGGCGGTCTCCTCGGCCAGGTCCAGATCGCCGAACCTCGCGGCGAGCAGGGCGAGCAGCCTGCTCCGGTCCTCGCGGAACACCGCCTCCACGGAGCGGGCCGCCCGCCGCTCGTTCACGACCGGTCCGGCTCCCAGACGGTGCGGACCTCGACCGTGCCGTACCGGGCGCCCGGGCACCGCGCCGCCCAGTCGAGCGCGGCGTCCAGGTCGGGGACGTCGAGCAGGTAGTAACCGCCGACGATCTCCCTGGTCTCGGCGAACGGCCCGTCCGTCACCACCCGCTCGCCGTTCACGCGGACCCGCACGGTGGTCGCGTTCACGAGGTCCAGGGCATTGCCGTCGAGCCTCACGCCGGCGTCGGTGACGGCCTTCTCGTACGCCATGAACTCCTCCACGGTCGGCCCGCCGGCCGGCCGCTCCTCGGTGGAGTCGGGTGCCGGGGTGTTGATCAGCAGCAGGTACTTCACGGTGCAGCTCCTCGATGGTTCGGGTCGGTCGTGCAGGTATGACGAACGGGCTGCGGCGGAATCGACAGGGCGGACCGAGGAATTTCCGGGCCGTCCCGCCGCGCGTCCCGACGGGCATCCTGTCGCGGATCCGGGCCGACCGTGTGCGGCCCCGCCGGAGCGGCCGTACCGGCGCCGGCCCGGCCGGGTGGGGGCCCCGCCCCGCCGCCGACGCGCCCGGCCGACCCCCCGCGTCGCCCGACACCGCCGGTGATCCACCGTCAGTGTGCCCGCCCGCGTGCCCACTGCCGGGCCGGGGCCGGCGGGTCGTCCTCGGCGGCGACGTGCCCGGGCGCACGGGTGGACAGGGCCCGGGCCAGGTCCAGCAGGCTCAGGCCGAACATCAGGATGCCCAGCGGGACGTGCAGCGAGGGCCGGTGCGCTATGCCCAGGACCACTTGGACCGAGGCGAGCGCCAGGAAGCCCGAGGCGTGCAGGATGCGGCGGGGCGACGCACCGCCGGGCCGCCACGCGAGGACCGCGGCGAGCACGTACAGCATCGACGCGCCGTACATCACGCGTGCCCCGACGCTGTGCAGCACCTCCTGCGAGGGGGAGGAGAGCAGCAGTCCGGCGGTGACCGCCTGGAAGAAGACGGCCGCGGTCTGCAGGGCGACGGAGGTCTGCAGGAACCTGAGGCCGCGTCGTTCCGTCGTCGTCCGTCCGTCCATGGTGCCGTCCCCTTGTCTGCCTCGCGGCGGGTCGCTCGGTTGTGTGCCGGTAGGCGGACGACGCAGGCGGGCGGAACGTGACACGGGGCGGCGGACCGGCAGGACGGACCGCGCGGCGACGGGTGGGGTGCGCGGCGGACGGAGGCCGCCGACCGTGAACGCGGGACGGTGATTTCCATCGATGGAATATCACCGATCGTAGCATCGAGCCCACATGGGGCCGTGTCAACTCCCTTGCGCGGAGCGGCTCGAACCCGTCCTCCGGGTGGCTCGGCGAAGGTTTCGAGTTCTCCCGTCGCGACCAGCGTATTTGATGATCCATCAGAATTTCCATCGTTGGAGACCTTCCCCGGGCGGCCCGCTTCTCCTACCGTCTGGGCAGGCTCGCCGCCCCGTCCGGAGAGGAGGGCCGTCTCCCGGCCGAGCCCTACCGCTCGCAGATCCACCCCCACCACAGTGTCAGGAGCACCTCATGCGCGACCTGAGACCGGCCGCCCCACGGGCCGTCCCCGCCGCCGCTCGCGGCACCCTGCGCCACGCGAGGGTCCTGGTGGCCGCCGTGGCCGCCTTCGGACTCGCCCTCGCCGGACTACTCGGCCTGCCGGGCCGGTCCCACGCCGCGGGCTCGCTGCCCTGCGACATCTACGCCGCAGCCGGCACACCCTGCGTCGCCGCGCACAGCACCGTGCGCGCCCTCGCCTCCTCCTACAACGGCCCGCTGTACCAGGTCACCCGCGCCTCGGACGGCGCCCGCGCCGACATCCGGCTGCTGAGCCCCGGCGGCTACGCCGACGCCGCCCAGCAGGACGTGTTCTGCGGCGGCAGCACCTGCCGCATCACCAAGGTCTACGACCAGACGGCACGTCACAACGACCTCCTGCCCGGCCCGGCCGGCACCGCCGGCACGGGCGCCGACCGCGGTGCCGACGCGAGCGAGATCGCGGTCACCGCCGGCGGCCACAAGGTCTACGGCATCTGGATCTCGCCCGGCGTCGGCTACCGCTACACCGGCCGGGCCTCCGGCGTCGCCGTCGACGGCCGGCCCGAGGGCGTCTACATGGTCGCCAGCGGCACCCACGTCGGCGCGGACTGCTGCTTCGACTACGGCAACGCCGAGTCCACCCCGGCCGACACCGGCAACGGCCACATGGACGCCGTCTCCATCGCCACCACCTGCTACTTCCCGCCGTGCAGCGGCTCCGGCCCGTGGATCGAGGCCGACCTCGAGAACGGCATGTTCCAGGGCGACAACGGCTCCAACACCGCGAACCGCGGCAACAGCACCCCGTACGTCACCGCCGTCCTCAAGAACGACGGCCAGCGCACCTACGCCCTCAAGGGCGGCAACTCGCAGACCGGCGCGCTGACCACCTGGTGGAACGGCTCGCTGCCCACCCGCGGCGGCTACCTGCCCATGCACCAGGAGGGCGGCATCATCCTGGGCACCGGCGGCGACAACAGCAACTGGAACAAGGGCACCTTCTTCGAGGGCGCGATGGTCGCCGGCTACCCGACCGACGCCGCCGAGAACGCCGTCCAGGCGAACATCGTCTCGGTCGGCTACACCGGCCAGACCAACGTGCCCAACGGCCCGCAGGGCACCGTCGCCGGACCGGGCGGCACGTGCGTCGACGTCGCCGCGGACGACACCGGCGTCAACGGCACCGGCGTCCAGCTCTGGGACTGCCAGTCCTGGGCCGAGGACCAGCACTGGACGCACAACGCCGACGGCTCGCTCGGCACCATCGGCCGGTGCCTGGACGTCAACGGGAACGGGACGGCGAACGGCACGCAGGTCGAGCTGTGGGACTGCAACGGGGTTGGCGGTCAGACGTGGGTGCAGCAGGCGGACGGCTCGCTGCGCAACCCGCAGTCCGGCCGCTGTCTGGACGCGCCGAACGGCGCCTCCGGCAACGGCACCCGGCTGCAGATCTGGGACTGCAACGGATCCGCGGCCCAGAAGTTCTCCGTCAACGGCGGCGCCCCCGTCACCGGGCCCGGCGGCAAGTGCGTCGACGTCGCGGCCGACGACAGTGGCGGCAACTCCGCGGCCGTCCAGCTGTGGGACTGCCAGTCCTGGGCCCTCGACCAGCACTGGTACCACAACGGCGACACCTCGCTGAGCACGCTCGGCCGGTGCCTGGACGTCAACGGGAACGGGACGGCGAACGGCACGCAGGTCGAGCTGTGGGACTGCAACGGGGTCGGCGGTCAGACGTGGGTGCAGCAGGCGGACGGCTCGCTGCGCAACCCGCAGTCCGGCCGCTGTCTGGACGCGCCGAACGGCACGACCGGCAACGGCACCAGGCTGCAGATCTGGGACTGCAACGGATCCGCGGCCCAGAAGTTCGCCCTGAACTGATGCCGGACGGGCGGTGGGGGGAGGCGGGCGACCGCAACCCCCGCCGCCCCCGGGAGGGGCCGTGAGCGGCGACGCCGCGGCCGGCCGCCACCGGCGGGTGCACGGCGGCCCGGCCCGGCCGGACAATGGAGGCCGGGGCACCGCCGTGGTGGAGAGGGCGTGATCGCCGTGGCACCGGACACGGGCCGCTGGATGCTGACCTTCCCGGGACCGGCCGGGTCCCACGGCGAACAGGACGCCGTGGTGGTGGAACGGCAGGCCGGGTACGGCCCGCACGGCCACCCGGTCTACGAGGACGCCGACCGCGCCGTCCGGGTGGAGATCGAGGACGGCGGCCTCGTGCACGTCCTGGACCTGGTGGGCCGGCCCGTGCCGGACACCCCCGTGCACGCCGTCCCGCTGCACTGAGGAAAACCGGTTGGGCCCGGCGGGGCGGGCTGGTAGCGTCTGGGCAGCCGTGAGACGACCGAGGAGGTGACACCCGTGAAGGCTGTATCCGTATGGGTGCTCCCCATCTCCGTTGCGGCGGGCGACTGACCGAGGTGTCGCCGGGAGCGCCTGATCGCTGGCACTCCCGAGAGGCAACTCCCATGAACCCTTCGCATTCCGCCCCGGTCGGGGACGACCGCGCGGTCCGGGTCACCCGGGTCTCCGACACGCAGTGGCAGGCCGTCGAGGACGGCATCGTGGCCGGTACCGGCGACGCTTCGCTCCGGCCCGACGGACGGCTGTTCGTCAGCATCGACGCCTGGCACGGCGCCGCGTTCGACCGCATCGCCGATGCCATGCTGGCCGACCTGCCGCAACCGCTCCACACCCTGGTCGACGAAGCCGACCACGACGAGGCGTCCGCCTGGGGACGGCTCGGCTTCACCCCGGCCCGCCGCGAGTGGGGCCACCTGGTGCCCACCGACCCCGAGGTCACCGGTCTCGGCGACGTGCCGTGCCCGGACGGCGTGACGATCCTCCCCGCCGGATCCGCGGAGGAGGGCCCGCTGCGCGCCCTGGACCGGGTCGTCCGCGACGAGGTCGAGGCGACCGCCGGCTGGCGGACGATGCCGGCCGAGATCCTGCCCCGCCCGGCGGGGGACACCGTGGTCGACCCGTCGATGTACGCGGTGGCGCAGGAGGGGGACCGCTACGTGGGCCTCGTCCGGGTGACGCCGCGCCTTCGGCTGCCGCGGATCGGGCTGATCGCCGTCCGGGCCGACCGGCAGCGCCGCGGCATCGGCCGGGCACTGCTCGCCCACGCGCTCGGCGCCCTGCACGAGGCCGGGACGGCCTGGGTCCGCGCCGAGGTGGACGAGTCCAACGCGGCGGCCACCGCCCTCCTCGCGGGCACCGGGGCCCGGCGCGAGGGCAGCACGCTGGAGCTCGTCCGCCGCTGACCCGCGGCCGCACCCGGGGCGCCGGCGACCGCCCGAGCACGTCGCCCACACCATCATCACCACCACCATCACCGGAGAGATCGAGGAACCATGACCAAAGCAGCAGGGGGCATCGAGGTGGAGGGCACCGTCGTCGAGTGCCTGCGCAACGCCACCTTCACCGTGCAGTTGGCCAACGGGCACAAGGTGCTCGCCCACATCAGCGGGAAGATCCGCAAGAACTACATCAAGATCCTCCCGGAGGACCGGGTGCTCGTGGAGCTCAGCCCCTACGACCTCACCCGAGGTCGCATCCGCTACCGCTACCGGTGAGCGCCCGACGACGGTGACACCCTGTGAACGGCCCTGCCGAACCATCCGGTTCGGCAGGGCCGTTCGCCTTGCCGGGGGACGGCGGGCCGGCCGGCGCGGACCGGGGCCGGCGGGCGGGGCGCGGGGGCGGCGGTTGACGGCCCGCCGGCCGGGCCTGTTGGATGATGCGAAGTTGGCTATACATCTTTGGGTCGGGCAAGGGCCCGGTCCCGACCGGAAGGGGTCCGCGTGACGCGGGAAGCGGTTCCGTTCGTCGTCCTCGCCGCCGCCGTGCTGCACGCCCTCTGGAACGCCATGGCGCACCGCAGCGGCGACCGGCTGGCCGGGTTCGCCCTGATGAACACCGCCACCCTGGCCTGCGGCGCCGCGCTCGCCTGCCTCGTCCCGCTGCCGGACCCGGCCGCCTGGCCGTTCGTC
The DNA here is from genome assembly GCF_040683455.1 of Kitasatospora sp. NPDC093679. NCBI lineage: Bacteria > Bacillati > Actinomycetota > Actinomycetes > Kitasatosporales > Streptomycetaceae > Kitasatospora > Kitasatospora sp. NPDC093679. The sequence goes on from NZ_JBFBDW010000089.1 coordinate 15,976, forward strand.
GCGGCCTCCACCGTGCTCCAGGTCGGGTACCAGCTGCTCCTGCTCCAGGCCTACCGGCTCGGCGACTTCGGGCAGATGTACCCGATCGCCCGCGGCACCTCGCCGCTCGTCGTCGCACTGCTGTCGGTCACCGTGCTCGGCCGGTCGCTGCCCGCCGGACAGGCCGCCGGGGTCCTGGTCATCTCGCTCGGCCTGGCCGGACTCGCCCTCGCCGGCGGACTGCCCGGCCGCACCCAGCTGCCCGCCCTCGGCGCCGCCCTGGGGACGGGCGTGCTGATCGCCGGCTACACCGTGGTGGACGGCACCGGAGTCCGGCGGGCCGGCGGCACCGCGGGGTACCTGGCCTGGATGTTCCTCGCCCAGGGCGCGGTGATGCTGCTCGTCGCGCTGGCCGTCCGCGGCCGGCCGCTGCTCACCGCGATGCGCCGCCGACCCCGGCAGGGCCTGGCCGGCGGCGTGATGTCACTCGTGGCGTACGGCCTGGTGGTGTGGGCGCAGACCGCCGGCGACCTCGCCACGATCGCCGCGCTGCGCGAGACCAGCATCCTGATCGCCGCCCTGATCGGCGCGTTCGTCCTGCGGGAGCCGCTCGGCCGCTCCCGGCTGGCCGCCGGCGCGGCCGTGCTGGCCGGGATCGTGGTGCTCAGGCTCGGACACGGCTGACGCCGCAACGACACCGGCCCACCCGGTGGGGACCGGGCTCAGAAAGTGTTGGGTAATCGAGTGGTTACTGGTTCTTGAGGTCGTCGGCGAGGCGGCGGGCTGCTTCGGTCTCGATGGGGCCGTGTGGTTCGA
>NZ_JBFBDW010000090.1:0-16251 GCF_040683455.1 Kitasatospora sp. NPDC093679
GCTGGATTCGAAGTTACGGACCCCCCGCACCCGACACAAGGTTCGACCACGAACCCGCAGCTCAGCGCCCGGTTACCACCGGTATCCACCGAAAGTCGACCCCCATTTCACGGGCCCGACCACCACCACCCGCCCCCCGATGTGACCCGCACCACCGCAAACCGTCCGTGAACCGGACCACATCGTCAACACCCTGTGAACCGGTGGGCCACAGAGCGCCGACCGTGCCGGCCCGCCACCGGGCCGCTCGTGTGGCGGCGGCCACACCGGCCCCGCGGGGGCCCTCGGTCAGCCCGCCGGCCAGGCGAGCCGGACGGCGAAGCAGAGCACCAGTCCGTAACCGAGCGCGTACGTGACGCGCCTGGTCCGCACGGTGAGCCGGGTGCCGGCGAAGGCCCCGGCCGCGGCCAGCAACTGCTGCCAGACCAGCGAGGCCGCGAACACGGCGACGGCGAACACCACGGCCACGGTCGCCCCGGCGGCCGCCGCGCCCCGGGCCGCGGTCAGCGCGGTGAAGTAGAGCGCGGTGGTCGGGTTGACCAGGGTGAGCAGCGCGAAGCGGGCGAAGGAACGGCGGGCGGGCCCGGGCTCCGCGGCTGCGGCCGGCGCCCCGGGGGCTCCGCCGCCGCGCAGCGAGAGCAGTCCGCGGACGGCGATCGCGGCCAGCACCGCGGCGGCCGCCGCCCGTACCCAGGCCTCGCCGCCGCCGATCAGTCCGACCAGCCGCGGGCCGACGAGCACCGCGACCGCGGCGTACACGAAGTCCACCAGCGCCACCGCGGTCGCGGCGGCGGCTCCCTGGCGCAGGCCGCGGCCGCCCTCCTGCAGCAGCAGCACGCCGACTGCGCCGAGGGGCATCGCCACGCCCAGACCCGCCGCGGCACCCGCCGCAGCCGTACTCACCAGGGAATCCACCATCGCGCCAGGGTGGCCGAGACCCCCTCCTCCGCGCGAGCGAGTTTTCCGCGGGCCGCCACCCCGTCTGCGGCCCGTCCGTGCGGGTGCCGGACCCTCCGGGCGGTGGGCCACCGCCCCTCCGCGCGGGCGTCCGGAGGACCGAACGGAAATCCGGTGCGATTTTCCGTTATCCGGAGCGCGGCGGACGATCTCCCACTACGACAGCAGCACAGCACGGGGCCGCACCACGGCCCGACCGAGAAGGTGGACCACGCCATGGACAGTGACCGCGCAGCACTGCTGGTCGTGCAGGCCCGGGCCGGCGACCAGTACGCCACGGACGAACTGATCAGCGGGCACCTGCCTCTGCTCTACAACATCGTCGGCCGGGCGCTCGGCGGGCACTCCGACACCGACGACGTCGTCCAGGAGACCCTGCTGCGGGCCATGGACGGCCTGCACGGCCTGCGCGACCCGGCCGGGTTCCGCTCCTGGCTGGTCGCGATCGCGATGAACCAGATCCGCCGCCGGCACCACGAGCGCATGCAGACCGCCTACGCGGGTGACGGTCTCGGCGACGCCTACGACGTCGCCGACCCGGGCGCGGACTTCGTGGACCTCACCATCGTCCGGCTCGGCCTCTCCGGGCAGCGCCGCGAGGTCGCCGAGGCGACCCGCTGGCTCGACGAGGCGGACCGCGAGCTGCTCGCCCTGTGGTGGCTGGAGGCGGCCGGCGAGCTGACCCGCGCCGAGCTGGCCGGTGCGCTGGAGCTGCCGCCGCAGCACGCCGCGGTGCGGGTGCAGCGGATGAAGGGCCAGCTGGAGACCGCCCGGGTGGTCGTCCGGGCGCTGGCGGTGGCCGACCGGTGCGGGCCGCTCTTCGAGCTGACCGCCCGCTGGGACGGCGTGCCGAGCGCGCTGTGGCGCAAGCGGATCGCCCGGCACGCCCGCGAGTGCGCGGTCTGCTCGCGCCACTGGAGCGGGCTCTTCCCCGCCGAGGGGCTGCTGGCCGGCCTGGCCATGGTGCCGGTCTCGGCGGGCGACCTCGGGGCGCTGGGCGCCTACCTCTCCCCCGCGACGGCCTCCCCCGCTCCGGCGCCCTCCCCCGACCCCGCCCCGCACGGCCGGTCGCTGCCGCGCTCGCACCGGCGGGGCAGCGGCGGCCGCGGCGCGCACCGCGGGGCCAGCAGCGCCCGGCCGCGGATGCCGCTCGCGGTCGGCGGCACGGTCGCGGTGACCGCCGCCACCGCGGCGATCGTGGCCGTGGCCCTGCCCGGTACGGCCCCCCGGGTCACCGCGGAGCCGCCGGCCGCGCCGGCGCAGGTGCAGGCGGAGGTCTTCAGCCAGCAGCCGTCCCCCTCCGCGTCCTCGCCGAGCGCCTCGCCGAGCCCGAGCGCGTCACCGACCCCGACGCCCTCGCCCAGCCCCACGCCGAGCCGCACCCCGGGCCCGAAGCCGACCCCGACGGCCGGCCGCAGCAAGAGCCCGAGCCCCGACCCGAGCACGCTCAGCATCAAGCAGCAGGTCGTCCAGCTGGTCAACCAGGAGCGCAGCAAGGTCGGCTGCACCCCGGTGAGGTCCGACGACAAGCTGGAGCTCGCCGCGCAGCGGCACTCCGACGACATGGCCGCGCGGAACTTCTTCGACCACACCAACCCGGACGGCAAGGGCCCGCAGCCGCGGATCGACGCGGCGGGCTACAAGTGGAGCAGCTGGGGCGAGAACATCGCCCGCGGCCAGCGCGACGCGGCGGACGTGATGAAGAGCTGGATGGACAGCCCCGGCCACAAGGCGAACATCCTGAACTGCGGCTTCACCGACCTGGGCGTCGGTGTCCACCTGGGCGAGGGCGGCCCGTGGTGGACGCAGGACTTCGGCTCGGCGCCCTGACCGGGGCCGCGGGGCCGCCGCCCGGCCGTGCACAATGGACGGGCCCCGGGACACGCCGGGGGCCGACACCGGGAGCTGCCGTGAGCGAGGCCGTCCGCGACGAGAAGACCAAGCGCAGGGCGATGTTGATCCGCGCCTCGATCTACATCGCGGGCACCCACCTGTTCGCGGGCTTCGTGATCCTGCTGTTCACCCTGGGCGGGCGGCACTGAGCGCACGCCCGGCGGCCCGGCCCCCTACCTCCGGGGGCCGGGCCGCCGGCGTCCGGTGCCGGTGTCAGCCGGCCGCGGCGAAGCCGTTCGCCCAGAGGGAGTTGACCTTCCGCTTCTCGGTGGAGTTCGGGTAGGGGTTGGTGCAGGAGGTACCGGGGCCGCCGCCGGACATCAGCTCGCTGCACGGGCCGGAGTAGTGGTCGGGCAGGCCGAGCACGTGGCCGGTCTCGTGCGCGGTGACGCGCAGCGAGCTGTACTGCCGGTTCTGCGCGTAGTCGAGGAAGATGTAGCCGCTGCCGTGGCCGTCGGTGCTGGCGTAGGAGCCGCGGGAGTCGTTGCCCTCGTAGTAGCGGAAGTCGGCGTTGCTGCCGGAGCGCAGCTGGACGTTGCTCACCGAGCCGTTCCAGATCTGGGCGCTCTGCGAGATGACGCCCGCGAAGGACGGCGCCCGGCTGGCGTCGTAGGTGACGACGACGGCCTTCAGGTAGGGGTGGGCGGCCTGCTTGGCCAGTGCGGACTTCATCACGGCCTGGTAGAACGCCTTGTTGCCGGCCTCCTCGGCGGCCGTGCCGGCGTAGCCCGCGGACGAGGTGTAGCCCTGGGCGCCCTGCTGGACGGGGGTCGCGGAGACGGGTGCCGCGGCGGCGCCGGACGCGAGGGCCAGGCCGAGGGCAGCGGCGAGCACGGTCATGGAGCGGTTCATGTGGGGGACTCCATTCGCGGGTCCCGGGGGCCGTGGGGGGCCCGTCGGGACACGGTGACGGTTGATGCACCGAGCTTGGGGCAGCGCGGGCGGGCCGCGGAGATGCCAACCGGCGATAGCCCGGGGCAATACCCCCGTCCCGGAAGTGCTTTGACGTCCCGTGAGCATTTCTTGACATGCACTTGGCGGGACGCGGATGCCTGGTTATGCTCCCGTCGTGGAGCTCGACGTCCGACACCTGCGGGTGCTGTGCGCGATCGCGGACACCGGCAGCGTCCGGAAGGCCGCCCGCCGGCTCGGCATGACCCAGCCGTCCCTCACCACCCAGCTGCACCGCATCGAACGGACCATCGGCGGACGGCTGTTCACCCGCGAACAGACCGGCAGCCGCCCCACCGCACTCGGCCACTCGGTGCTCTCCAGAGCCAGACCCGTGATCAGCGAGATGGACGCCCTGGTCGCCGCCGCCCGCGAGGAGGCGGCCGGGCCGGGCCGCCGGAGACTGCGGATCGGCAGCGTCGGCAGCCGCGCGGTCGCCGCCTGGCTGCGCCGCGTCCACGACCGGCTCCCGGACACCGACACCACCATCCACATCGACATCTCGGCGATCGCCCTGCTGCAACTGGTCGCCGCCGAACAGCTCGACATCGCCTTCGTGCACGAGAGCGAGGGCTTCCCGCTGCGGGTGCCGCCCGGCACCGAACAGCGCGTCCTGATGGCCCGCGAACCGCAGTTCGTCGCCCTCGCCGAGGGCCACCCGGCGGCCTCCCGGCCGGTCGTCAGACTCGCCGACCTGGCCGGGGACACCTGGATGGTCGACCCCACCGCCGACCACGAGTACGCCGCGCTGCGGCGGGTCTTCGCCGAGGCCGGACTCGACCCGCGGGTCGTCCAGGTCCGGGACAACGCCACCGCCGCCGAACTCGTCGCCTCCGGCGAGGCCGTCCGCCCGTGCCAGCCCACCTCACCGCCCGGCCCCGGCACCGTGCTGCGGCCGGTGCACGGCGACCCGTTCGCCGTCCGGCTGCTGCTCACCTGGCGCCCCGGAGCCATCGGCGGCCAGGTGCTCGACGACCTCTACACCGACCTCCGCCGGGCCTACCTCGACCTGGCCAGCGTCAACCCCGCCTACCGCGCCTGGCTGCGCCGGCACAACCGCTCGCTGCGCCAGCTCCTCGTGCCTGCGGGTGCCTGAGACGCGTTGCCGGGCCAGCCGGGCAGCCCCGCTGCGGCCGGCCCCCACAGCTGTGACACCCACTCCCGGACTGCGCGGCTCCCCGCGCTCGTGGGCCCCCGGGCCCGCGCCGCTACGGGGGCGGGCCGTAGCCGCCGCCGCCCGGTGTCTCGACCACCAGGACGTCGTCGGGCGCGACCTCCGCGCAGTCGCAGCCGGCCAGGTGCTCGACCGTGCCGTCGGCGCGCTCGATCCGGTTGGCGCCGAGCGCCCCGGGGGCACCGCCCGCCAGGCCGTACGGCGGGACGCGGCGGTGTCCGGTGAGCAGGCTGACGGTCATCGGCTCGCGGAAGCGCAGCCGGCGCACCGCGCCGTCGCCGCCCCGCCACCGGCCGGCGCCGCCGCTGCCCGACCGCACGGCGTACTCCTCCAGCAGCACCGGCAGCCGCCACTCCAGCACCTCCGGGTCGGTGAGCCGGGAGTTGGTCATGTGGGTCTGCACGACCGGGGCGCCGTCGAAGCCCTCCCCCGCACCGGAGCCGGAGCCCAGGGTCTCGTAGTACTGGTGGCGGCGGTTGCCGAAGCTGACGTTGTTCATCGTGCCGGAGCCCTCCGCCTGCACGCCGAGCGCCGCGTACAGCGCCCCGACCAGGGCCTGCGAGGTCTCGACGTTGCCGGCGACCACGGCCGCCGGCGGCTCGGGCGCCAGCATCGAGCCGGGCGGCACCACGATTCGCAGCGGTCGCAGGCAGCCGTCGTTGAGCGGGATGTCGTCGGCCACCAGGGTGCGGAAGACGTAGAGCACCGCCGCGGTGACCACCGCCGACGGGGCGTTGAGGTTGCCGGACAGCTGCGGCGAGCTGCCGGTGAAGTCCACCGTGGCGGTGCGCCGCCGCCGGTCCACCGCGACCCGGACGGCGATCACCGCGCCTGCGTCGGTCTCGTAGCGGCAACTGCCCTCCGCCAGCCGGTCGATCACCCGGCGGACGGCCTCGGCCGCGTTGTCCTGGACGTGCCGCATGTACGCCTGCACCACGTCGAGGCCGAAGTGCTCGATCATCGCGCCGATCTCGTCGACGCCCTTGCGGTTGGCCGCGATCTGCGCCCGCAGGTCGGCGAGGTTGGCGTCCGGGTTGCGGGACGGGTAGCGGGCGGAGGTGAGCAGCCTGCGGGTCTCGGCCTCGCGGAGCCGGCCGTCCTCGACCAGCAGCCAGTCGTCGAAGAGCACGCCCTCCTCCTCGATCCGGCGGCTGGCGGCCGGCATCGAGCCGGGCGTCATGCCGCCGATCTCGGCGTGGTGGCCGCGGGAGGCGACGAAGAACAGGATCCGCTCGCCCGCACGGTCGAAGACCGGGGTCACCACCGTGATGTCGGGCAGGTGGGTGCCGCCGTGGTACGGGTCGTTGACGGCGTAGGCGTCACCCGGCCGGACCGCGCCGGCACGGCGGCGCAACACTTCCTTGACGGTGGTGCCCATCGAGCCGAGGTGCACGGGGATGTGCGGGGCGTTGGCGACCAGGTTGCCCTCCGGGTCGAAGAGGGCGCAGGAGAAGTCCAGCCGTTCCTTGATGTTGACCGACTGGGCGGTGGACTCCAGCCGGGTGCCCATCTGCTGGGCGATCGCCATGAAGAGGTTGTTGAAGACCTCCAGCAGCACCGGATCGGCCGCGGCGGTGGCGTCGGCTGCGGCGGGCGGGGCGGTGCGCTCCAGCAGCAGGTGGCCGAGCGGGACGCGGGTCGCCCGCCAGCCCTCGTCGACCACCGTGGTGGAGCCCTCCTCGGTGAGGACGGCCGGCCCGGTGACGCCCTGCCCGGGCCGCAGCCCCTCGCGGCGGAGCAGCGCGGCCCGCTGCCGGCGGCCGGCCGACCAGAGCGTGACGTGCCCGGGTCCGGCCTCGGCGGCCTCGGCGCCGTCGGCGGCGGGGCTGTCCGGGGGTGCGCCGAGCGGGGCGAGGTCCGGCTGGTCGGTGAGTCCGGTGGCCTCGACGGCGAGCGACTCCACCACGATCGGACGGTTCATCAGGAAGGAGTAGACCGAACGGTGTTCGGTCTCGAAGGCGGCGGTCATCGCCGGGGCGCCGGCGAGTTCGACGGGCACGGCGGTATCGGTGCCGTCGTAGCGCAGGTGGGCGCGGCACAGGGTGCGGATACGCTCCTCGGGGATTCCCTCGGCGGCGAGTTCGGCCCGGGCGGCGGCGGTCAGTTCCTCGGCGAGCGCCTCGATCCGGGGCATCGCGGCCGCCTCCAGCCGCGCCTCGACCGACTGCTCGCGCAGCACGGCGGTGTCGGCCAGTCCGATGCCGAGGGCGGACAGCATCCCGGCGAGCGGCGGGACGAGTACCGTGCGGATGCCCAGTGCGTCGGCGACCGCGCAGGCGTGCTGTCCGCCGGCCCCGCCGAAGACGGTCAGCGCGTACCGGGTGACGTCGTGCCCCTGCTGGACGGAGACCCGCTTCACCGCGTTGGCGATGTTGGTGACGGCGATCCGCAGGAAGCCCTCGGCGACCTCCTCCGGGCCGCGGTCGTCGCCGGTGCGCGCCCGGATCTCGGCCGCGAGCGCGGTGAACCGACGCTGCACGGTGGCGAGGTCGAGCGGCTCGTCGCCGCCGGGGCCGAACACCCGGGGGAAGCGGTCGGGTTGGATGCGTCCCAGCATCAGGTTGGCGTCCGTGACGGTGAGCGGGCCGCCGCCGCGGTAGCAGGCCGGGCCGGGCACGGCGCCGGCCGAGTCCGGGCCGACCCGGTAGCGGCTGCCGTCGAAGTGCAGCACCGACCCGCCGCCGGCCGCCACCGTGTGGATCGCCAGCATCGGCGCCCGCAGCCGGACCCCGGCCACCTGGGTGGTGAACACCCGCTCGTACGCGCCCGCGTAGTGCGAGACGTCGGTCGAGGTACCGCCCATGTCGAAGCCGATCACCCGGTCGTGGCCGACGAGTTCGGACATCCGGGCCATGCCGACGATGCCGCCGGCCGGGCCGGAGAGGACGGCGTCCTTGCCGCGGAAGTGCCCGGCCTCGGCCAGCCCGCCGTTGGACTGCATGAACATCAGGCGCACGCCGTGCAGCGCGTCCGCGACCTGCTCGACGTAGCGGCGCAGCACCGGCGACAGGTAGGCGTCCACCACGGTCGTGTCGCCGCGCGGCACCAGCTTCATCAGCGGGCTGACCTCACTGGACAGCGACACCTGGGCGAAGCCCGCGCCGCGGGCCGCCTCGCCGATCAGCTGCTCGTGGCCGGGGTGCAGATGGCTGTGCAGACAGGCCACCGCGACCGAACGGATCCCGTCCCGGCGCGCGGCGCGCAGGGCCTCGCCGAGCGCGTCGAGGTCGGGCGGGCGCAGCACGGTGCCGTCGGCGGCGATCCGCTCGTCCACCTCGATCACCCGTTCGTGGAGCTGCTCGGGCAGGACGATCTCGCGGGCGAAGATGTGCGGGCGGTTCTGGTAGCCGATCCGCAGGGCGTCGCCGAATCCGCGGGTGATCACCAGGGCGGTTCGTTCGCCGGTGCGCTCCAGCAGGGCGTTGGTGGCGACCGTGGTGCCCATCCGGACCGCGTCGATCGGCACGTCCGCGAGCGGCGCGTCCGGGGCGAGCCCGAGCAGGGTGCGGATACCGGAGACGGCCGGGTCGCGGTGGCTGCGGTCCTCCGAGAGCACCTTGCAGGTGGTGATCCGGCCGTCCGGGCGCCGCGCGACGACGTCGGTGAAGGTGCCGCCGCGGTCCACCCAGAACTGCCAGCCCGGTGCTGCCACGGCCGCCTCCCAGCGGGGAACCCCGCGTACCTCCAGTCTCCGGCCGGGCCTGCGGGCGCCGCAAACAGGGACGCTGCGGGAGACCGGGACACCGCGGCGGCGGGGATACTGGAGGTGGACACGGGCAGGTCGGGGAGGAGCGATGGCGGCCGTGGTGCTGGGCGTGTGCCGCGAGGGCCTTCCGGGCGAGCGGCGGGTGGCGCTCGTGCCGCGCGCGGTGCCCGGCGTCCGCGACCTCGGGGTAGACGTCCTGGTCGAGGCCGGCGCCGGGGCGGCGGCCGGGTTCCCGGACTCCTCCTACGCGGCGGCGGGTGCGCAGGTCGTCGCCGGCGGGGAACTCGCCGTCCGTGCGGACGTCCTGGCCGCGGTCCGGCGGCCGACCGCGGAGGCCGTCGCCCGGCTGCACCGGGGCCAGGTCCTGATCTGCCTGCTCCGGCCGTACCGGGCGCCGCACCTGGTGCGCCGCTGGGCGGACGCCGGACTGACCCTGATCGGCACCGACCCGGCCGCCCGGCCCGGCCTGCCCCCGGGGCCGCTCGACGCGAGCGCCGGGCAGGCCGCGCTGGCCGGCTACAAGGCCGTCCTGATCGCCGCGGACCGGCTCGGCCGGGAGTTCGCGGGCGGCGTCGCCGAACCCGCCCTCGTCCTGGTGCTCGGCGCGGGCCCGGCCGGGCTCCGGGCGATCGACACCGCGCGCCGGCTCGGCGCGACCGTCCACGCGTACGACACCGGGCGGGCGGCCCGGGCGGCGATCGCCGCGCACGGCGGGTTCGTGCTGCCGCTCGGCTCGTGGGACGTCCGGCGCCGGGCCGCCGTGCTGTCCCGCTTCGACGTGGTGATCAGCAGCGCCGACGCCGCACCGACGGCCGTGGACACGGCGGCCGTCCGCTCGCTGCGCCCCGGCTCGGTGGTGGTCGACCTGCTCTGCGACGCCGACGGGCGGTCGGTCGAACCGGCCGTCCCGGGGGCCGAGCGGACGGTCGGCGGCGCGCTGGTGATCGGCGCGGGCGAACTCGCCGCGGCGCTGCCGACGACGGCCTCCACCGCCTACGCGCAGGTCCTGGCCGCGCTGCTCGCCGTCCTCGTGCCGGACGGACTGCTGACCGTGGACCCGGCCGCCCCGGAACTCGCCGGTGCGGTCGTCGCCCACGCCGGCACCGTCCTCGAACCCCGCACGGCGGGGCTGCTCCGGGAGGCGACGGCCGCCGCCGGGCTGCCGTAGCCGACGGGTGGAACGGGCCGCCCCCGGCCGCGGGACCCGGTGTGCGGGGCGGCAGCGGCCGCGGAGGACCGGACGGACCGTGCGCACGGGGCCGGCGGCCGGTACGGCGGGACGCTCAGCGGCCGGCGAAGAGCGCGGCGTGGCGCGCGGCGGAGAGGGCGTGGTGGGCGCAGCGGTCGTAGTGGCCGGAGAGCAGGACGGCGTCGACGGTGTCGGCCCGTGCGGGCGGCGGGTCGGCGGCGAGCAGCCGGGCGTAGAGCACGGACTGGTGGCGGGCCATCTCGGTGCGGTCGCCGTGCAGGTCGGCGAGGTGGTCGCCGCGGGGGTCGGGCAGGCTCCGGGCCGCGGTGGCGAGCATGGCGAGGGCGAGGGCGGCCATCGTCTCCAACGGGCGGCGCAGGTCGGCCGGGAGGGGGCCGCGGGTGCCGCGGGCGGCGGCGGTCTCGGTGATGCGGCGGGCGAGTTCGCCGAGCTGCTGGACGTCCGCGCCGAGGTGCACCCGGGCCAGCAGGGCGCGGGTGCCGGTCGGTTCGGGGTCGGAGCGGGCGAGCAGGGCGGCGGCGTCCTGCTCGACGGCGTCCCGGAGCGGTTGCAGGGCCCGTTCGGCGGCGATCACGGCGTCGTCCGCCGCGGCACCGGAGGCGGTGCCCAGGGCTGCCGCGGAGGCGCACCGCAGAGCCTCGGCGGCGAGTCCGAGCAGGGCGGCCGGCCGGTCACCGACCGGCCGGCCGGTGTGCTGCGCCATGGTGCTCTCCCTCCGCGGCGCTCGTCCGCCGCGTCTTCCATCCTGGTCCGCCGCGGCGGACCGCGCAGCCCTCCCGAGGGTCGCGCGGCCCGGCGGGTGCCGGGGTCAGTGCGGGCCGTGGCCGTCGACGAGCGCGCGCACGCCCTGCGCGTACGCGTGGGAGCGGGCGACCACGGCGATGCGGGAGCCGTCGGCGAAGACCAGGTCGACGCGTTCGGGCTGCCGGGAGCGGACGGTGCCGGTGCGGGCGAGCTCCCGGCGCCCGAAGGCGGCCATCAGTTCGCCGTGGTCGTGGTCGACCAGCAGGACCCGGCGGTCGGTGACGGCCAGCAGGGTGCGGCCGTGCCGGAACCGGCGGTGGGTGCTGGGCCCCGTCCGCACGGCGATCACGAAGCGGCCGGCCGCGCTGCCCCAGCCGCCGGAGAACGGGCGCCCGTGGAACGCCCGCCGCACACCGCGCACGGTGGACTCGCCGACCGCCTCGACCATGCCCTCCGGGTCGAGGAGTTGCAGCGGCAGCAGCAGGACGGCCGACAGGCAGCCGCGCCGCCGCCCGGCCGGTTCCTGCGGTGGCCGGACGGCCGTCCGGTGCCGCGCGGGCAGCCCGCGGCGGACGTACCGGTCGAGGCCGAGGTCGACGACGCCGTACAGCGGTTCACCGGGCTGCAGCCACCGCAGCGGCAGCTGCGACCAGCGGTGCAGACGTTCCTCGTAGGCCCGGTCGAATGCCGGGTTCGCCGGGGCCATCAGCCGAACGCCTCCTCGATCCGGCTCCGGGGCACCCGGTAGGCGGGGGCCGGTCCTGCCACGTCCGGGCGGCGGCGGTGAGGGCGTCGGCGTCGCCGGTGACCTTCTCCAGCCACCCCGTCAAGGCCGGACTTCTCCAGGGCCCGGCGGACGGCGTCGTCCAGGCCCTGGTCGACGGCGCCCTGGGCGGGGTTGTGGATCTCGGGGAGCGGTAGCAGCGGCTCCTTCGTCCAGTCACGGGTCCACTTGTAGGCGCCCGCGACCTCGGTGGCGGTGGTCATCGGTCGCCACCGCCGACGCCGCGGCCGACCTCGTCCTCGCCGTCGCGGTAGTCGGCCGCGTTGGCCTCCAGGCCGGCGGTCACGTGGGCCAGGACGTCCATGAGGTCGGCGAGGTTGTCCTGCTCGGCCTGCGCGTGCTCGTGGTAGCCGTCGCGCAGTTCCTCCGAATCGGGCAGGTGGCCGAACGCACCGGCCGGCACCTCCACCCCGGCGAGCGCGTCCCGCGCGGCCGCCAGCCGTGCGTTCCGCTGTTCCACCAGTGCCGCGTACCGGTGCAGTGCGTCCGGACGCACGCGGAAATCAGGCTCGCTCATGCGGGTGTCCCCAGGCCCTTGAGACGTCGCTCCGCGGCGCGCCGGGGCACACCACGGATTTGTTCGAGAGGACCTTACCGGGGCGTCGGCACGGTGAATTCCGGGGCGGGTGCCGCACCTCCGGGCGGCGGCACCCGGGAATTCGACGGATCGTCAGAGGAATTCCGCGGCAGCCGATCTGGTGTCGCGTCGGATCAGGCGTCGACGGCGGCCACCGTTCGCCTGCAGATCTTTCACATTCCCTGCGTGGCGCCGGGGGCGGCGGGCAGGTCGAGGATCTCGTCGACCGGGCGGCGCGGGGTGGTCGCACCGGGCGGGCCGTAGCCGAAGCGGAGCACCAGCTGGACGTGGCCGGGGCCCTGCTCGGGGTCGCGGAGCAGCCCCCGGGTGTCCGGCCACTCGACGGCCTGGTGCAGGACGGAGACCCGCAGCCCGTGCAGGGTGGCGAGCAGCCAGACGCGTTCCATCGCCTGCCCGGCCCGCAGCCAGTCGGCCTCGCGGTCCCCGTGGGTGGTCAGGGTGGCCAGCTGCGGCAGGGCCTCGAACCGGCGGGTGGGCGGCGGGGCCAGGGTGGCCGGCGCGGGCGGGCGGCCGGTGAAGCTGCGCATCGGCACCCGGGCGTCGTGGTCCTGCGGGCCGAGCGCGGCCGCCGGGATGCCGTCCACGGCCGGGGCCTCGGGCCGCAGCCAGCTACGGGTCTCGGTCTGCCGGGCGACGTCGGCGGCGATCCGGGCCTCCGCCTCCGCGGTCAGGTCGAGCACCCGCCGCACCTCGGCCTCCTCCAGCGCGGTCATGACCGTGCCCTCGGTGCGGGCCGCGTCGAGGAGTTCGCCGAGCACCGCCTCGGGCACGTCCCGGTTGGCGAACGGCTCGCGGCTGGAGTGGCGGAGGAACACCGCCGGGTAGAGGTCGCGGCCGAAGGGCTCCGGGCCGGCCTGCCGCCCCTCGGCGAGGTCGAGTTCGGCGATCGGCTGCCGGCCGAGGTGGCCGGGCTGCAGCCGCAGCACGGGTGCACGGCCGAAGTGGACGGCGGCGACCCGCAGGTTGAACAGGGCGGCACCGATCGAGATGTGCAGCGCCCGGCCGTCGGGGTCGGTGACCGGGACCGCCCGCCGGTAGTCCGCGTACACCTCCAGGCGGCGCAGGTCGGCGCTGGGCCGGAACCGCCACGGCTGGCTGTTGTGCAGGGAGGGTGCGGCGCCGCCGGCGGCGGCCAGGGCGCGCAGCTCGTCACGGGTGAGGGCCGGGCTGATCATGATGGATCACTCCTTGCCGCGGGTGCCGTCGGTACTCCGAGCGTGCGCCGCCCCGGGTGCACCCGGTAGGGCCCAAGGGCCCACCGCGGCCGTGCCGGGAGTCCCCGTCTCCCCGGCGGCCCGGGCGCCTCGGGGGACGCACCGCTCAGCCGCGCACCCGCCCGGCGGCGCCGGGCCGGGGCACGCCGTCGACCGGCAGGCAGATGCCGAAGACCCGCTCGTACCCCGTCCAGCCGTTCACCCGGCCGCGGTTGTTGCTGATCTGCACCCGCCGGCGGGCCGGATCCAGGGTCGACACCAGGTGCAGGTACACCGTCCCGGCGACCGGGCCGGCACGATGTCGCCGACCTGCAGCGCCGACGGGTCGACCGGGGCGACGACCACCGGCTGCCTGCTGCGGATCAGCGGCACCGTCGACGGGCCGCTCGGCCGGAACTCCACCGTCGCCCCGCCGGCGACCCGGCCCGCCACCCCGTCCAGCACTCCCGTGCGACCGATCGTGGCAGAGCCGCCGGGGGCGGGCCCACCGGTTATCCGGGCGACCCGGGCCCGGTCCCACCGCTCCCGGGCGGTTCGGAGCCGGGCGGTTCCGTCCCGGCCGGTTCCGTCCCGGCCGCCGCGAGCCGGACGAAGCCCTCGGTCCATTCGTCCCGGTCGAGCGTGTACTCGCCGATGTGGAAGCAGTCCGGCTCCTCGGCGAAGCCGGGCAGCAGGCGGGCCCGGTGGATCCGTTCCTCGGCCAGGGCCTCGGTCGAGTAGACGCCGAGCAGCTTGGCGTCGTCGCCGTCCTGTTCGTCGAGGTACGGGACGTCGCCGTCGAGGTGCAGGGTGGCCCCGTCCTCGCCCGCCTCGTTGTGGTGGGCGATGTGCCAGAGCAGGTGGACCTTCATCGCGGCAGGCTACCGGCCGACGGGGGCGGTTCGGCGCAGCGGTCCGGTTGGTGCGAGGATGGCCCGGTCGTGATCCTCTGTCAGTTCCGCCTCCTGCGTGTCGCGGTCTTCGCCACGGTGTGCGTGGCGCTGGCCGCGCTGGGGCACGCCGCCGTCTCCGGGCAGCCCGTCCCGGTGCCGGTGCTCGGCGCCGCGGCGGCCGGCACGGCGGCCGGGACCTGGCTGCCGGCCGGGCGGCGGCGCGGCATCGCGGCGATCGCCGGCTGGATGACGGCCGCCCAGGCCGCCCTGCACCTGCTCTTCGAACAGACCGCGGCGCGGCCGGCCGCGCCCTCCGCCGACCTCGTCCGGCTGCTGCTGTGCGTGCACGGCGAGGCCCCGGACGGGGTCGATCCGGTGGAGTTGGCGCGGGCGGCAGGCCTGGACCCGGCCGCGCTCGGTGCCGCGGCCAGGCACGCGCACGGCCTGCACGGCCACGCGGGCGGGGGCGCCGGTGCGGGCGGGGCGGCGCTGCTGCACGGCATGTCGCCGGGGATGGTCGCCGCGCACCTGGTGGCGGCGCTCGCCTGTTCGCTGCTGCTGTGGCGCGGCGAGGCGGCGCTGGCCGCCGTGGTGGCGGCCGTCCGGACGCTGGCCGAGGTGTTCGCGCCGGTGGTGCTGCTGCTGGCGCCGTTCCGGCAGGAGCCGCCGCGGGCGGTCCGTCCGGCGGTGCGTCGGGTGCGCCGTCCGCGGCAGCCCGCGCTGGCGCACGCGGTGGGCCGGCGCGGGCCGCCGCACCCGGTACCGGCTGTCTGAACAGCCCGCTGCCCGCCGGGGACCGGCACCGCAGCGGGCCGGTCGCCGCTGCCCCTCCCGCCCCTGCGGCGGTGCAGCGGCCGGGCCGGTGCACCGCCCTTCCGTCCTGACCCCGGGTACCCCCTCGGATCGGCCGGGCGGCCGTCCTGCGTGCGGCCGCCGTCCGGCGTCCGGGCGTGCCCGGGGGACGCGGGCGGACGGTGCCCGGCCGGTGCCAGGTCGGCGCCCCCCCCCCCCCTGCGGGCGGCGCCGCGGATGCCTCCTGCCGTCAGGAACCACCATGGGACGTCCCGTCCGTACCCTCCGCCTCCCCCGCTGCCGCCGGGCCGAGGCCCAGGCTGCCCAGCAGCCGCCCCGTCCACTCCGGCGACGGGCCCTCGGCGGCCCGCGTCAGGGCCTGGAGCCGCCGGGCGGCGGCCAGCCACTCGGCACAGTCGGCGCAGTGCGCCCCGCGGCCGTCCGCGGGCGCTTCGCCGTCGAGCTGCGCGGAGATCGCCGCGCGGTGGTCGGCACAGGTCATCCGCCCATGCTCCACCACGGCACCGCCCCGGCGGTAGCGCCGTCCGCACCGGGAGACCGCGACCGGCGGGCGGTGCGCCGTGGATGACGCCCTGCTGACCGAACTGGCGCTGGCCGCCCGGCACGGGCGGGCCGAGGACGTGGAGGCGTTCGTCCGGGCGACCCAGCGCGACGTGTGGCGGTTCGTCGCCCATCTCACCGACCCGGACGCGGCCGACGACCTGGCCCAGGAGACCTTCCTGCGGGCGCTGCGCAGCCTGCCCGGGTTCGCCGGCCGTTCCTCGGCCCGCACCTGGCTGCTGTCGATCGCCCGGCGGACGGTGATCGACCGCTACCGCAGTGCCGCGGTCCGCCCGCAGCACGCCGACCTGCCGGACTGGCAGGAGGCGGTGGACCGCCACCGGCCGTCCGCCACGGGCGGGTTCGAGGACGGGATAGCGCTCGGCGACCTGCTCGCCCGGGTGCCGGCGCAGCGCCGCGAGGCGTTCGTGCTGACCCAGGTCGTCGGGATGAGCTACGCCGAGGCGGCCGAGGTCGCGGCCTGCCCGATCGGCACGGTGCGCTCCCGGGTCGCCCGGGCCCGGGAGCAAC
This sequence comes from Kitasatospora sp. NPDC093679, assembly GCF_040683455.1. NCBI lineage: Bacteria > Bacillati > Actinomycetota > Actinomycetes > Kitasatosporales > Streptomycetaceae > Kitasatospora > Kitasatospora sp. NPDC093679. The sequence goes on from NZ_JBFBDW010000090.1 coordinate 15,988, forward strand.
TGGTGGCGCTGCTGCGGGAGGCGGAGGCCGCGGACCGCTCCGCGGCGGCGGCGGTCGGGGCGGTGCCGGTGCCTGGCTGATCCGGGCCGGGCTGATCCGGGCCGGGCGCGGACCGCCGGGATTCCCTCAGGTGTTCGGGAACCTCCCGCGGTCCGCGTCCGACTGGTGGGGGGGGGGCGCGCCGCGCCCCGGGGGGGGCGCCCCCGCCGCGGAGACCCGCGCTAGACCGGGCGGGCGCCGCCGGCCCCCGCCGGCGGGGCCTGC
>NZ_JBFBDW010000091.1:0-15209 GCF_040683455.1 Kitasatospora sp. NPDC093679
CACTACGATCATTGATCGTAGTGCCCCGCCCCGCCCCGCCCCCCACCTCCGCCCCCCACCACGTATGAACTCCCTGGCCAGGGGCCGGATGTGAGGGTGTGGGAGGTCTCGGTTGGTGGAGTGTCCCGTCCATGCACGGGGTTGGGCCCGGTGAGCGCGGCCGGTCTCAGGGTGCCGGCGCCCCAGCGGTGGTTGGCCTGGTCGATGACGGGTTCCAGGGTGCGGCGGTCCTCGGTCCGTGGGTCGAGGGCGAGTTGGGTGTGGCCGGCGGCGGGGATGAGGTGCGTGACGCGTGCGGTGACGGTGCGGATCCTGGCGCGTTGTAGGCCGAGGGTTGCGAAGAGGTCGTAGAGGACGTCGGTGAGGCGGGGTGTGTGGCCGGTGGCCTCGCGCAGGGTTCGGGTGCGGGTGCTTGTGGTGCGGTCGGCGTAGGTGAGCTGGAGCTCGACGGCGCGGCAGGCCTGCTGCTGGGTGCGCAGGCGGGCGCCGAGGTCGGTGGCGAGATCGAGCAGGGTGCGGCGGACCCGGTGGGGGTCGAGGACGTCGGTGGGGAAGCGGCGGGTGGCGGCGATGCTGGCGGGCGGGCCGCAGGGGGTGACGGTGCGCGGGTCGCGGCCGTTGGCGCGGTCGTGGAGGAGACGGGCGGTGGCGGCGCCGGCGATGCGCTGCAGGGTGGGCAGGGGCAGGTCGGCGAGGTCGCCGGTGGTGGTGATGCCGTACCGGGCCAGGGTGCGGCCGAGTTTCGGGCCAACGCCGGGCAGTGCCTGGACGGGGCGGGAGCGCAGGAAGCTCCGGGTGTCGAGGGTGCCGGGTTCGAGGATGTGGATCCTGCCGGGGGTGCAGGTGTCGGCGGCAAGCTGAGCAAGGAGCGGGGTGTCGGCGCCGCCGATCGCGGCGTGGAGGCCGAAGCGGGCGAGCAGGCGGGTGGCGATCAGGTCGGCGAGGCCTTCGGGGGTGCGGCGGAAGTAGCCGAGGGCGCTGGTGACGTCGAGCAGGGCGGCGTCGGGTGGTAGGGCCTGGACGGTGGGGGTGATGTGGCCGAGCACGGCGAAGGCCTCGCTGTAGAGGGGGAACGTCGGCCGGTGCAGGCGGATGTGGAGGATGGAGCGGTTCGTCACCTGCTGCTCCCGAATCTGACGTGCCGCAGCTGCCCTGCGCCGCTGCCCCGGCCGCCGTCACTTCCCGGTGGCGGGCCGACCGGGCCGGGGGTAGCGGTGCCGCGGTGTGGGTCCGGGCCGGTGGTGGCGGGGTTGCCCGGCGGCGTGGTGGTGCGGGCGAGGTAGGCGCGGACGGCCGCGGTGCCGCCGGCGGCGTGGGCGTCGGCGACCTCCTGGAGGTTCCAGGCGCAGCGGCCGATGACGGTCACGCTCTTTCCGCGGCGGGAGAGGGTGCCGCGGGCGAGGAGCAGGAAGTGGTGGAACAGCGGGTGGGCGGCCTGGGCGTGAGTGTCGTCGAAGAAGGTGAGGTCGATCTGCCCGGTGCTCCCTGGGGAGCCGTCGTCGAGGGAGACGAAGATCGTGCGGCGTCCGGAGCGCATCGGCGGGGTCTGGATGGCGACCTTCGCGCCCGCGACCAGGACGGTCTCCCCGTCCCGGTGCTCCTTCAGCCGGTGGGCGGGGGTGACGCCGAGCTCGGCGATCAGCGGGTGGAAGGGCTCCATGAGGTGCCGGGAGGCGTCCATGCCGAGGACCTCGAGTTCGGCCTGCGCCTCCTCGGCCGGGCTCATCACCGGCAGACCCGTCGTACCCGGTGCCGGGGCGGCGGGGTGGGCGAGGACCAGCTGGTTCGGGGAGGCCTTGGTGCGGTAGTGGCGGTGGAGTTCGTCGATCTGCAGCAGGAGCTCGCGGCAGTGCGCGCCGGGGGCGAGCGGGTCGAGCGCGCCGATGCGGGCGAGGCGTTCGGCGATCGGCCGGGAGGGGCGGGCGCGGTCCCAGAAGTCGGCGAGACTGCTGTAGGGGCTGCCGGCCGCGATCCGCTCGGCGATCTCCCGGGTGATGCCGTGCACGTCGGCAAGGGAGATCCGCAGTCCCAGCCGGCCGTCGGGCAGCTGCTCGGTGCGGTAGGTGGCGGCGGAGTGCTGGACGTCCACGGGCAGGACGGGCACGCCGCGGCGTCGGGCGTCCGCGAGCATCAGGCGCTTGGGGTACATCCCCGGGTCGTGCTCCAGCAGGCCGGCGTAGAACGGCGCCGGCCAGTGGGTCTTCAGCCAAGCGGACTGCAGCACCGGCAGGGCGAAGGCGACCGCGTGCGCGCGGGCGAAGCCGTAGGCGCCGAGGTTCTTGAGCATGGTCCACACCCGCTCGATGACCTCGGGCCGGTAGCCAGCCGCGGCGGCGCGCCGCCGGTACCAGGCCTCCAGAGCCGGGGCGCGGTCGGGTTCGGCGAGGGCGCGGCGGGCCTCCTCCCCCATCGCCAGGTCGGTGCGGGTCATGGCGGCGAACAGGCCGGCGACCTGCTCGTTGAAGACCACCACGCCGTAGGTGGGGCGTAGCCAGGGTTCGAGGTCGGGGTGGGGGTAGGTGACGGGGCGTTGGCCGTGCCGGCCGAGGAGGAAGGGGCGGATCATGTCGGCTTGGACCGGGCCGGGCCGGAAGAGGCTGATCTCGGCGATTAGGTCGTCGAAGGTCTGCGGCTGGAGGCGGCCGAGGAGGTCTTTTTGGCCGGGTGACTCCAGCTGGAACACTCCCAGGCTTTCGCCTTCGCGCAGCAGCTCGAACGCTTTCGGGTCGGTGAGCGGCACCTGCTGCGGGTCGTCCAGGTCGATTCGCCGGCCGGTGGTGCGCGCGATCTCGGCGGTGGTGTGGGCCATGGCGGATTGGATCCGTACGCCGAGGATGTCGAGTTTGAGCAGGCCGAGGTCTTCGACGTCGTCCTTGTCGTACTGGCTCATGGGCAGGCCCTGCCCGGCGGAGGGCATCACGGGGGTGCGGGCGAGCAGGGTGGAGTCGGACAGCAGCACGCCGCTGGGGTGCATGGCGATCCCGCGCGGCAATGCGTCCAGCTGCTCGACCAGGTCCCACAGCCTGCCGTACCGGTCGGCATGCTCGGCGATCTGCCGCAGTTCCGGCAGTTCGGCCATCGCTGTTCGCACCTCGCGGGCGCGGATGTGCGGGAAGGCCTTGGCGAGGCGGTCCACCTCCTGCGGGTCCAGGCCCAGCGCGAGGCCTGCGTCGCGGATCGCCCACCGGATGCGGTAGGTCTCCGGCATCGCCACGGTGGCCACCCGCTCGGGTCCGAAGCGGTCCAGGACGGCCCGGTAGCACTCCAGGCGGCGCGCGGACTCCACGTCGATGTCGATGTCCGGCAGCGAGGTCCGCCGGTAGGACAGGAACCGTTCCATGATCAGGCCGTGGTCCAGCGGCATCGCGGCCGCGATGCCCAGCAGGTGCACCACCAGGCTCCCGGCCGCCGACCCGCGCGCCGCCACCCGGATCCCCGACGCCTTGATGTCCGCGACGACCTGCCCCACGGTCAGGAAGTAGGTGGGCCAGCCCAGCGCGGAGATCACGTCCAGCTCCTCGCGCAGCCGGGCCACCGCCTTGGGGCGCCGGTCGTACCCGCGTCGAGCGAGCTCCGCCTCGCACCGCTCCCGCAGCACCCGGGCCGAGGTCCCCGGCGCCAGGTGGAGCCGGTCCTCCTCCGGGAAGTGCACCCCGCCCAACCCCAGGTCCGACACCGGATCCAGGCGGCACTCGGCCCCGGTCCGGGCGGTCACCGCCAGCAGCCGCCACCCGCCCGACGGGCCCTGCCCGGCCGCCTCCGCCACCTCCCCTGCCAGCTGCTCCATCGCCGCGGCCGGCTTCAGCCACCGCTCCCCCCGGCACACCGCCTGGCCCGGGATCGGGCGCAGCAGCCGGGCGGCGTCCAGGACGTCGGCGAGCGGGGCCTGGTGGGGGTCGGCGTAGCGGACGGCGTTGGTCAGGACGGCGAGCAGGTCGAGGTCAGCGGCCAGGCCGACGGTGCGGGCAGCCAGGCGCAGCGAGCCCGGGCCGGTGCCGGTGTGGTGGTGGACGGCTTCCAGGCGCAGGTGGGAGCCGAACCACTCCCGCCACGGGGCGATCAGTTGGGCGGCGCGGTCCGGGCGGCCGGCCGCGAGCGCGCGGATTGGTTCGGAGGCGGGGCCGAGGAGGACGGTGAGGCCTTCGGTGTGGGCGGCGAGGACCTCCAGCGGCACGACGGGCCGATCAGCGCCGTGCTCGGCGCGTACCGACCAGGCGGTGCTGATCAGCGCGCACAGGTGGGCCCAGCCGGTGCGGTTGCGGGCCAGCAGGGTGACGCGCGGCGCCGTCTCGTCGAGGAACGCACCGCCCCGCACCGGGGTCCGGCGGCGAGGGCCGGTCGGGTCCGGGTCGATCCGGCCGACGGCGAGGTCCGCGCCGAACAGCGGCCGGATCCCGGCCGCGGCGCAGGCCTTCGCGTGCCGCACCGCGCCGGCGACGGTGTCCCGGTCGGTCAGCGTCAACTCACTGAACCCGTGCTCGGCCGCCCGCTCCACCAGGGCGGCCGGCAGCGAGGCACCGTAGCGAACCGAGTAACCCGAGGCGACATGGAGGTGCGCGAACACCACCCTCACCTCCAGTCCATCAGCCCCTTCGTCGCCACCCGGCTCCCCTCCGGCCCTTCCATTCGACCACTTGTTCGAATTAAGGTGCAAGGATCATTACCCTGAGTAGAGCAGCACTACCGCTCTGTCATGCCGACGTGAAGTGGTCGACGCAGTGCCGCACCGCCGGCTAGGGCGCGGGAGAGCGCAGCGGATGGGATGCCGGCTTCCGACAGCTCTGCGAGGAGTGCGCTTCGGGGCCCGCGCCGTCTTCCAGGAGTCTGCCGTCGGCCGGCCGGGTGGAGCTGCGCCGTTCCTGCGAACGGTCGGCGGGGCGGCGCGAGTTCGAGCGGAAGAGGGTTCTACGATGGCGTTGTGCCGAAGAGCGAACAGGTGATCGAATTCCCGTCGGAACTCCTTGCGAAGGAGGCGGCGCTGCGCGCGGCCCGCGCCGCTCACTGGGACTACCTGCGCGCCCTGCCCAGCGGGATGAATGTCGAGCTGACCGATGAGCAGCGGGCTGAGACGGCGCGGCTCCGGGAGGCCGAGCGGCAGGCGGCGCATGCCCTGGGTACCGACGGCTACTGGGCCACACTGGTGGGTCCGGCGCGGATCGAGCACCGCGCCGTGCTCACCCACACCGTCCTGCCCGAGTAGCCCTTCGCCCGGCCGGAGCTGTTGGGCCGGATCGATCGTGATGCGGGGCAGCGGAGTCCTGCGCACGGTCTCGGTGGTGCAGCAGGTGGTTCCGCCTGGTGGTGCGGGAGCGCCGGGTTCAGGCGCCGGTGGAGAACGTGAGCCCGCCGTCGGCCAGGGAGCGGCGCGCGGGTGCGGGGGCCGGCTGCTCGGTGCTGGGCGGTGGCAGGAACAGGTCCCGGTCCACGGGCGGCAGCGGGCGCCTCTCGGCCGGGTCCGGCCGATCGGCGGCGGGGGCGGAGAACTCCGGCAGGCCCAGAGGGCGACGATCACCATTCATGATCGCCAGTATGACCGCCCGTCAGCACGCCAAACGGCGCAGCCCTGCCCTCTCGCATCCGGCCGGGGGCGGGTCCGCCGCCCGCACTGGACCCGGGACGCTTGCGGTTCTACTGGTCGGCGAGGGCGGCCCGGAACTCCTGGGTGGTCACGAACACCGACCCGCGTACCGCCCGCTGCTGGCCGTCGGCCCGGTTCCGCTCAGCCGTCTCGGCGGCGGCTCGCATCCGCTCCGCCCGGAAGCGTTCGACGGCGTCGGCGAACTCGCCGGGCACCGGGCGGCGGTCGACGATCCCCGCCACGGCGCCGTACAGCGTCGGGGCGCCGTAGGTCTCGCAGCGCCAGCCGTGCGAGCGGGCGGCGGTCCTGGCCAGCAGCACCTGCCCCCAGCAGCAGGTGTGCATGAACACTTCGGACAGTTCTCCCCAGGATTTCCTGTACCCCAACTACTCACACCTGTGGACGGCGCCGATCCCTGGCTTCTCGGGCCATGGCGACGGCCGCCCGCCGCAGCCCCTCGGGTTTGTGCTCCGGCCACTGGGCCCTGGTGGGCTCCGCGGCGGTCCGGGTCCCCGTCGACTGAGGAGCGGGCGAAGTCTTCACCACCGTGCGCCGGTGACAGCCCGGGCCGTGGCCGGGACCATGGGGTTACCGGACGGAGCGGGACGCGGTGGGGGGGATGGTTGCGGTGGGCGGAGGGCGACGGGGCGGACCCCGGGGCACGGGTTCCTCTGTGTGGCGCTGGTGGGGCAGGGACCGGAGCCCGGGGACGCGGAGGCGCGGCCCGGAGGCAGACCGGACGGGCCAGGGCCGGACCGGCAGCCAGACGGGGCAGGAGCACACTGGAGGCTCGTCCCAGAACGACCTCCAGCAGGGAATTCGCTGGACCGTCGACAGCGCGACGCACCACAACAGCCCGACCCCTCACGCCCACCCCCACCACCCCGCACATCCCGCCAGCGCTCCCGCCCCGGACACCGGTGCGGGACACACCCAGCCGCCGGCACCCGCCGTTCCCCAGCCTGGGTCCCCGCCCTCACACGGCCACCAGGGCACGGGAGTCGCGGACCACCACAAGGAACTGCACGCCGCCCCGGGCAAGGGACCGTCGGACGCCGCGCACCCGCACGGTCTTCCCGCCGCCCCTGCGGACGCCGGCGTACCGCCCGGAACGGCCCCACCGCACGCGATGCCCGGCAAGGAACCGATGGACCCCAAGGCACCTGACCACCACGGCGGCCCGTCTCCGCACGACGGGGAACCGGCTGGCTCACCCGGCGGGCCTCCGGCGGCGGTCGGGCACTCCCCCGCCCCCGGACACTCCGGGCCGCCCTCCTCGCCGGCCCCCGGGGGCGGGGGAGACGACGACGGGACCGTGCCCGGCGCCGGACCGGACGCCTCGGCGGTGGGCCCGGACGCGAGCGCCGCGCCGCCGGCGGGATCCGACCCTGCCCCGCCCACCGACGCCGGGCGGATCCAGGGGCCCGACGACTACGTGGACGGGATACACGTCATCGGCGAGCCGACGGCGACCGACACACCGGCTCCGCCGAACGCGCAGGGCGACGACGCCGGAGGGGCCCAACCGCCCCAACCGGCCACGCCAGCCTCCCCGGCAACCCCGGCCGACGACACCGGGCCGGCTGGGCACCAGCTCGCCGGGGAGCACTTCGGGGCCACCGCGTTCGACTTCGACGGCGGGTGCCCCGACGGCCCCGCGACGGACGGCCACCTGGACGCCGGCTCCCCCGACGGGGACGCCGGAGCGGGCGGCTTCGACGGCTTCGCCTCACTGGCCCCGCCGGAGATGCCGGTGTAGCGGCGCGGGGAGGCCCCGGCACCGTCAGGTCCACGGCCCCCGGATCACCTGGCGCTCCGGGAAGATCCTCGACTCGACGTACCGGCCGGTCTCCCGCACCTGGTCCGGCGTGCCGAACCCGGGCAGCTCCACGTACACCGTGGAGGAGGCCCCTGCCTCGTTGTACCGCAGGCCGAGGGAGGCAGTGTTGGTGAAGTACGTACCGAAGGTCCGGACATAGCTGGGCGATTCGACGATCTGGTAGTACCAGACGAACTGGACCTTGCGGCGGACGAAGCCGGACTTCACGTCGACTCCGTACTCGTAGAAGTCGGCGCCGCTGGTCCGCGGCTTCACCAGCAGCAGAACAAAGGAACAGAGGAAGTGGAGCAGCGCCAGGAAGCCGGGGAGCAGGTTGAACGCCCGCACGCCCACGCCGATGCCCCGGTCGGCGAGGAAGATGCCGGTCGCGGTCAGCGCGACGGCGATCAGGAAGCGCTTCACGAGCATGGACAGCAAGTGCCGCGCCTTGAGCCGCACCTGCACCTTCAGCACACCCCGCTCGGCGACGCGGTGGGACTCGGACTGCGTCCGCAGGGTCGGCGGGCCGGGGGTGATGGGTCTGCCGGTGACGGGCGGCCCCGCAGGAGATCGGGTCGGCGCGGGGACCGTGGCGCCGAGCGTGTCCCGGCAGGCCTTCAGCCGGGTCGCGGTGTCCCGGAACTCGGCCACCCCGAGGACCTGTTCGGCGGCCCTGAGCACCCGGAGATAGGCCTCCGCCGCCCCTTCCGCGTCGCCGTCGGCCTGGAGGAGCCGGCCTAGGCGGTAGGCGGCCTGGTAGTGCCTCTGGTCACCGTCCAGGACACGCCGGAACTGAACCTGTGCCTCGGCATGCCGACCGGTGTCGGTCAGGCAGATCCCGTAGGCGTAGCGCGCGGCGAGGTCGTCGGGCGCCTCCTGGAGGAGTTCTTGCAGCAGGGGTATCGCTTCCTCCGGCCGTCCCCGCCGGTGCAGGTCACTCGCCCGCTCGTACAGCACACCCTCGTCCGCCCCCGCCATGCCGCCCTCCCACCAGGCCAACTCCCCGCGCAGCCACGCACTCGCGCAGGCAGCAGCATTGTGCCGCCGTGTGACCTCCGCCATCAGGCGGACGGGGAAGGTTCCCGTTGTGGACCGGCGCACGCGAACCCCCGCTCGCGCCCCTGCGCGCTGGAGGCGCCGGGGGGACCTCGGGAGACGCTCAGTCCCGCGGGCCCGCCATCCAGCGGACCAGGCGGGCGTCCGCCCAGGAGATACAGAAGCGGGCGGCCTGGGCGTCCAGCAGCGCGGCGGCACGGCGACCGTGGATCACCGTGCCGAAACTGGAGCCCCTGCCCGAGCCGACCGGCCTGCAGGCGCTGAAAGACGAGGTGATGGTTCGAGGCCGGGCTGGACTGGGCGCGGGTATGGGCGAGGGAGCACGCAGGCTCGTTGGCGGCGCCGGCGCGGGCGTCGATCGACGGGTATCCGATCGGGACGTGGCTCGCGGAGCTGCGGGCGGCGGCGCAGGTGCCGGCGGGGCAGCCGGGTGCGCAGGTGCCGAAGCGGCGGCGGGCGCTGGAGGAGATCGACCCATTCTGGTGCCCGAGCTGGCCGGTCATCTGGCAGCGCGCCTACGCGACGGCGCGGCAGTGGTGGCTGGAGGCCGACGGCCGCGTGGACTGGGCCGCGTTGCCGGAGGAGACGGTGTTCGAGGGCGAGCAGCTCGGCCGGTGGGTCGTGGCGCAGCGGGGCCGGCTGGCCCGGGCTAGTGCTCTGACCGAGATGGTTCGCCGGGTTGGTGTTGGGGGCGGTTGGATGTGCGGTGATGTCCGTGGGTCCGACCGTTGAGGGTGTGGTGGCGGAACCTGTCCGTGTACGCAGGTTGACCGACCAGGAGAGGCAGAAGCTGCAGCAGATCGTGCGGCGGGGCAGCACCAGTTCGGTGCGGTTCCGGCGTGCAATGATGCTGTTGGCCTCGGCCGGCGGGAACCGGGTTCCGGTGATCGCGCAGTTGGTGCAGGCCGACGAGGACACCGTTCGCGACGTGATTCACCGGAATCAACGAGATCGGCCTGGCCGCTCTGGACCCTCGGTGGGCGGGAGGCCGTCCCCGCCTACTCAATACTGACGACGAGGACTTCGTCGTCCAGACGGCCACCACCCGCCCCACCAAGCTCGGCCAGCCCTTCACCCGCTGGTCGATCCGCAAACTCGCTGCCTACCTGCGGAAAGTCCACGGCCGCGTCATCCGGATCGGCCGCGAGGCGTTACGGTGCCTGCTCGCCCGCCGCGGCGTCACCTTCCAGCGGACCAAGACCTGGAAGGAATCACCCGACGCCGACCGGGTCTTCGCGTTCGACGAGTTCGGTCCGCTCGGCATCCGGCCCACGATGGGCTCGGGCTGGGCTCCCGCCGGCCATCCCGAGCGGCACCCCGCGACCTACCACCGCACCCACGGAATCCGTTACTTCCACGGCTGCTACTCGGTCGGCGACGACAAGCTCTGGGGCGTGAACCGCCGTAAGAAAGGCGCCGCGAACACCCTGGCCGCGCTCAGGTCGATCGGCGCGGCCCGCCCGGACGGTGCCCCGATCTACGTCATCTTGGACAACCTGTCCGCCCACAAGGGCCAGACCATCCGGCGCTGGGCGAAGAAGAACCGCGTCGAGCTGTGCTTCACCCCGACCTACGCGTCCTGGGCAAATCCGATCGAAGCCCACTTCGGGCCGCTGCGGCAGTTCACCGTCGCCAACTCCCACCACCGCAACCACCCCGTCCAGACCCGGGCCCTGCACGCCTACCTGCGATGGCGCAACACCAACGCCCGGCACCCCGACGTCCTTGCCGCCCAGCGACGCGAACGGGCCCGTATCCGCAGCGAGAAGGGCATCCGCTGGGGCGGCGGACCCGCTGTTGCCACGTGACAAGGGCGCCGGCTCCGCCGCTGGGCTACTTGACCAGCCGGAAGCCGGGTTGGTCGACCCAGGCCCGCAGGAATTCCGCAGTGCCGAGCACCATCGGATACTCCTCGTCGGTGAGGCCCAGCACCCCTGGAAGCCCGGCGACCACCGCCTGCTGGCCTTCCAGAAGTTCGGCCTTGACCACCCCTCCGAGGACGTCGACGACTGCCGCGGTGAGCAGAGCAGTGGCCGTGTGGTCGATCCCACGGTTGCAGCCGGCGCTGACATTCACGGCATGAGTCGGCTTGAAGCCGAGGACTGCTTCCACCTCGTGCTCGTCCGCGTGCTCGGCCTCGAAGATGCTCTCGTCACCGACCCCAGGCCCCATCAGGTAGACCAGAAAGGGCCGACGACCGTCCACCTCCTGCGCATCGAGCGCCGTCGCCGCATCAATGCCCAGCCATTCCACGGGCACGTTGACGTCGAAGTATCCGAGGCGCCGCTGCTCGAGGTGGGTGGAGAGCTCTCGCATCAGCACACTGAACTCAGCCAGCGCAGCCGAGGAGACAGGCTCCGCCAATTCGATCACCAGGGTTGGACCAGCCATGCCGGGAGCCTAGCCCGCTACCTGGCTCGACACCGCTGAAATTCTCACTACCTCGAATCCGGTCGGCCGAGCATCGAGCCGCCAACCCGGCGAACCATCCCGGTCACGGCACTAGGCGCGGCTTCCCAGCGTGGCGGCGTTGGCGGTGACGGACATGCGGAGGCTCCCTGATCAGGCAGCATGCAGTCCCAGGGTCCCAAACAGTCTGTTGACGTTCCAAAGATCCTGTTGCCTGTCAGGCAAACTACCCGCTCCGAGTTACCAGCCGGAGCGCCGCCAGGCGTCCAGCTTCCGACGGAGGGCGATGGTCTCGGGATGGCCGGGGCCGTGGATCCGCGTGTGCTCGATGACCGCCCGTTCGAGCAGGACGCCGGCCTCGCGCCGGTGTCCCATCTCCTCGTGGCACTGGAAGAGGAAGAGGCGGGTGCCGGTCGTGACGGGGTGGTTGGGGCGGATTCGTTCGTTGTCGGCGAGCGCCCGTTCGGCCAGGGCGACGGCTTCGTCGAGGCGGCCCACCTGGTGGTAGAAGGCGGCGAGGTTGGTGCGGGTGGTGGTGGTGGAGAAGTGGGTCGGGCCGAGGACCCGCTCGCTCTCCGAGAGGATCTCTTCCTGGAGGGGGATGACTTCGGCTGCGCGTCCGAGTTGCCAGTAGCAGGTGGCGACGTTCTCTCGGTGGCGGAGGGTGTCGGGGTGGTCCCGGCCGAGGATCTGCTCGCTCTTCAGCATGACCTTCCGGTGGAGTTCGAGGGCTTTCTCGGTCTCTCCCTTCTGCCAGAGCTCGGACGCGGCGTTGCCGAGGGCGTTAAGGGTGTCGGGGTGGTCCGTGCCGACGGTCCGTTCGAGGTCGGGCACCGTTCGTCGGTTGAGGGCGGCGGCCTCCGCGGTGCGCCCGGCCTGGGCGTAGGAGGAGGCGAGCTGACTGCGGGCGTTGACGGTGTCGCGGTGTCCTGGGCCCAGGATCCGCTCGCGGTGGGCGAGCACCTGCTCCTCGATGGCGATCGCCTCGTCGGTGCGTCCCGCCTGCCAGAGCGTGACGGCGAGGTTGGCGTAGGCGGTGAGGGTGAAGGGGTCGTCGGGGCGGAGGTTCCGTTCGCAGTCGGCCACCACGTGCCGGTTGAGCGCGATGGATTCGTCGAGGAACCCGGCCCGGTGGTGGGCGCTGGCGATGTTGATCCGGGCGGTGAGGGTGCGGCGGTGTCCGGGGCCGATCCGCCGGGCGCAGTCCTCGGCCAGGACCTGCCAGTAGGGGATCGCGAGCCTGGCCAGGCCGTTGTTGAGGAGGCTGTTTCCGGCCTGCTGCAGGACCAGGTGCGGCAGGGGCGTCCACAGGTGGTCGCCGGCGTGGCGGGCGAGGGCCTCGGTGTTGGTGCGCAGTGCGTCGGCGAGCTCAGGGTGGGGCTGGTCGACGTCGGGCCAGACGGCGAGCAGGGCGTCAGCGGCCGCAGTGACCAGGCGGGGCAGGTCCGCGGGAGGGGTGCTCTCGCGCGCCGCGCGGGCGGTGAGGGCGTGGATACGCACCGCGCGGGCCTCGTCGCGCCCGTCCCATGTGATCAGCGCGTAGCGGTGCAGGAGGTTCAGGGCGCTGTTGACCTGGGCGAGGGTCGGGGCAGGCGGGCGGCGGCGGAACACCCGGCGCCCGCGGTCGACGAGTCCGTCGGCAACCGGTGCGGTGTCCCACAGGCTCCGGGGGTGACCGGGCGCGTCGAGGAGGGCGGTCAGCTGCAGGACGGGGGTGACCAGCGGATCGACGGCCTGGACAGCGTCGAGAGAGAGCAGGAGGGTCGCGGTGATCCGGCGGAGGTTGCCCTCGTCGTCCGGGGCGGGCGGGAGGACCTGGTCGAGGAGGGCCTGCCTCGCGGCGAGGACCTCCAGGTAGGCGGTGCAGCCGAGGGTTTCGTTGATCATGTACGCGGTGGCATGGCTCAGCGCGAGTGGAAGGTGGCCCAGCGCCGCGGCGAGCGCGGGGGCCCGGCCGTCGAGGAGATGAGCCCGGTCGGCGGCGGCCAGCCGGGCACCGAGATAGGCGACCGACTCGTCGGGCTCGTAGACGTCGACGGAGACGACGGTGCGGCCGTTCTCGTTGATCTCGGCGTCGCGCCGCCGGGTGGTGGCCAGCACCCAGCCGGCGCCGGTGCGGCTGGCCGGCCACCAGGGGCGCAGCGCGTCGGGGTTGGTGATGTCGTCGAGCACCAGTAGCCAGCGGCTGGACGTGGCGGCCAGCCATTCAAGGAACACCCGGGCGTCGTGCTCGGGGTCATCGCCCTGCGCGCCCGGGAGCTTGAGGCGTTTCGCGGCCTGCGAATACTGGGTGATGACCTGTTGCAGTCCGGTGGCGTTCACCCACATCACCAGGTCGGTGCCCTCGGCGATGGCGCGGGCGGCGTAGGAGGCGGCCAGTTGGCTCTTGCCGACACCGCCGCCGCCGGAGAGCACCTGGGTGAGCACCACCGTCCCCGTGCGCGAGCGGGCCTCGTTGATCTGCTTCCGCAGGGTGGCGCGCGGCTGGAAGGCGGTCGCCAGGGCGGGTGCCTGGCCAAGTTCGACCGGCCAGGTCACCTCCGGGGCCAACGGATCCCTGCGGGCGGCGCTGACGGTTTCTAGGAACGGCCTTCCGCCGCAGTGTTCCGTGACGAGCCGGAGGAACCCGGCGTCCGCCAGCAGGAGGCTGACGGGGTAGGCGAACTGGCGGTGCCCGCCGTACGCCTCGATGACGACGCCGACCAGGCGGCCGTGGCAGAACACGGCGGTGCCGGAGGCACCCGACCACTGCTGCTGCGGGTCGGTCGACTCGGGTGGCCAGGTGCTGGTGTCCAGGACCAGAGCGCCTAGGCCGTCGTTGGACACCGGCGAGAGCTGCCCGCGGAGGTGCTCAACTGGGTTCCTCACCGGGCTGCGCCCCGTCAGGTCCCGGGGGTCGGCGAACCGGGGAAACCCGAATCCCTGGTAAGGGAGTTCGGTGATCCCGGTAATCCAGCCCCAGCGCACTGGCGGTGCGGCTCCCGCGGGCACGGGCTCGTCCAGCAGGAGGAGGGCCACGTCGGGGGCGCCCCCGGACACGGGGCCGGGCTGGGACCAGCAGACCTGGGCCCCGCGTCGGACCGGCGGCGGCGAGGGCGCGCCGGTGCGCGGATCACCAACTTGTACGTGGATCCCCGGCAGCGGGGTGCCGTCCCGTTCGGTGACAACGTGGCGTGCGGTCAGCACCAGCCGCGGCCCGAGAAGCCAGCCGGAGCCGTACTTCACGTGCCCGGAACGGCGGCTGACCTGTACCAGGGTCAGCCGGGCCAGGTCCTGCTCAGTCAGGCTCATCGGGGCGCGTCACTTTCTCCAGGCGGTGCGCGGCCCCGCGTCGCCCTCGGGGTGGCGTGCGGCGGGATCGTCCCGTTCGGCGTCTTGTGCTGCCGCCCCCTCCGCGTCGTCGCCCCCCGCGCCGCCCGAGCCCCAGGCGGAGCCGGGCCGGTACTCCTCCCGGTCGATCTCAATCGGGCGGTTCGTCGCGTCGTCCCGCACGTTCAGCACGAGCACCAGCTTGTGGGTGCGGCTCTGCCCTGCGACCCCGCCGGCCTCGGCCCCGGCCGCGCCGATGGACAGCTTCGCCTTGCCCGTGGCGTCCTTGCGGACCTGCACCTCCAGGTGCAGTTCGGCCTTCTCGACCTCGAACCGGAACTGCTCCCCCCGGCCCTCGTCCTGGGCCTGGTACAGCTGCCGCCGCAGGTCCTCCAACGCGCTCGCCACGTCGTCCTTGTGGTCCACTGCTCCCCCACCGATCAAGCCGATCACCTGACGAACCGGCGCATCCGGACCCGATCCTGCCCCTCTCGCACGTCCGACACACCCGGAACGCACGGACCCGCACGGACCGGGCGGAACACCGAACGGGCCCGGGCGACGGGCGGAGCCCGCAGCCTACGGGGACCGGGGCGCGAGGAAAGCGAACCTGACGACGAGCGACGCGAGCGACCCGACGCCGGACGACACGACGAAGGCCGCGCCTCCACCGTGCTTCGACGGGTGTGGCTGCTGCGGGCGGTCGCGGCCGCCGCGTACGATGACCGGCTGCCAGGCCGGTACACATCCCGTTTCCCGCCGCCGCGCCCGGCCCGGTCACCCGCCCGGGCCGAACCCGGGCGGGCTCGTGCGCGGCGCCTACCGGTCGGCGAGCGCGGCCCGGAACTCCTGCGTGGTCACGAACACCGACCCGCGTACCGCCCGCTGCCGGCCATCAGCCCGATTCCGCTCCACCGTCTCGACGGCGGCTCGCATCCGCTCCGCCCGGAAGCAGTCGACGGCGTCGGCGAACTCGTCCGGCACCGGGCGGCGGTCGACGATCCCCGCCACGGCGCCGTACAGCGTCGGGGCGCCGTA
>NZ_JBFBDW010000092.1:0-14657 GCF_040683455.1 Kitasatospora sp. NPDC093679
TGGGAGGAGGGGAAGTCCTCCGCGGAGAACTGGAAGCAGACCTTCGGCGAGTCGCTGCGCGACGGGCTCGGCTCGCGGGCCGGCGGCGCCGCCCGACACCATGCGGACCGTGCGGCCGGACACGGCGAAAGCGGCGGCCACGGCGAGCACGGGAACGGGGACGGGAGCGCCGGAGACTCCGGGTCCTCGTCCAACTCGTCCTCCCACACGTCGGGTTCCTCGGATTCCTCGGGCTCGTCGGGCTCGGCGGGTGGCTCGGGCAGCACCGGGACGTCGGGCTCGCACGGGACGGGGTCGTCGTCCGGGTCCTCGCCGAGTGGCTCGCGCACCTCGTCCGGCGACTCCGGCAACGGTGGTGCCGACCAGACTCCCTCGGCCGACAACGGGAACAGCGGTGACGGCGGCACCGGCAACCGGAGCGAGAACACGCCCCGGCCGACGCCGGCCCCGGCACCTGCGAGCGACCACCGCAGCGCCACGCCGCTCGACCCCTTCGGCACGCGACTGGGCTCCGACCCCGCGCCCGCCCCTGCCGCGGACACGGCCGCGCCCGCCCACACGGGTACGGACAGCCGGCCGGTGCCCGGCTCGGACGGCCCGGTGCCGGCGTCGGGCGACGGCCGCGGCGCGGACGCGCCGCCCGCGCACACCGGTACCGACAGTCGGTCCGACCCTTCTGCCCACGGGTCTCCGGACGGACCCGCGCACAACGGAGACGCCCCCGTGGACCGCTCCGGCGCGGACACCACCCGGCCCGGCCCGACCACCGCGCACCCGGCGCCCGACAGCGCTCCCGCTCCTGCCCCGACCCCGGCGTCCCACCACGCCGGTGACGGATCGTCGGCCCCGGGCCGCGGTGGCACGCCCCACGCCGGTGACAGCGGTACCGCCCCGCACCCGGGTGGGGACGCCACCCGGCCCGGCCCGGTCTCCGCCCACACCGCGTCGGACAGTTCGCCCGCTCCCGCGCCGACCCACGGCGGTACGCCGGTCGGACGGTCCGAGGCGACGCCTTCCGCCGGTCCGCACCATGGCGGTGACAGCGGCACCCCGTCGCACGCGGGTACGGATGCCACCCGGCCCGGCCCGGCCCCCGCGCACACCGCGCCCGATTCGTCCCGCACGCCGACACCGAGCCATGAGGCAGGCTCCCCGTCGTCCCGTCCCTCCCCGGACGCCGGCCCGACGCCCGCGCACGCCCAGCAGGCTCAGCCGCATGCCGCCGATGCGCACACCACCGCTCCGTCCTACGGTCCGGTGCGCGGCAGCGACGAGCCGTCCGGGAACCCGTCCCACAGCGGCGACGGACGACCGTCCCCGTCGTACGGCCCGGTGCGCGGGGACGCCCCGGCGAGTACCGCGGCCCAGTCCCACAACGGTCCGGAGGCCGGCCGCCCCGGGCACGAGGCGCCGCCGCAGCGCCACGAGTCAACCCCGCGGGCCGGGGAGGGCGCCCCGCAGCAGGAACGTTCCGGTTCGGCGGTGCCGCCGCATGCAGGTTCGGTGCCGCACGTCCCGGCCGGCGACGCCTCCCGCACGCCCTCCTCGGACGGGCCGCACCGGGCCACCGTCCACACCGCCTCCACCGCGGTCGCGGATGCACCGCCGACCCATACGCCCGGTACGCCCACCCCGGACAGCGCCGCAACGCCGTCCACGGGCCAGCCGTCCCAGAACCCCGGCCCGGTGAACCCCGGCGCAAGTGTCCCGCCGACCACCGGGACGCCCGGCACGGGCAGCGCGAACACGCCGCGTGCCGACCGCCCCGCCACCGGCACCCCGAACGGCAACCGGCCTGCCGACGCCGACCGGCCCACCGTCCCCGGCCAGCGGAACAACCCGGGCCCGGACCGCGCCGACCACCCCACCAACCTGGGTCGGCAGCCCACCGCCGGCCGTCCCGACCCGCGGGTCGGCCCTCCGCGTCCCGACGCCGCCTCGCGTCCGGACCCGCGTGCCGACCGCCCGGCCGACAGCGCTCCGCGTCAGGACCCTCGGGCGGAGCGTCCGGACGGCGCACCCACTCGCCCGGACCCGCGTGCAGACCGCCCGGAGGCGGACCGGCGCGACGACCACGGTGGGCCCACGCCGAACCGCGACCCCGAGCACGCCACCCCGGACCACAAGTCGACCGACGGGGACACCCCGGACCACAGGCCGGCCGACCCGGACCGTCCGGCGACCGCCGACCGTCCGTACGGGAGCCCGGGCGGCCTGGTCGAGCCCGGCCACCACGACCGTGAGCGGGTCGAGAACTCCGTCCCGCGCGACGCCGACGGCAAGCCGCAGCGGCACCCGGACCCGGAGGGCGACTGGCCGCGCGCCATCAACGGCGACCCGGACGCCCCCGGGCGCCACAACAACTGCGTCGACGTGGCACTGGCCACCGTCGACACCTACTCGGGGCACCCGACCCCGGCGGCTGCCCGCACCCCCGACCACGACGCGGACGGCAACCCCTCGGACCGCGGTGAGCGTGGCGGCCGCGACCGCATCGAGAACGCCCTCGGCGCCAAGTTCTCCGACATGGGCGACGGCAAGGACGCCTACCGCAGGCTGGAGGACACCCTCCGCCGCGAGGGCCACGGTTCGCAGGCCGTCATCATCACCCGCGACGCGGACGGCCGCGCCCACGCCTGGAACGCCGTCAACCACAACGGCAAGATCACCTATGTCGACGCCCAGACCGGCCGCCGCTCCGACCAGCCCCTCCACAGCGGTGACCACGGCGTCTTCGCCATCCCGTTGGGTGCGGACCGCCGTCCCGCGCCGCCCGAACGCGATCCGCACCACGACGCATCCGACACCCGCCCTGAGCGGCGCGCCCCGGAGGAGGCCGCCGGCAAGCGGACGACGAGTGCACCCGATTACGGCGAACGCTTGGACACCGACCACAAGGAGTCCGAGGACGGGTATCTCAAGGACCCCCCTGCTCCGGAAAGGAACCGGGCGGGTCACGAGTGGCAGACGCTCGCGGCCTCGGAGCAGGAGGATTTCGGCACCTCCGACCTCAGCAGAATGGTCGAGGCTGCCCGAGCCGATGACGCCTTCTTCCAGCACTACGCCGTCCCGAACTCGATCCTCACCCGACACCCGAACGTGGGCGATCTGCACGAGAGCGTTCAGGCCAACTACGCGGCCTTCAAGTTCGTCATCGAGCCGGACGGTGCCGAGCAGGTGCTCATCTCCCGGAACTGGCCCGCCCGTGTGAAGACGGTGGCCCCCATCGCCGACCAACCCTGGACGCATGCCGGCCACTCGGAGAAGGTGGCCACCGAATACCTGCGGGGAGTTCAGAGCAATCTGACGCCGCCGCAGCGGGTGAAGCTGATCGAGGTGTACTCCGAGCGGGCGCCCTGTAGGCAGTCCGGCTGCGCGAGGATCCTCTACACGACGTTCGGCAAGGTTCGTGTCACCCACTCGGTGCCTCACCCGGACGACGGCACGAGCGGTGCGAAGATGGAAGCGCAGGTCGACAAGATCGTTGCCAACCGTGCGCAGATCATCGCCGAGAACCGCCGCTACTATCCGTCCGGAAATCCTGCCGCTTCCGCAGCGCAGCCGACTGCGGTCGCCGAAGCGAACGAGAACGAGGAGTGAACCCCCGCATGCGCTTCCACCTGGCCGGGCGCTTGACCGCTGCCGATGAGCTGGCTGCGTGGCTTGAGCGGAGGGACATCGCGGACGGCGTCCGTCTCGTGACAGGGGACCGTGGGGCGGGCAAGAGTTGGCTCCTGGCTCGCACGGCGCTGGGGGCCGACGAAGAGGCGCGCGAGTTCATCCCTTCGGCCGACGGGCCGCTGCCGCCGGTCAACGCCTTTGTTGGTGTCGCGGACGCCGACGGGGAGACGGAGGGGGAGTGGTTGAGGGCACTGGCCGACGGCGCGGGCCTGGCAGCGAGTGTGAGAGGCGATCTCGACTACGCCGGGCTGACCAGGGCATTGGAGGAGACCGCTCGGCCGCAGGCGGTCCTGCTGAGCGGCGTCCCCGGGCGGCTGCGGGTAACGGCGGCGCGCCGCGGAGTACCGGATCTGGTCCGCGAGTTCCTGGACCCGGCCACGATGGGCCGGGACGGCAGTGGATACAGCGCGTTGCTGCTCGCCGAAGTCGGCCGGGAGGACCTCGACGCACTGCTGCGGCGCTATCCACGCCTCGTCCCGTCGGTGATCGACCTCGACGAGGAGCGGTTCGCCCCGGACCGGGCCGCATTCGAGGGATGGGTGCGCGGCCTGCTGGACGTGCCGGGCTCGGTCTACGCGGATGCGGCCGCGGATGCTGCAAGTGCTGCCGCCGCGCTGACATCGGCGGCCTGGCCGAACTTCCTCCTGGCTGAGGTGCTGGCCATGGAGGTCCGGGTCCGGGGGACAGTGGAGCCCGAGTTGCCCCGAACACTGGAAGAGGCCTGGGAGTACGTCCTGGCGTCGTTCGGCCCGGCCGCTCCGAAGGTCCGACAGTTGCTGGCACCGCTGGTCATGGCAGAGGGTGTTCTCGGGATGCCGGACGCTCTCCGGATGCAGGCCGCTGCCGCGGTTCGCGGCCGGGAGGTTTCCCTCGACGAGCTCAGGCAGGTCGAGGAGGCGGTCGAGGCCTTCGTCGCTTACGAGTTCACGACGAATGCCGCCACCCAGGACGCTTCCACGGTGCGACACGCCCGCCTGCGCGACGCCGCCCTGGCGGATGCCGCTCTCGCGTCGTACGGCGCCAGCGCGGCGGAGGTGCAGCGTCGGCTGGCAGCGACAGTGCGGCAACGGATTCCGGACGACGTGGTCGGGTTCGCGACCGGTCGCGAGCCGGACCCGGCGGAGTCCTACGCGCTGAGGTTCGGAATCGGGCACGCCTTGGCCGGAGGCGTACTGGACGACTGGCTCGAGGACGTCAGGGTCCTGGTGCTCAGTGACCCCCAAGCCCTGGCCGAGGCCGTTGCCGCAGTCGATCGGGACGGTCAGGACCGAGCCACCGGCACGCTCGCGGCGCTGCGCCGCCGTGTCGTCGCCGAAGCGGTGCGACTCTATCGGAACGCAGCCCGATGCGACCTTGCCGAATGGGTGTCACGGCTGCGGTTCGCCGCGCAGATGTGGGGCGCCGAAGACCTGGTCCACGCTCTGGACGGCCTGGGCCTGCAGCTGCCCTGGCGGGCCGACTGGGCCCACTGGCGACCCCTTGGCGCGTTCGACACCCGAGCTTTCGCGCAGGGTTGGACCGGGCCCGTCGAGGTTGCCGGGGTCCGCGGGGCCGACGGCGGCAGTGAAGTGCACCAGGTCTGTCTGCAATCGCTCTACGACGGCCTCCACCGCTGGTACTCCTTGGCCGACGGTACGCAGATCGGCGAGACCGAGGCGGAACCCCCTACCGGGCCGATGCCGGTGGCGGAGACCGAAGCGGTGGCGGGAGCCGCACCCGTGGTCGAGATCGTGCGGGACTTCCGCCTGCTCAAGGTGAGGGTCACCAGTCCTGCCGGTGACCGCGTCCACGCTCTCTGCACGCCGTACCCCGGTGCCCGGATGTATCCGTTGCCCGGCGGCCGAGTGCTGCTGGCCGGTCACAGCGGGGCAGCCGTCATCACCTTCGACCCGACCATTCCCGCACCGGTGCAGCAGCTGCAGACAACGGCGCCGAACCTTCTGCCGCCCGACGGCATGTGGGCCCTGCCCCCGCAGGCCGATACCGACCTGACCCGCTATTACTTCGGCGGCGTCGTACGCGCCGACCGTGAGACTCTCGGCGGCGCGGCAGAGCGGCAGGACGTTGTCCACGGTCTGTGTTCCCTGGGGCTGCCGGGCTTCCCCGTCTTCTGGCGCGGTACTGCCGATTTCCTTGCGAACCCGCGCACGTTGGCGGACCACTTGGAGGAACTGGGCGAGCCGGCCTCGGCGGACGATGCCGGCCGCACCGTACTGGCACTGTCCGCGGACGAAGAGACACCGCTGTGCGTGGAGCACACAACCGGCCGGGTCGTCCAAGCCGAGACCTCTGAACCGGACCTGGTCAACACCTCGGTCGCAAGGTTCGCGGCCTGCCAGGCTTTCACCTCGTGGGCACTGTCCGTGTCTGCGGTCCGGCAGGTTCCGGAGCGGTACGAGTTCCTGGACTTCCTCCGTGCGTCACTCACCCGGATCGACCCGGAGGCCGCTGAGGAGCAAGGCGCCGATTGGTGGTGGTTCCAGGCGGTGGAGGACGAGACCTCCTACACGCTCTACGGCTAGGGCGAGGGAAGGTCCGGTGGGCAGGCTGCGGCAGGAGGAGAGAGATCGGTGTTGAGGACCGGGCCGGGTTATTCGGCAGCAGTGAGGTTTCGTACGCCGGAAGGGCAAGTGAAGTCCGAGGTTGCCCGCAGCGGCCCCGGGCTGCTCCATCCGGAGTGGCAGTTGCGGCAACGACTGGAATCGCTCGGCACCAGTGCCGATGATGTCCTCGAGCTGTACACGGAGTTGCAGGTCTGCGAGCTGCCGGGTGGCAATTGCGCAGCTCAGGTGCGCCGCTGGTGGCCGGACGTGAAACTGTCGCACTCCGCGGAATACGGTGCGGAGGAAGCCTCGCGGCAGCGTGGTCTCGCAGCCCTGCGCGCGCACATCGTCGACTCCGGGCGCAGGCGTGGATTCGTGGTCGACGTCGAGACCCGCCGCCTGCCGTTCCCCATCACGACGGACAGCGGTGCGGTGCGGTCGGACCCGGTTGGCCCGGCACTTCCGCCCTTCTTCGAGCCGGCCGCTGAGGAAGGCATCCTCCTGCTCGACCAACTCGAGGCCGAGGGTACGACTGTCGCCGACCCTGTTGCGGCACGCTTTGCCGAGCGCGGATACGTGCGCCTGGGTACCGACTTCGGCCGGGATCTGTGTGTGACTCCGGAAACCGGCGAGGTTTGGGCCGTAGGCCGGCGACTCGGCAGCGTGAGATACACGAACCGCAGTACTGGACAGTTCGTATCCTGTCTCGACCTGTTGCGCTCCTCCTGGCCTCAGCGGCGAGGCCTGGACCCCGGCGAGGCGGCCCGGCACACGGCAGACTTCCAGCAGGGTCTGGCTGCACTTGACGGTACGGTCTTCGGCGGCAGCGAGAACTGGTGGTCGGTCGTGGTCGAGCAGATGTGGGACGGCCTCCTCTGAAGGAACGGCAGTTGCCTTGAATGCATCCGGACTCGCGCGGACCGCGGCCGCATGAGCAGTTGGGGTTCGGCGTTCCGACTACCTCGAGCGGCGAACCGGTCCGCAACGCGCGGCCCGCGCGTACGCCGCCGTTCGTGAATATCGGCCGTGAAGGATGTGAGAATGGCTCCGACCGGATTCACCGG
This sequence comes from Kitasatospora sp. NPDC093679, assembly GCF_040683455.1. Classification (NCBI taxonomy): domain Bacteria; kingdom Bacillati; phylum Actinomycetota; class Actinomycetes; order Kitasatosporales; family Streptomycetaceae; genus Kitasatospora; species Kitasatospora sp. NPDC093679. The sequence continues at coordinate 7,289 of NZ_JBFBDW010000092.1, forward strand.
GCAGTATTTCCATGCGCAGACGGTGCACGCCTACACGCCCGTCGTTCTGGCCTACATGAAGCACACGGGCTGAGCCAGCGATCTCTGGTAGATGTTCGACTACGTCCTGGGAAAGTTTGTCGCACGGTGAGTACTGCGGTCTGACGTTCGTCGACTTCGTGTTGGACGACGGGCTCCACGTACACCTTCGGAAGGCGTACGACCAGCTCTTCATCGGCTCCGGCTGGGTGTTGGTCCTTCCAGCCTCACGTCCGTCCGGCACGGCCGTGTGCTGCCTGAGAGAGTGATCCGTGCCTGAGGCATGGACTGGGGAGGGCACCGTGGACGTGTTGGTGACCGTGGACTGCGGCGGGCTGCACGTGGATGAGGTGCAGGCCCGGGCGCTGCGGGCGGTGCAGGGGAGCGGGGCGTCGAGTGTGCGGCTGGAGGGCGTCGGGTCCGCGGGGCCGTTGATCAGTTCGGCCGAGCCCGACCGGGTCGGGCAGTGGGCGCGGGGCCGGGCCGAGGCGGTGCTGGGGGTGGGCGTCGAGATCGCCCCGGACGTCCGGCCCGGGCCGGTGGCCGGTGGCGTGACCGCGCAAGGTCCTCTCGACCAGGTGCTGTTGGCAGCCTCGGGTGCGCTGGAGCTGCGGCGTTCGCCGCTCGTCGTCTGGCGGGCTGTCGTGGCGGCTCTGGCGGGGCCGGTCGCCGAGGAAGAGCTTCAGGAGGCTGTGGAACGGCACCCGTTGCTCGTACGGGACGGCGGAGGCATCGGCTTCGCCGACGTCCACGTGCACCGGGAGGTGCGACGCAGCTTCCCGTTGTCGGCGGACCAGCAGCGTGCCGTGCACCGGGCCGTGCTGGGGCTGCGGGGGGAGCCGGCTGCGGCCGGGTACCTGCAGGCGGCACGGCCGGTGCATGCGGCGTTGGCGGGGGAGTTGGGGGAGTGGCTCTCCGATCCGGATTTCCTGGTGGAGTCGGGGTGGTACGGCCTGGGCCTGGGCCTGGCGCTGGCGTACCCGGAGGGTGTGCCGCTGGGCACGGTCGCGGGTGATCTGCACTGCGTGCTGCTGGAGGGGGTGGCCCCGCCCGCGAGCCACGAGGAGTGGCTGTCCTGGGTGCACCACACACTGGTGGGGCGGGGTTCCACGGCCGCGGCGGACGAGGTGGCGACCCGGGTGCGGCTGCCGTGGCGGACGGTGTGGTCGCACTGGCGATGGCCGAGCGGGTACGCGCCGCGGACGCCCGCGGAGACCGAGCAGGACAGGATCCTGCTGGTGCACGGGCCCGACGGTCCGACCCTCGCCACCCGGCACGAGCCCTGGGACGGCGACGGCACGGTGTACGAGCAGCTGTGGAATTTCCGCACCGGCGAGAAGCTCGGCGGGGTGGACACCGAGGTGCACCAGAACGTCCGCCCCCGGGAGAAGGACCTTTCGGGCCGCACGGCCCTGCACATGGACGGGGAGTGGAGCTCCGCCGGTCTCGGCCGCCAGTACGAGGAGGCCGCCGAGCTGCCGTGGGCGGGGGAGTCGGTGGTGCATGCCGTGCAGTGCACGCCCTCGGACCCGGCGGGCGGCACGACGTGGGTGTTCATGGGGCGGTGCGGGCTGTTCGGCGCGGTGGTGCGCGACGACCTGATGACCCGGTTGCCGAGGCTTCCGCGCGGAGGGTCCGGGCGCCCGCTCAGCGGCCGGGCGCGGTGGCCCCGGCCGGAGGTGTCCTTCAACGGGCCGCTCGGCCGGGAGGAACTGGAACAGGGCTGGGCGTTCGGCCGCGGAGCGTGCCGCCCGGTGCCGTCCGAGGGGCTTCCGGTCGCGGTCGAACACGGTCCCACTAGGGAGTTCCTGAGCGCGGTGGGCTGGCCGGTGGCGGATCATCCGGGACTGCTGACCCCCGAACTCGCGCCAGGTGGACTGGTTCCGGCGGACGGTCGCCCCGGGCTGCTGACCGGGCTCGGCAGGGTCTTCGGTTCGCCGATCCTGCTGGACGGCCGCACCGGCGAGGTGTTCGGTGAGGACTGGAACCGCGACCTCGTCCTGATCGCCGGTGGGTTGCCGCAGTTCCTGCGGATCGTGATGGTGCACCGGGCCGTGCTGCAGGTGCCCGTCCTGCTCGGCGTGGACGACTCCTTCAACCTGGAGGAGGACGTCCTCAGCTGGATCGGGACGATCGATCCGGCGGCCGCCGAGGCCGGGTTCTGGGAGCAGAAGTACTTCGCGCCGACCCTGCTCGACCTGTGGCAGGACGCTCCCGAATAGCGCCCTCATCGCCACCGACGCCCGCAGCGTCTCCTGCGGGGTTCCGCAGGTGGGTTCCGCGTACCTGCCCGAGCACCTGGTCCGTCGCAGCTGGGTCGCACATGAGAAGGCGCGCGATGATTGAGCCTTTTCCGCAGTCCAGCTCGAGGAAGTACATGACGACACAGGTTCAGCGGCATCACTGCGGCAGCGACACCGTCGGCCGGGCCATGGCGCCGGTCGTCGAGGCCGTCGAGGAGGCCGTCGAGGGGCTGGAGACGTCCGAGGACGACCGTGCCGACGCGTTGGAACTCGCGCTCGGACTGGCGAAGCAGCACTGCCTGCAGGACCCCCGGGCCGGTATGAACGAGACCTGGCACGCATGGGTGCTGGCCATGCAGGTCGGGCCCGCGCTGTTCGCCGCCGGCACGGCGGAGGAAGGGCCGGTGGCCTGCCGGGTTGGCACAGCGGGTGAGGTGCGCAAGCTGCCTGCGACGGGTCCGCAGGACTACCTGCACGCGGGTGGTTGGCTCAGTGCGTTCTACCTCGCGGTGATCTGTCGCGAGGACGACCGGCTGAACCGACTCGCGCAGGTCCCGGTCGAGTTCCTGCGTGCATCCGGCACGGAGTTCGACGGCTACGTCTACGACTGGATCGAGGCTCTCCAGCACGCTCGGTCGGGACGGGCACAGGTGTGGGACTCCCTGGTGGCAGCCGTCCGCGGCACCGAACCGGAGAACGCGCGGGTCGCCGGTGTCGAACTGATGCTGAAGATCCTCCACCCGCCGCTGGAGCTCTTCCAGCACTACCTGCGCCGTGAGCACCAGGCCTTCAACCAATCCCTGGTGGCCGCCCTGACCTGGCACAAGGAGTACTGGACCGAGAACGAGGCCCGCTCCCTCGACACCACCGGACTGGTCGCCCTGGCCCCGCTGGCGATGGCGTGCCTCGCCCACGATGCAGGCATGCCGATCGAGGTCGAGTCGGAGTACCTCCCGCACCACCTGCTCCGTGGCACCTGGGTCGGCGAGTTCCCCACGTGAGATCCGCCCGAGGATGATGCGTTCCCGCCTGCTGGAGCGCGGATTGGAGAGCCTTGGTCATGGACCTGAGAATGGTCCCGGCCGGATTCATCAGGCAGTACCTTCACGTGGAGACGGCCTACGCCTACATGCCCGTCGTTCCGGCCAACGTGAAGCGGGCGTCCTGGGCCGACGATCTCCGCCGGATGTTCGACTACGTCCTGGAGGAGCAGCCGTTGTCGCACGGCGAGTACTGCGACCTGACGTTCGTCGATTTCGAGTCGGACGACGAACTCCAGGCATACCTCGGGACGGTGTACGACTACCTCTTCCTCGACTCCGGCGAGGTGCCGGTACCTCCGGGCTGACACCCCCGCTGGAAGTGCAGGGTCGAGCCGACGGCCGCGGCGGCCGGGATGCCCGAGCTGCTGTGCTCACTGCTCGACTGGGAGCGGCCCCGGCGGCAAGTACTGCGCGCTGGTGTTGGCCGAGGCCGGGCGGGAGACCGTCACGGAGGTGCTGCGTCGTTACCCGGTGCTCTCGGACCCGTGACCGATCTCGATGTGGAGCGGTTCACGCCGTCGGTCCGCGACACCGGGGCTCGGGTGCGGCGACTGCTGGGGGCCTCCAGTATCTCGCCGGTGGACGGTCCTGTCGGCGAGGCGGTGGCGATCACGACCGCCGCCAGACCGGACGCCCTGCTCGCGGAGACGGTTCGTCAGCTTCGGTCGAGGGGCTTCTCGGGCGCGGCGAGCCGCTCCGTCGGCCCGCCGAAGGGGAGGTGGACGGTGCGGGTGGCGAGCAGCCAACGGCCGTCCGTCCTGCGGAGGGTGTCCTCGCAGTGGCCGACGTTGACGGGGAGCCGGGGCGGCAGCATGCCGCCCGTCCAGCCGTCGACGCGGTAGGTGGCGAAGTAGGAGGTGGCGGTGGCCGTGGTCGGTGAATGGACGTCGACCAGGACGTTGCTGCACAGCCGGCGGGACATGCGGTCGGCGGGCCGGGAGGCGAAGTAGGTCCGCAGGGCGTCGCGGCCCTCGACGCGGCGCTCGCCCGCCGGCCACTCCCAGACCCCGTCGGGGGTGAACAGCTGCGCAACGGTGCCGGGTTCGCCCAGGTCGAGGCGGTGCAGGAAGTCGATGAGTAGGCGCTCGCAGGCGTGTTCGGCCAGGAGCCGGTCCAGAGGTTCCGACGTTTCGTTCGTCATCTCCGATGTCTACCGGGCGGGACTGGTGGAGGACGAACCGGTTTTCCCGTCCCGGTGGCTCAAGGGCGCCGAGGGGACTGCCCGTCGGCGTCCTGGGCCGTGGCGGTGCGGGTGCGGAAGGTGCGACGGTAGGTGTCCGGGGGCACGCCGACCGTGCGGTTGAAGTGCCGTCGCAGGGTCGTGGCGGTGCCCATGCCGGTGGCCGCCGCGACGGTGTCCACGCTGTCGTCGGTGGTCTCCAGCAACTCCTGTGCGTGGCGGATGCGTTGGGTCAGCAGCCACTGCAACGGGGTGGTGCCGGTGACCGACCTGAAGTGGCGGCCCAGGTGTCGCGAGCTCATCCGCGCCCGGCGGGCCAGGTCCTCCACGGACAGCGGCCGGTCGAGCCGTTCGAGCACCCAGGGGAACAGGTCGGCGAGCGGGTGGTTGTCCGGGGCGGGCACCGGGGTCGTGACGAACTGGGCCTGTCCGCCGTCCCGGTGCGGCGGCACGACCAGGCGGCGGGCGACCGCGTTGGCGACCGACGAGCCGTGGTCGAGGCGGACCAGGTGCAGGCAGAGGTCCAGGGCGGCGGCCTTGCCGGCCGAGGTGAGCACGCTGCCGTTGTCCACGTACAGGACGTCCGGATCGACCGCGACCCGGGGGTGGCGGGCGGCCAGGACGCCGGTGTGCGCCCAGTGCGTGGTCGCGCGCCGCCCGTCCAGCAGCCCGGCTGCGGCGAGCACGAACGCGCCCGTGCACAGCGAGGCCACCCGGGCGCCCGCCTCGTGGGCCGCGCGCACCGCGTCGACCAGGTCGGCGGGCGGGGCCACGTCGACGTCGGCCCAGCCCGGGACGATCACGGTGTCGGCCAGCGGGAGCCGGTCGAGGCCGTGGTCGGGCTCCAGCCGGAAGCGGCCGACCCGTACGGACTCCGGCCCGCAGACGGCGAGTTCGTACCAGGAGGCCGCCCCTCCGGCCGGGCCGCTCCCGAAGACCTCGTACGCCACGGACAGTTCGAAGTGCAGCATGCCCTCGGTGACGGCCAGTGCGACAGTGCCCATGTCCGGAAGTGTACGGGTCGTGTCGTTCCGGACACTCGTGGTGGAGTGCCGCGGCCGCCAGGATCGTCGGTGACGGAACGCCGCAGACCGGCGGCGGACCGGACGAGTCGGGGGAGGACCCATGGGATCAGGACGGACGGTGACGGTGTTCGGCGCGTACGGGCACACCGGGCGCTTCGTGGTGGCGCAGCTGCGGGAGCGCGGGTACCTCCCGGTGCTCTCCAGGCGCGATGCCGGCAAGCTGGCGGAGCTCGCGGTGTCCGAACGGGGTTTGGAGGTGCGTCCGGCGTCGGTCGACGACCCCGCGTCGCTCGACCGGGCGCTGGCCGGCGCGGCGGCCGTGGTCAACTGCGCGGGGCCCTTCGCCGTGACGGCGGCCCCCGTGATCGAGGCGGCGCTGCGCGCCGGGGTCCCGTACGTGGACGTGGCGGCCGAGATCGAGGCCAACCTCGACACGTTCACGCACTTCGCGGACCGCGCCCGTGCCGCGGGAACGGTGGTCCTCCCGGCGATGGCCTTCTTCGGCGGCCTCGGCGACCTGCTCGCCACCGCGGCGATGGGCGACCGGACGGCGGCCGAGGAGGTGCACGTCGCGTACGGGCTGAGCAGTTGGCACCCCACCGCCGGGACGCGGGCCGCGGGTGCGGTCTCCCGGGAACGGCGGGACGGTCGGCGGGTCCGCTACACGGGCGGGCGGCTGGAGTACCGCCGGGACGAAGCGCCGCTCCTGGAGTGGACCTTCCCCGACCCGCTGGGCACCCGGCCCGTCGTCGGGGAGTTCACGATGGCCGACGTCGTCACCGTGCCCAGCCACCTCGCCGTCCCCGAGGTGCGCACCTACATGACGGTCGAGGCGGCCGGGGAGCTCGCCGCCCCGGACACGCCGGCGCCGACCGCGGCCGACGAGCACGGGCGCTCCGCGCAGACCTTCCTCGTCGAGGTCGTGGTGCGCTCCGCCGGCGGCGAACGGCGGGTTGTGGCACGGGGGAAGGACATCTACGCCGTCACCGCGCCGCTCGTGGTGGAGGCGGTCGACCGCATCCTGACCGGACGGACCAGGACGGTCGGCGTCGCCTCCGCGGGCCGGCTCTTCGACGCCTCCGACTTCCTGCGGGCACTGTCGCCGCACCTGACCGTGGAGGTGCACTCCTGAGGCGTGTCCGACTCAAGCGGGATGGGTGATTCCGGTTAGGTGGGGGTCGTGCGAAGTGGCCGCCCACGGTGCCGCCGGCCGGCCGGCGCGCCGTAGGATCGTGCGGTTGACGGGTAGTGGGACAGTCGGGCCGGACCGTGTCGCGGTCCGAGGGCTGTCGCAGTCGTACGGGGGACGGGGAGTTCGGTGGCGCAGCAGATCATCGTCGACGAGGAGAACCTGCGGTCCCAGGGCCGGAACCTCGAGTCGGTCGGCAAGGACTTCCAGGAGGCGGCCGACCGGATGAAGTCCCGGCTGGAGGCCCTGGAGGGCGGCAGCGAGCCCCCGTGGGGCGACGACGACCTCGGCGAGAAGTTCGGCATCGTCTACGAGGGCCTGCGCGACGGCATGCAGGAGTCCATGGACTCGCTGGCACAGCGGCTCGGCGAGATGGGTCAGAAGCTCCAGGCGATGGCCGACAACCACGCGGCGAACGAGGCCGACACCACCGGCCGGCTGGACGCCCTCGGCGGCCGGACGGACGCGCTGGGCAACGAGATCCACACCATGTACCGCCCGCAGGTGTGACGGGCGCGTAGCCGCCTGCCGACCGTCGTCTTCGCTCCCGCGCCGGGAAGGCGCGAGAATCCGCTAGGGGGAACTGACTCGTGTCGCTGATGCTGCCGGACGGCCTTGAGTGGGTCCTGGAGATGCTCGGCTTCGACTGGCCGAAGGCGGACGAGGACAAG
>NZ_JBFBDW010000093.1:0-13288 GCF_040683455.1 Kitasatospora sp. NPDC093679
GAAACGGCCCTGCTCGTCGACCTCGGCCGCGAACGGGGCGATCTTCGCCTCGGCCAGCGACCGCACCGCGTCACGGAGCATGTCGTGCTCCTCGGCCAACCGGAAGAGGTCGAAATCCGCTCCGGAATTGCCCGCCATCTGCCTCGCCCCTAGCATGGTTAGTTACCGTTAAGTAGCTGTATCACCACTCATTCTAGGCGCGCCCCGCGATCCCCCGGCAGCGTGACATGCGCAACAGGCGGCCGCCGCACGGCTCACCGCACGCTGTCGCCGAGGGTGTCGCTGGTGGTGCTGTGCTCGGCCAGGTACTGGTCCATGCGGTCGTTGCGGACCGCCTCCCAGAGCGTGGTCGCGGCCGCCCGGTCGAGCAGCACCACGGACTGCCCGTCCACGCTGTCGAAGCCGCCGAAGGGGGCGTTCATGAAGCGCACGCCGTCCGGGCGCAGCCCGCGCAGGCTCCAGGCGAGCTCGTAGAGGTCGGTGTTGCTGAGCCGGTCGTCCACGCTGACCACCTCGCCGACGGCCTGCAGCAGGCCGGTGAGCCGGGCCGGGCTGCCGAGGGTGCCGGCGTCCATGGTCTGGATCATCAGGGCGCGCAGGAAGTTCTGCTGGCGCTTGCTGCGATCCAGGTCCCCGTTGGGCAGTCCGTACCGCTCGCGGACGTAGAGCAGTGCCTGCGCGCCGTCCATGTGGTGGGTGCCGGCGTCCCACCGGCGGGCCTCGCCGCGGCCCTCGATGGTCTGCGGAACGGTGATGTCGACCCCGCCGACCGCGTCGGTCAGCGCCCGGAAGCCGTTCCAGTCGATCACCGCGATGTGGTCGATGCGGATGCCGGTGAGGTTCTGAACCGTCTCGACCATCAGTGACGGCCCGCCCCAGGAGTAGGCCGCGTTGATCTTCGCCTTCCCGTGGCCGGGGACGTCCACCAGGGTGTCGCGGGCGAGCGAGATGATCGACGCGCTCCTCCGGTCGGCCGCTATGTGCAGCAGCATCATGGTGTCGCTGCGCTGCGCGCCGGCCTTCCAGGCGGGCGCCTTCGCCTCCTTGCCGGTGGTGGCCACGTCGGAACGGGCGTCCAGGCCGACCAGCAGGAAGGTGGTGCCGGCGTTCGGCACGGCCGCCGGCTGCCTGTCGACCGGCAGGGTGGGGAAGGCCCCGGGGATCCGGTCCACCGAGGACGCGTAGTGGTCCACCGTCCAGTAGGCGGCGCCCGCCCCGCCGAACAGCAGGCCGAGCAGCGCCGCCAGCGTCCAGACCAGCACCCGGCGGGTGCGGCGCCTGCGCCGGTCCTCGCCGTCCCCGGACGGCGGGGCGCCGTCGGCGGCCCCCTCGTCCCCGTCGTCCGCCCCGTCCGACCCGTCCGACCCGTCCGACCGCACGCCCTCGAAGAGGCTCAGCGGTGCCGGGCGCTCCCCCGCCGCCTCGTCGCGCTCCCTCGCTGCCATGCGCGCATTGTGCCGCCCTGCGCGTCCCCGCGGGCCCGGGTCGGGATTTCGGCAACCGCGCCGTTATCGACGGGGTTCGCCGCGCGCCCGGCCCCGGCTACCATCAGTGGCTGCGGCCGCCGGTCACCCCGGGCGGCCCGGCAACCTGGACTGAAGGGGAAGCACGTGGCCCTCCGCATCACGGTGATCGGCACCGGTTACCTCGGCGCGACGCACGCCGCCTGCATGGCGGAGCTCGGCTTCGAGGTGCTCGGCCTGGACATCGACCCGGAGAAGATAGCGTCGCTCGCCGCGGGCCGGGTGCCGATGTACGAGCCGGGCCTCGCCGAGCTGCTGGTCAAGCACGTGCCCGGCCACGAGGGCTCGACCGGCCGGCTGCGCTTCACCCCCTCGTACGAGGAGGTGGCCGAGTTCGGCGACGTCCACTTCATCTGCACCAACACCCCGCAGAAGAAGGGCGAGTTCGCCGCCGACATGAGCTATGTCGACAGCGCCCTCGACTCGCTGGCCGTCCACCTGACCCGGCCGACCCTGGTGGTCGGCAAGTCGACCGTGCCGGTCGGCAGCGCGAGCCGGCTGGCCGAGCGGCTGGCCGCCCTGGCGCCGGTCGGCGAGCAGGCCGAGCTGGCCTGGAACCCGGAGTTCCTCCGGGAGGGCTTCGCGGTCGGCGACACCCTGCACCCGGACCGGCTGGTGGTCGGCGTGCGCAGCGAGCGCGCCGAGCAGCTGCTGCGCGAGGTGTACGCGACGCCGGTCTCCGAGGGCGTGCCCTTCGTGGTGACCGACTTCCCGACGGCCGAGCTGGTCAAGGCCGCCGCGAACTCCTTCCTGGCCACCAAGATCTCGTTCATCAACGCGATGGCCGAGGTCTGCGAGTCGGCCGGCGCGGACGTCGTCCAGCTGTCCAAGGCGCTCTCCTACGACGCCAGGATCGGCGGCAGGTTCCTCAACGCCGGCCTCGGCTTCGGCGGCGGCTGCCTGCCCAAGGACATCCGGGCGTTCATGGCCCGGGCCGGCGAGCTGGGCGCGGACCAGGCGCTGACCTTCCTGCGCGAGGTCGACTCGATCAACATGCGGCGCCGCTCGCGGATGGTCGAGCTCGCCCGCGAGCAGTGCGGCGGCGGCTTCCTGGGCCGCCGGGTGGCCGTGCTCGGCGCGGCCTTCAAGCCGAACTCCGACGACATCCGGGACTCCCCCGCGCTGAACGTCGCCGGGCAGATCCAGCTGCAGGGCGCCCAGGTCACCGTGTACGACCCCAAGGCGATGGACAACGCCCGCAAGATGTTCCCCAGCCTGTCCTACGCGGACTCCGCGCTGGAGGCCGTTCAGGGCGCCCACGTGGTGCTGCACCTGACGGAGTGGCAGGAGTTCCGCGAGCTCGACCCGACGGAGGCCGGCGCGCTGGTCGCCGAGCGGCGGATCCTGGACGGCCGGAACGTGCTGGACGCGGCCGCCTGGCGGGCCGCCGGCTGGACCTACCGGGCGATGGGCCGGCCCGGCGCGGAATGACCGCGGCCCGGCACGGGTTGTCCCCGGCATGACGTACGGAGACGAGGCGACGGTCCGCAGGATCCTCCGGGAGTCCGGCGACACCTGGGCGGTGGTCGGCCTGTCCACCAACACCCGGCGGGCGGCGTACGGCGTCGCCCGGGTGCTGCAGCGGGCCGGCAAGCGCGTGGTGCCGGTGCACCCGAAGGCCGAGACGGTGCTCGGCGAGCAGGGCTACGCCACGCTCGCCGACATCCCCTTCCCGGTCGACGTGGTCGACGTGTTCGTGAACAGCGGCCTGGCCGGCGAGGTCGCCGACCAGGCCGTCGCGGTGGGCGCCAAGGCGGTCTGGTTCCAGCTGGACGTGGTGGACGAGGCCGCCTGGGAGCGGACCAGGGCCGCCGGGCTCGACATGGTCATGGACAAGTGCCCGGCCATCGAGCTGCCGCTGCTCTGACCCGCCGCCCCCGGCGGCCGGTCCGCTACTCCACCGGCACCGCGATGTCGCAGACCGGCTCGCCGTCCGCGGCGGCGGCCCAGTCCGCGAAGTAGACCTCGCGCGGCGCCGACACCACGGTGCGGTCCCCGGCCTTCGCCCACTCGAAGACCGCGTCGTAGGCCGACAGGATCTGCGGGTAGGCCACCTGTGCCTTGGTGACGGTGGTGTACGCCTCGCGGTGCGCCGGCTCCGTCCGGTGCGCGTGCGCGACGCCGTCCGCCTGCGCGGCGGCGACCGGCACGCAGACCTCGACCGGCCCGTCGCTGTCCTCGTTGACCTCGCCGTGGTAGACCACGAACGGCGCCGCGGCCACCCCGCCGTACTCCCCGGCGGCCGCGACCAGCCGCCCGGTCGCCTCGGGGATCCACACCGGCAGGTCCTCCGGCCGGGCGTGCCGCTGCTCGGTGAGCACCAGCTGCTCCGGGACCTCGCGCTCCTCGATCCGGTACATGTCCGATCTCCCTTCGTCTCCTGCCAGTCGGATGCGCAGGTGCGAAGCCAGCTCGCGCTGCGCCGCGATCCGGTGCTCGACCGACTCCCAGTACGCGGCCACCAGTTCGGCGGCCCGCGGACCGGGCGCGGCCAGCACCTCGGCCACGGTCGCGAGCGGCATGTCCAGCCCGCGCAGCCGGACGATCAGCCGGGCCGCCTGCAGCCGGTCCTCCCGGTAGTACCGGTAGCCGGTGACCGGGTCGACCCGGTCGGGCGGCAACAGGCCCTGCCGGTCGTACAACCGCAGCGCCTTGGCCGAGAGCCGGGCGCGGCGGGCGAACGCGCCGATGCCGAGCAGTGCTTCGTCCTCCACGTCGCCCACGCTCCCGTCTGCCCCAGGGGCAAGGTCAACCCCGGCCGTCCAACTGCTCCCGGGTGGCGATGGACGGGCCGCGGACGGCCTGCAGCCGACGGGCCGCCTCCTCCGCCCCGCGCAGCACCCGGACGGCGTTGTGCCAGGTCAGCTTGGACAGGTCGGCCTCGGACCAGCCGCGGCCGAGGAGTTCGGCGATCAGGTTCGGGTAGCCGGCGACGTCGTCCAGCCCGGCCGGGACGAAGGCGGTGCCGTCGAAGTCGCCGCCGATGCCGATGTGGTCGATCCCGGCGACCTCCCGCATGTGGTCGAGGTGGTCGGCGACCGTGGCCGGGGTGGCCACCGGCCGCGGGTGGGCGGCCTCGTAGGCGCGCTGGCAGTCCATCGCGGCGGGCGTGGTCTCCAGTGCGTGGAAGCCGTGCGCGCGCATGTTCTCGTCCGCGGCCAGCGTCCACTCGATCGCGGCGGGCAGCACGAACTTCGGCACGAAGGTGGCCATCGCCAGGCCGCCGTTGGCGGGCAGCGCGGCGAGCACGTCGTCCGGGACGTTGCGCGGGTGGTCGCAGACGGCGCGCGCGGAGGAGTGCGAGAAGATCACCGGCGCCTCGGAGACCCGGAGCGCGTCCCGCATGGTGTCGGCGGAGGTGTGCGAGAGGTCGACCAGCATGCCGAGCCGGTTCATCTCGCGGACGACCTCCTCGCCGAAGGCGGTCAGCCCGCCCGCGGCCGGCACATCGGTGGCGGAGTCCGCCCACGGCACGTTGTCGTTGTGGGTGAGCGTCAGGTACCGCACGCCCAGGGTGTGCAGGGCACGCAGGGTGGCCAGCGAGCTGTCGATCGAATGCCCGCCCTCGGCGCCCATCAGCGAGGCGATCCGGCCCTCGGCGCGGGCCGCCTCCATGTCGTCCGCGGTCAGCGCGAGGCGCAGCACCCCGGGGTAGCGCGCGGTCAGGGCGTGCACGAAGTCGATCTGCTCCAGGGTGGCGCTGACCGCCCGGTCGCCGGCGAAGTCGCTGCGCACGTACACCGACCAGAACTGCGCACCGACCCCGCCGGCGCGGAGCCGGCCGAGGTCGGTGTGCAGACGGGCGCTCTGGTCGGCCGCCAGGTCGAGCGCGTCCAGGTCGTAGCCGACCTGGGAGCGCATCGCCCAGGGGAGGTCGTTGTGCCCGTCCACCACTGGGGTGTCGCGGAGCACGGCGCGGGCGCGGTCGAGCAGTTCAGGGGTCATCCCCCCGTTCTACACCGGCGCGCCCGCCCGGCCCGGGCGATCACAGCCCGGGCCGGCCGAGGGGCTCAGCCCTGGCCGCCCGCGCGGGCGCGGAGCTTCTTGCCCTTCTCGGTGGCCTGGGCGTTCAGCTCGGCCTGGAAGTCCACCATCCGCTCGGCGAGCTCCGGGTCGAAGGCGGCGAGCATCCGCACGGCCAGCAGGCCGGCGTTGCGGGCGCCGGCGATCGACACGGTGGCCACCGGCACGCCGGCGGGCATCTGCACGATCGACATCAGGCTGTCCATGCCGTCCAGGTACTTCAGCGGCACCGGGACGCCGATGACCGGCAGCGGCGTGACGGAGGCCAGCATGCCGGGGAGGTGGGCGGCGCCGCCGGCCCCGGCGATGATCGCCTTCAGCCCGCGGGCGTGCGCCTGCTCGCCGTACGCCACCATCTCGCGCGGCATGCGGTGGGCGGAGACGACGTCCACCTCGAAGGGGACCTCGAACTCGGCCAGCGCCTGCGCGGCGGCCTCCATCACGGGCCAGTCGGAGTCCGAGCCCATGACGATGCCGACGAGCGGAGCCTCGGGGTTGGTCATTCGGTGATCGTTCCTCGCAGGTAGGCGGCCGCGTGGCGGGCGCGCTCACGGACGTCGTCGAGGTCGTCCCCGACGACGTTGACGTGGCCGACCTTGCGGCCCGGCTTCACGTCCTTGCCGTACATGTGGATCTTGAGGCCGGGGTCGCGGGCCATGCAGTGCAGGAAGGCGTGGTACATGTCCGGGTAGTCGCCGCCGAGCACGTTGACCATGACCGTCCACGGGGCGCGCGGGCGCGGGTCGCCGAGCGGCAGGTCGAGGACGGCCCGCAGGTGGTTCTCGAACTGCGAGGTGACCGAACCGTCCTGGGACCAGTGGCCGGAGTTGTGCGGGCGCATCGCCAGCTCGTTGACGAGGATGCGGCCGTCCCGGGTCTGGAACAGCTCCACCGCGAGGTGGCCGGTGATGTCCAGCTCGCCGGCGATCCGCAGCGCGAGCTGCTGGGCCTCGGCGGCGAGCTCCGGGGCGAGGTCCGGCGCGGGCGCGGTGACCTCGGCGCAGACGCCGTTCTCCTGGACGCTCTCCACCACCGGGTAGGCGACGGCCTGGCCGCTGGGCGAGCGGACGACGTTCGCGGCCAGCTCGCGCAGGAAGTCGACCTTCTCCTCGGCCAGCACCGGAACGCCGGCCAGGAACGGCGCGGCGGCCTCGGCCTCGTCGGCGACGACCCAGACGCCCTTGCCGTCGTAGCCGCCGCGGACGGTCTTGAGGACGACCGGGTAGCCGGCGCCCTCCTTGGCGAAGGCGGTCACGTCGGCCGGGTCGGCGACGATCCGGTGGCGCGGGCAGGGCACGCCGATCGCGTCCAGCTTCGCCCGCATCACGCCCTTGTCCTGGGCGTTCACCAGGGCGTCCGGGCCGGGCCGGACGGCCACGCCGTCGGCCTGCAGCGCCCGCAGGTGCTCGGTCGGCACGTGCTCGTGGTCGAAGGTGATCACGTCGCAGCCGGCGGCGAAGCGACGCAGCGTCTCCAGGTCCCGGTAGTCACCGAGGACCACGTCGGACACCACCTGCGCCGCGGAGTCCTGCGGGGTGTCGGCGAGGAGCCGGAAACGGATGCCGAGCGGGATGCCGGCCTGGTGCGCCATGCGCGCCAGCTGTCCGCCACCGATCACGCCGACCACTGGAAATTTTGCACTGCCCGCGAAAGTCACGCTGCCCAGGATATCCGGGCCGGTCGGAGCCGGTGCACCGGTGGTTCACGGGGGACGCGAGGGCGACCGGGCGCCGATGGGGCCCGTGGGAGCGAGTAGCCTGGTGGCCCGGGCCTTCGCCACGCACGTGCGTACACGAGGCGCCCCTTCGCGCTGCGCCCGCGCGGGCACCGCTCGTCCTCCCGTACGTCACTCAGGAGACACCCGGATGACCACGACCACCGCGACCCAGCCTTCGTTGGTGCAGCGCCTGCGCGGCATGTCCGGCGAGATGATCAAGTTCGGCGTCGTCGGGCTGAGCGGCGTGGTGGTCAACTTCCTGGTCTTCTGGGTCTGCATCAACGGGCTGAACCTCGCCTCGCTGCGCTCCAACGTGGCGGCGACCCTGGTGGCCATCGCCACCAACTACCTCGGCTACCGGTACTGGCTCTACAAGGACCGCGACGCGGCCTCCCGCAAGCGCGAGATCACGCTCTTCCTGGTGTTCAGCGGCGCCGGCATGCTGATCGAGACCGGCGTGCTCGGCTTCTCGGTCTACGTGCTGGGCCTGGACACGCACGTGGAGCAGATCGCCGCCAAGGTGGCCGGTCTGGCGGTCGGCACGGTCTTCCGCTTCGTCTCCTACCGCACCTGGGTGTTCAAGGCGATGCCGGAGCTGGCCGGGCCCGAGGCCGCGGCCGAGCCCGGGGTGGTCACCGAGGCAGAACTGCTGCTGGCCGCCGAGGAACCGCACTACGTGAAGTGACGCCCGGCCCGGCCGCGCTCAGCGCCGCGGCTCGACGGCCTCCTCGTCCTCGTCCCGGCCGCTGCCGAGGAAGAGCGCGAACACCGGGGGCCTGAGCGAGAGCAGCTCCAGGCGGGCGCCGTCCGCCTCCGCGAGGTCGCGGGCGACGGCCAGGCCGATGCCGGTGGAGTTGCGTCCGCTGACCGCCCGCTCGAAGACCCGGTTGCCGAGCTCGGGCGGGACGCCCGGGCCCTCGTCCTGCACCTCGGCCACGACCGACGAGCCGGTGCGGCGGACCCGCAGGGTGATGTCGCCGCCGCCGTGCATCAGCGAGTTCTCGATCAGCGTGGCCATCACCTGGGCCACCGTGCCGGGCGTGCCGATCACCTTGGTGCCGCGCATGCCCTCCATCAGCAGCCGGCGGCCGGCCGCCCGCAACGGGGCGCTCCACTCCTCGACCTGCTGCTTGAGCACCTCGTCGAGGTCGAAGGTGACGGCGGTCGGGCTGGCCGGGTCCCGCTGGTTGGTGAGCAGCCGCTGCACGACGTCGGTGAGGCGCTCCACCTGCTGGAGGGCGATCGTCGCCTCCTCCTTGACGGTGTCCGGCTCCTCGGCGAGCGCGGTGATCTCCTCCAGCCGCATGGACAGCGCGGTGAGCGGGGTGCGGAGCTGGTGCGAGGCGTCGGCGGCGAGCCGGCGCTCGGCGGTGAGCATCCGGGCGATCCGCACCGCGCTGACGTCCAGCACCTCGGCGATCCGGTCGAGTTCGGGCACGCCGTAGCGGCGGTCGCGGGGGCGGGGGTCGCCGGACCCGAGGCGCTCGGCGGTCTCGGCGAGTTCGGTGAGCGGGCGGGCCAGGCGCTTGGCCTGCCAGACCGCGAGGGCCACCGCGGCCTGGACGGCGAGCAGGGCGACCACGCCGAGCAGCAGCAGCATGTTGCCGATCTCGTGGTCGACGTCCTCGCGGGACTGCTGGACGGTCACCGTCTCCCCGCTGGCGCCCTCCTCGGTGGCGGTCAGCGCCGGGCCGTCGACCGGGCGGCCGGCCGCGATCAGCGGCTGCCCGGGGATGTCGACGGTGACGAAGGAGCCGTCGGTGACCTGGGCGGCGAACTTCTCGCCGGTCACCGGCTCGCCCGCGGCGAGCCGGTTCTCGACCAGGCCGAGGACCCGGACGGCGGCGGCGTCGACCCGGTCCTCGGCGGCGTTGACGATGCTCTGCTTCTCGATGAGCGCCAGCGGGACGCAGAACACCGCGACCACCACCAGGACGACGCCCAGCAGCGAGTTGATCATTCTGCGCTTCACGCCGGGGAACGCCTTCGCTCAGGTCGGTGGTTCGGGTGCTGCCGCGGTGCGGCCGGGGTCAGTTCTTCTCGAACCGGAAGCCGACGCCGCGGACGGTGGCGATGTAGCGCGGGTTCGCGGCGTCGTCGCCGAGCTTCTTGCGCAGCCAGGAGATGTGCATGTCCAGGGTCTTGGTGGACGTCCACCAGGTGGTGTCCCAGACCTGGCGCATGATCTCCTCGCGGGTGACCACCCGGCCGGCGTCCCGCACCAGGACCCGCAGCAGCTCGAACTCCTTGGCGGAGAGGGTGAGCTCCTCCTCGCCGAGCCAGGCGCGGTGCGACTCGATGTCGATCTTGACGCCGTGGGCGCCGGTGGTGAGCTGGTCCACGTTGCCGCGGCGCAGCAGCGCCCGGACGCGGGCCAGCAGCTCGGCCAGCCGGAAGGGCTTGGTGACGTAGTCGTCGGCGCCGGCGTCGAGGCCGACCACCGTGTCCACCTCGTCGGCCCGGGCGGTGAGCACCAGCACGGGGCAGCTGCGGCCGTCGGCACGCAGCCTGCGGCAGACCTCCAGGCCGTCCATCTCGGGCAGGCCGAGGTCCAGGACGATCAGGTCGACGTCCTCGGCGAGGCCCGCGGCCAGCGCGGCCGGCCCGTCCTCGCGCACGAGCACGTCGTACCCCTCGCGACGGAGCGCGCGGGCCAGCGGTTCGGAGATTGCCGGGTCGTCCTCGGCCAGCAGCACACAGGTCATGGGGGTGATGGTAGTCCGCTCCGGTGATCGCAAGGTGCTGTGAACTGTTTCACAGAGCCGTGATCGTTACCTTTGGCCCGCCATGTCCGCGCCGAGAACCGCTTCGGAGGGTGACGATCGGAGATTCTGTCATTCGATCTTCGTTTCGAAGGAATAATTTCCGAGTTACCATCGAATGGGCGACCTGTAGTCGCGAGGACTTTACTCGGACAATACCGACGCCCGTGCACTTGTCATCAAATGTCATGCCATCACCCCCGTACAGTGGTCCGGTCCCCGCCCGCCAACACCCCTCGGCGGACGAACACAGGCAAGGAACCCACCACACATGGCGACTACCACCCTGGACGCCGGCATCCGCCAGGCCCCTTCCAGTGGCAAGACCTTCTTCGGGCACCCCCGAGGGCTCGCCACCCTCTTCATGACCGAGATGTGGGAGCGCTTCAGCTTCTACGGCATGCGTGCCCTGCTGGTGCTCTACATGACGGCCGCCACCACCGAGGGCGGCCTCGGCATGAAGATCGCCGTGGCCACGGCGGTCTACAGCGTCTACAACGCGATGGTGTACCTGCTCGCCCTGCCGGGCGGCTGGATCGCCGACCGCTTCCTCGGCGCCCGCAAGACCGTGGCGCTCGGCGGCACGATCATCATGATCGGCCACTTCCTGCTGGCCGTGCCGTTCCCGGCCTCGTTCTTCACCGGCCTCGGCTTCATCGCGCTCGGCTCCGGCCTGCTCAAGGCCAACATCTCGACGATGGTCGGCCACCTGTACGACGGCCCGAACGACCCGCGTCGCGACGGCGGCTTCACGATCTTCTACATGGGCATCAACCTCGGTGCCTTCGCCGCCCCGCTGGTCATCGGCACCGTCGGCCAGAGCGTCAACTGGCACCTGGGCTTCGCCCTCGCCGGCGTCGGCATGGCGCTCGGCCTCGGCCAGTTCCTGCTCGGCACCCGCCACCTGGCCGCCGCCAGCGACGTCGTGACCGCCCCGATGCCGGCCGACGAGAAGCGCGCGGTCCTCCGCAAGGCCGGCCTGTGGCTGGCCGTCGCGGTCGCGTTCTACGCCGTCGTCGTCCTGAGCGGCCGCTTCACCATCGACTGGGCGATCTGGCCGCTGTCGATCGCGGGCATCGCGATCCCGGTGTTCGTCTTCGCCCGGGTCAAGCGCGACAAGGACCTCGACGAGGCCGAGCAGTCCAAGATGAGCGGCTACATCTGGTTCTTCGTGGCCGCCGCCGTGTTCTGGATGATCTACGACCAGTCCGGCTCCACCCTGAGCGTCTTCGCCGACGACAGCACCGCCTCCACGCTGTTCGGGTTCGCGTTCCCGTCCAGCTGGTTCCAGTCGCTGAACCCGCTCTACATCATGGCGCTGGCCCCGGTCTTCGCCTGGCTCTGGGTGGCGCTCTCGCGCCGCGGCAAGAACCCCAGCACCACCATGAAGTTCGCCATCGGCCTGCTGATGATCGGCGCCTCCTTCCTGGTCATGATGCTGGCGATGGCCGCCGCCGCGGGCGGCGTCAAGGTCACCCCGCTGTGGCTGGCCGTGGTCTACCTGGTCCAGACGGTCGGTGAGCTGACCCTCTCCCCCGTCGGCCTCTCCGTCACCACCAAGCTGGCCCCGGCGAAGTACGCCAGCCAGATGATGGGCGTCTGGTTCCTCGCCGTCACCGCCGGTGACTGCGTGGCCGCCATCGTCCAGCTGGTGCTGGGCGACGCCACCGGCACCACCTGGTACTTCGCCGTCCAGGGCGTGGCCGCGATCGTCGCCGGCCTCGGCCTCGCGATGTACCGCAAGAAGGTGGTCCGCCTCATGGGCGACGTGCACTGACGCACCCGGCGCGACGCAGCGGCCCGGCACGGATCATCCGTGCCGGGCCGCTGCCGTCCCCGCCGACCGGCGGGGTGCACCGGGTGCGGAATCCCCCCGGTCGGCGGTTGTCCCGGGCCGGGCGAACCGGAAAAAATGGACCCGACCAGGGCACAACCCTGCACGGAACGAGGGAGGGCGCGGATCGCGCCCTCCCTTTCCGTGCCCGCCGGTGACCTGCGGGCCTCAGACCTCGCGCACGCCGTTGCGCCACACCGCCGCCGTCAGCGGCACACCCGGGCGGTAGGCCAGGTGCACGTGCGAGGGGGCGTCCAGCAGCAGCAGGTCCGCGCGGGCGCCCACGGTGACGGTGCCGACGTCCGTCCGGCGCAGCGCCCGGGCGCCGGTGGCGGTGGCCGCGAACACCGCCTCGTCCGGGGTCATCCCCATCTCGCGCACCGCGACCGCGATGCAGAAGGCCATCGAGCTGGTGAAGCTCGACCCCGGGTTGCAGTCGGTGGACAGGGCCACCGCGGCGCCCGCGTCCAGCAGCCTGCGGGCGTTCGGGTACTCGGCGCGGGTGGAGAACTCGGCGCCGGGCAGCAGCGTCGCCACGGTCTCCGAGCCGGCCAGGGCGGCCACGTCCTCGTCGGTCAGGTGGGTGCAGTGGTCGGCGGACGCCGCCCCCAGCTCCACGGCGAGCTGCACGCCCGGGCCGTACGACAGCTGGTTGGCGTGCACCCGCGGCACCAGGCCGCGGGCCGCGCCCGCGGTGAGGACGGCACGTGCCTGGTCGCCGTCGAAGGCGCCGCGCTCGCAGAAGACGTCCACCCACTTGGCGTGCGGGGCGCAGGCGTCCAGCATCTCGCCGGTCACCAGCTCCACGTAGCCGGCCGGGTCGTCCGCGAACTCGGGCGCCACCACGTGCGCGCCGAGGTAGGTGGTCTCCGGCGTGTGCCGGGCGGCGATCCGCAGCGCCCTCGCCTCGTCCTCGACGGTCAGGCCGTAGCCGGACTTGCACTCCACCGTGGTGGTGCCCTGGCGCAGCGCCTCGCGCAGGAAGCGGGCGAGGTTGGCGTCCAGCTCCGCGTCGGAGGCGGCCCGGGTGGCGGCCACGGTCGTCCGGATGCCGCCGGCCGAGTACGACTGGCCGGACATCCGGGCGTTGAACTCGGCGGTGCGGTCGCCGGCGAAGACCAGGTGGGAGTGCGAGTCGACGAAGCCGGGGAGCAGGGCGCGGCCGGCCGCGTCGAAGCGGTCGTCCGCGGCGGGGGCGGCGACCGCCGGTCCGACCCAGGCGATGCTGTCGCCGTCCACCACGACGGCCGCGTCCTCGACCAGCCCCAGCGGGCCCGCGCCGAGCCCGGGGTCGTTGGTGACCAGACTGCCGATGCCGGTGATGAGGGTGCTCAACGTTCGTCCTTTCGAGGTCGGTCTGGCATGCACTGCAGGGCAGCGGCACCAGGGGCGCGTGGGGGCACCTCCCAGCCTCCGGCCGGGAGGTGCC
>NZ_JBFBDW010000094.1:0-13154 GCF_040683455.1 Kitasatospora sp. NPDC093679
GATGTCGTTCGTAAGCCGCTCGGGCGGGCAGGCCCCGGCCGCCGCCGTGGTGGACCCGGGCCTGGCGGAGTCCGTGCAGAAGACGGTGCACCGGCCGGCACGCCGGTGGCGGGGAGCAGCGAGGCGGTCGGACCCCTGGGCCAGGGGTCGGCCGCCAGCGTGTCGGCATGGTGCGACCGGCACCAGCCGTGTCCACGGTCCCGCAGAATGCAACCCGAGGCGAGTGACTCCGACGGCCGCGATGCGGAGCCAAGCACCTGCTTGATCGACGCCCAGAGCGTCAAGACCGCACCCGTCGCGCCCACCGAAACTCGGGGCGTCGACGCCGGCAAGAGGGTCGTCGGCCGCAAGCGCAGCATTGTCGTCGACACGCTCGGCCTGCTCCTGCTCGTCATGGTCACCGCCGCCGGCGTCTCGGACAACGACGCCGGCAAGCTGCTCCTGACCCGGCTCGCCGAGTCGCGTCCCACGATCACCAAGGCCTGGGTCGACACCGGCTACAAGACCCAGGCGATCGAGCATGGAGCGAAGCTCGGCATCGATGTCGCCGTCACCCCACGAAACGCCCAGGTCAAGGGCTTCTCGATCGCGCCCCGAAGGTGGGTGGTCGAGCGAACCTTCGGTTGGATCATGATGCACCGCCGACTGGCCCGCGACTACGAGACCGAACCCGAGCACTCCGAGAGCATGATCCGCCTCGCGATGATCTCGAACCTCGCGAAGCGAGAAACGGGCGAAACCATCACAAACTGGCACTATCCATGAACTGTCCCGCATTCGAGCAGGACGGCCTCTCAGGCCTGGGTGGCGATCCGCGCGAAGCGCTCGGGGTCGCGCAGTCCTACGCAGTCGTTCGCCCAGAATGCCTCGGAGTAGACGAATGTGCCGGTCATCCAGGGCTCGTACGACGACAGCTTCGCGACCTGGAACCCCGGATCCGGAATGCGCAGCGAGGGTGATCGGAACCCACACGAACTGGCCCGCCGGAAACCACGCGCCCCGTAGTACGTCGGCGAGCCCTCCAAGAAGACCAGCGGCACTCCGCGGTCGTCAGCCGCTTTCAGGGCCGCCTTGATCAGCTGGGTGCCGACGCCGTGGCCCTGGTGGTCCGGGTGGACGCCCAGGGGTGACAGGCTGACGACATCGACCAGCTGGCGCTGGGCATCCAGGCGGCAGGCGCTGAGCATGACGTGCCCGACAACCTGATCGTGCCGTGTCGCGACGAGCGAAATCGGTTCGATTGCTCCCGGCGCGTCACGAAGTGCGTCCACCAGAGCGGGGACGCGTTCCGGATGGCCGAAGGCGACTGCATGTACGCGGCGCACTTCCGGGTGATCCTGGACCTGCTCAAGCCTGATCTCGTATGCGAAGCTCATGATTGGCAGGGTAGGCAGCCATGCGCGTGCAGGCGTACGGATTTGCGAACACCGGGACGAACGGTGGCGCTCCCACCGCACCAACCGGGAACCATAGTTCGACCATCAGGGGAACTGCCCGGTTCGGCCACGGCTTCTGATCAGCCAAGGAGGACGTCGTGACCGTCGAGTCGCATGAGGACTGCGGTCGGCTGCATGCGTGGAGGGCGTCCGGGTGCTCGTGGTCTGGGGCGACCACCGCAGCCACCTGACCGTCATCGCCACAGTTGCAGCCTCATCTGCATCCGTCGCCTGCGGACCTCACGATGAGACGAGCGGTCAGTTGAGGATGATCGGATTGGTGAGTGCGGCGACGTGCCCGTTGGGATGGCGGACCTCGATGCGGACGAACGCCGACTGCTCCGCTGTCGTGTCCCACTGCACCGCTCCCGCCCCGTCATCGGGGAGAGGGGCCCGGTGGACCTTTCCTCGATCGGTGCGGAAGCTGATGGTCCCCGCCGGTACACCTCGTACCGCCGCGTGGACTTCCACCTGCCCACCACGAGTCGCGAGCCGCTCTCCCACTCCGGCAACGTGGCCGGCGGCATGGGCGGTGAACGACACATCCACATCCGCCGACTCGGCGATCCAGCTGCGGCCGGCGCGGATCCCGGCAAGGACCGCCTCCGTACTCAGTTCCTCGGCGAAGACCACGGTGTGAGGGATCCCGATCTGCCCTTCCAAGTGGGTGTCGCTGTTGCCCATCGCCGGCCGCCAGGAGCCCGTGCGAAGGTCCGCCGCGAGGCTCCGCCCCCATTCGGCCAGGGCCGCCTCGTTGTCGGCGTTCCAGGGCCGGTCCGAGGTCCACAGTCCGTTCCACACCTCCACCACGTCGAAGCCGAGAAAGGGGAACATGAAGTCACCCGACGGGTAGGGCGCATGCGGGTGCGCGGCCACGCACAGGCCCCCTGCTCGGTGCACCTGGTCCAGGCACTTGTCCACCAGTCCGTCCCTGACCTGGTGGTTCCAGCCGACGACCTCGCCGGGATCGAGGCCGAGCGCGAGCCAGTGCCCCGTCTTCGTGGTCACCTCTTCACCGAGAAGGATCAAGAAGTCATCGGCGGCCAGATGCCCCCAGACACCCGGGGCCGCGGCTGAGTTGTGCTCCGTCGTCGCGATGAAGTCGAGCCTGGCCGCCCGCGCCCGGACGGCCAACTCCTCGGGGGTGAGTTCCCCATCGGAGTGGACGGAGTGGACATGGCAGTCCCCGCGGTACCAGGCCGCCCCGCGTCCGGCGGTGGCCGTGGTCGGAGGTGTGGCCTCGTGGGCCCGACACCGACCTGGCGGCGAATCGTCAGCTCTCGGAGACCCGGACCGGATGGGGCGGTCCGGGCCTCCGAGGGAGGGTCAGGGGGAGGGAGGGTCAGGGGACGGGAGGGTCAGGGGACGGGCAGCGGTGCGGGTTCGGGGGCCGGAGCGGCGTTCTGACGGTGGGCCGGGCGCAGTGGCCACCAGAGGGCGCGG
Source organism: Kitasatospora sp. NPDC093679 (assembly GCF_040683455.1). NCBI lineage: Bacteria > Bacillati > Actinomycetota > Actinomycetes > Kitasatosporales > Streptomycetaceae > Kitasatospora > Kitasatospora sp. NPDC093679. The sequence continues at coordinate 2,880 of NZ_JBFBDW010000094.1, forward strand.
CCGAGGAGGGCGGCGAAGGCGGGCACCAGGACCAGGGACAGGACCAGGGCGGAGAGCAGGATGCCGAGGGTCATGGCGAAGGCGACCTGTTCGGTGCCGGGGGTGGTGGCGAGGGTGGCGAAGGAGCCGGCCAGGACGAGGCCGGCGGTGGCGACGGCCGGGGTGCTGTGCCGTACGGCGCGGGCGACGGCGGCTCGGGCGGTGCCGGGATGCCGCATCTCTTCGCGGATCCGGTCGGTGACCAGGATGTTGTAGTCGGTGCCGAGGGCGACGACGAACAGGAACAGCACCAGCGGGAGGGTGAAGCTGACGCCCGGTCCGTCCAGGAGGTGCTGGAACAGCAGGGTGGCGGCGCCGAGGGTGGCGGCGAAGCCGAGGCCGACCGAGAGCATCAGGACGACGGGTGCGAGCAGGCTGCGCAGGAGCAGCAGCAGGATCAGGCCGATGAGGGCGGCGGCGAGCGGGAAGACGACGGCGAGGTCGCGGTCGACGGCGGTGGAGATGTCGGCGAAGATCGCCGCCGTGCCGCCGACGTGGGCGCTGGTGCCGGCGGGCGTGTGGGCGGCGACGGCGGCGCGGACCGGGCCTGCGGCGAGGTCGCGGGCCCGGGGGCTCTGTGGGTCGGCGGTCGGGTAGAGGTCGATCCGGGCGGCGTGGTGGTTGTCGGTGAGGACGGTCGGGCCGACCCGGCCGATGCCGTCGACCTGGCCGAGGGCCCGGGCGAGGCCGTCGAGCCGCACGGTGGTGAGCGGGGTGCCGTCGTCGGTGGTGACGTAGACGGTGGTGGGGTCGGAGACGCCGGCCGGGAGGGCGCGGGAGATCTCGGCGGCGGTGGCCGCGGCGGGCGTCCGGGTGGCGCCGCCCGTCCCGTAGTCCATCCGGATGCCGGTCGTTCCGGCGGCGAGTGCCGCGAGTGCGGCGACGGAGGCGAACAGCAGCGGCAGCGGGTGGCGGGCGACGAGCAGGCCGAGTCGGGCGGCGACGCCTTCGCGGGAGGGGCGGCGCAGGCTGCGGGAGGGCCAGAACATCTTCCGGCCGCAGGCGGCCAGCAGGGCGGGCATGAGGGTGAGGCTGCCCAGCAGCATGACGAGGACGGCAACGGCGATGGCCGGGCCGAGCGAGCGGAACTGGCCGAAGCTCGCCACGCCCAGGGTGGCGAACGCGGCCACGATGGTGAGGGCGGCGGAGGTGATGGCGGTGCCGACCCGTCCGGCGACTTCGGCGGCCGCCGCGCGGGCGTTCTGCTCGGGCCGGGCCCGCAGGTGCTCGCGGAAGCGGAAGAGCAGGAACAGCAGGTAGTCGATGCCGATGCCGAGCAGGACGACGGAGATCAGTCCGGGGGTGCTTGCGTCGAGCCGGAGGCCGGTGAGCATCGCCGCGCCGGCCACCGCGCCGCCGGCCGCGCCGCTGATCATGGCGACCGCGAGCAGCGGCAGGAAGGCGGCGAGGACGCTGCGGAAGACGAGCACGTTGAGCAGGACGACCAGGCCGACGACGAGGAAGCCGCCGACCAGGGTGGCGGTGCGGTGGGCGTCGGTGGTGTCGGCGGCATCGGCCAGGCCGCCGGTGAAGCCCGTCCGCATCCCGGCCTCGGCGAATCGGGTTTGGGCAGCATCCCGGAAGGTCCGGTAGACGTCCTGGACGCCCGCCTCGGCGGCGTTGCCGGTGAGTTCGACGCCGAGCAGTTCGAAGCTGCGGTCGGGCGCGACCATCGTCGGGGTGATCCGCGGGGTCTGGGAGTGGTCGGGGAGCAGGAAGGCCGGCTCGTCGTCCTTGCGCGGCATGACGACCCGGTGCCGGGCGAGCGTCGCCGCCTCGGCCTCGATCCGCTGCTGGTCGGCGGCCGAGAGCGGCCTGCCGTCGGCCCGGGCGACCAGCACCGTCACGGTGGTGGCGTCGGGCCGCACGCCGAACTCCTGCTCGGCGATCCGCAGCGCGGCTGCCGAGTCGTAGCTGTCGGGCAGGAAGTCTCCGGACTGGGCCTGGGTGACGCGGGAGAGCAGCACGGGACCCAGGACGCCAAGCCCGATGCCCACCACCGCCCAGAGGGCGATCACCTTCCACGCGTGTCTGGTGGAGAATCCGGTCAGTGCGCGGATCACGTTGTCCTCCGGCTGATGGACGCGAACGTCGGGCTGGTGACCGGGGGTTCCCGGCCGAACTCCAGACCATCACCCGGGCCGGAGCCGGGGCGTCCTGGCAGCGGATGATCCGCTCCGGGACCCCAGTCCCCCGGCTGGCCCGTGGACCGGGACCGTGGTCCTGGTCCACGGGCCTGAGGTCAGCCCCGGGGACCATGCCCGGCGGTGCCGGTGGATGCCAGAATCAGGCATCAGGGCTGATCAGCCGGGCCGGCCCGCACCGGAGCCGGGCACGGTGCGGCCGCCGGGCAAGAGGAGGAACAGACATGGGCGGGCGTCAGCGCCCCGACACCGGCGTGAAGGAACATCCCGACGCCACAGCGGACGGACGGGCGGCCACCGCAGCGGACGGGCAGGACGCCGCGTGCTCCGGCGCTGCCGCGGCCCCCGGCACCGCCGCGTCCTTCGCCACCGCCGCAGACCCCGGGATCGGCGGGACGAGGACGGCGCCGGACGGCGACACCTCGCCCTGGACCCACACCGACGCCCTGGTGGCCGTCGGCGCCTGCACCCTCGACCTGCTCACCTACCTGCTCTTCACCACGGTCGAGCGCCACGCGGTCCCCGGCCTGGTCGGCTTCCTCGTCGTCGTGCTGACGGCGCTGCCGCTGCTCGTCCGCCGGCGGTACCCGGTGGCGGTGCTGGCCGCCGTCGTCCTGCTGGAGGCCGCGGCCGACCTGTCGGCGCCGCCGACCGAACACTTCGGCGCCGTCATGGCGGTCGCGCTGTTCACGGTCGCGCGGGCCTGCTCCGGGCCGGTGACGGCGGCCGCCTCCGCGACAACGGCGCTGGTGACCCTGCTCGCCCAGAGCCATCTGCGGCTGCTGAGCTGGCCTGCGGCCGTCACCACCCCGCTCACCGTCCTGCTGGTGGCCGGCACAGGACTCGCGGTGGCCCGCTGGCAGCGGGAGGTGGCGGCCAACCGCCGACTGCTGGCGGATCGCGCGGTGGCCGATGAACGACGCCGCATTGCCCGGGAGTTGCACGACATCGTGGCCCACCACATCACCACCATGCAGCTGATGGCCGGCGGCGCCCGCGCCAACGCCGGCAACCCGGACGTGGTGAGGGACGCCCTGGTCACCCTGGAGTCCTCCGGGCGGATGGCGTTGCGCGAGATGCGCCAACTCCTGGACGTCCTGCGGGCCGGTGACGAACCGGACACCGTCCCGCCCTCGCCCCAGCCCGGCGCCGAAGACCTCGACCGGCTGGTCGCCGAGGCGTGCCGGGGCGGTCTGCCGACCGAGCTGAGCGTCCAGGGGCCGCCGCGTCCGCTGCCGCCGACCGTCGGCCTGACCGTCTTCCGGATCGTCCAGGAGGCTCTCACCAACGCCCGCAAGCACGCCGGGCCGGCCCGCGCGGCCGTCCGCCTCACGTACCGCACCGACCGGGTCACCGTCGAGGTGCGCGACGACGGCGGCGTGCCCGGCCGGGACCGGGCCGCCGTGCCGGCCCCCGCACGGTCCGGTTACGGGCTGATCGGCATGCGCGAGCGGGTCGCCCTGCACGGCGGCACCCTGGAGGCCGGACCGCAGCCCGGCGGCGGCTTCGCCGTGCAGGCCGACCTGCCGCTCGGCCCGGACGAGGTCGCGGAGGCGGCCGTCCAGCGCGGGGAGGCGCACCGGTGAACGGCCCGACGCCGCGGATCAGGGTCCTCATCGCCGATGACCAGCCGCTGGTCCGGCGCGGCCTGTCGTTGATCCTCACCCCCGACCCGTCCCTCGAAATCGTCGGCGAGGCCGACAACGGCCGGCAGGCCGTCGACCTCGCCCAGCAGCTGCGGCCCGACGTCGTCGTGATGGACATCCGGATGCCCGTCCTGGACGGTGTCGCGGCAACCCGGCAGCTCTCCGACACGCTGCCCGACTGCCGAGTGCTCGCCCTCAGCACCTTCGACATGGACGAGTACGTGGTCGCCGCGCTGCGCGCCGGGGCGTACGGCTTCCTGCCCAAGGACGTCTCCCCGGAGGACCTCGGCGCCGCGATCCGCACCGTCCACGCCGGCGAGGCCGCGGTGGCCCCGCGCCTGCTCACGCGGCTGATCTCCGCCTACGTCCGGACGCCTGCCGGCGCGTCCCCGGCCGTCGGACTGCCGCTGCCGGTCACCGGCTCGCCATCGGCGGGCACCGGCGAACTGACGCCCCGCGAAGTGGAGGTGTGGCGCCTGATGGCCACCGGCCTCGACAACGCGGAGATCGCGCTCACCCTCGGGATCAGCAACTCCACGGTGAAGAACTACATCACGAGCATCTTCGGCAAGCTCGACGTCCGCGACCGCGCCCAGGCGGTCATCGCCGCCTACGAGAGCGGCCTGGTCACCGCCCGTCCGGTGAACGGCGGCCGGGCCGGCACGAGCGCCGACCGGGCGTAAGCTCTGCGCTGATCACTGCCGTTACGAGAGGAAACCATGGGCCAGAAGATCATCCGGTTCTCGGACCTGACCGGCAAACACGTCGAGGACGACGGCGAGCTGGTACGCATCGTCGTGCGCCAGCACCCGGACCTGGAGGACGGCCCAGTCGAGATCGAGGCGCTGGCCGAGGAACTGACCACGCTGGAGGAGCTGGCGCTCGACCTGGTGACCCTCGAACTCCACCACCCGGACTCCGACGAGCCGGAGACCGTCGTCCTGGAGGCCGAGGCGTTCAACCGCCTCGCCGGGGCCGCGCCCATGGCCGACGTGTTGCGCGGCGCCAAGCGGGTGGCGCGGACCGTCCCGAGCCAGGGCGCGGCGCCCGCCAGGGAGCGCGTCAACTACGCCAGCCTCGACCACGCCGGCCGGCCGCACAAGGGCCGCACCACCGACGCCGAGAAGCTCCTCGTCCAGCAGCACTTGGACGCTGTCAACGAGCGGCTCGCCGCCGAGGGCATCCGGACCATCGACCTCGGCAACGCCGAACACGTCGCCCGCTACGGCCTGGAGGAACTCGCCCGCGAGCGCGGCGTCACCCTCGACTGAGCGGACCCGCCACCGAACGCCCCGGGGCCGGCCACGACCGCGCCGACGGCTGCGAAGAAGGCGACGCCGGCCACGCGGGCCACCCACCGCACCAGCGCGTGAACAGCGACGTCCGGGCGGGCCGGCCCGGTAGGTCATACCGGGCCGGACGTTGCACGGGCCGTCGCTTCCACAGCGCACCGGGCGCAGGGCGGACCCGGCCCTTGGAGATTGCCCGCTGCACGCCGAGCGCGTCGAGGTGGCTGATCTGCTGCTGGCCGAGCCGTCCGAGCCGCCATCGCTTCCGGGCCCGGATCACGGCGTCCGAGAGAGGATCTTCGCGGCCAGCAGGTCTCCAATGCCGTGGAGCCCGGTGAGTGCGGTGCCAGACTCGGCGACCGCCGCGGTGATCTGCTCGGTGACAGCCGCAATTCGACGGTCCAGCCCACCGCACCTCGGCCACGAGGTCGACCGCCAATCCGCGGAGGGCGCGAGCGAGCGAATCGTCATCGAGGTGGACGGTGTGCAGCACTACTCCAGGCCTTCGACGTCTGTGCCTCCCGGGACGCCGTTCGAGGAGATCAGGACCGAAGACCGGACTCCGGACCCGGCGGCGTACTCGGAGATGGTCGCCGAGGACCGCCGTCTGCGATCGGCCGCCTACGAATTCTTCCGGTTCGGTGGCCACGAACCGATCTGCACCCGCGGCCACACCGTGGGGCCACACCGACGGACACGGGGCGGCTGCGGCTGCTTGGGGCGCCGGTGTGCAGCGCGGGGTGCTGGCCGGCTCAGTGGAGGTCGGCGGCGGGGATGGTGACGGACGGGCTGCTGCCGGGGTCGATCCGCAGGTCGACCTGGGCGGGTGCGGCGGCGAGGAGTTCGGCGGTGGTGAGGGTGCGCCAGCTGTGCCAGTCGTTCGGGGTGGGGGTGTGGCCGGTGTCGATGTCGAGGACCGGGCTGCCGTCGGGGCGCGGGGTGCCGTCGGGGTGGGCGGGGACGATCCAGGTGTGGGTGCGGGCGGCGGCGATCAGGTCGTGTTCGCTGCCGTGGCCGGTGGCGGCGGCTTGGAGGGCGGCGGTGACGGGGTTGTCGGGGGCGGGCAGGCCCAGCGCCCGGGCGGTGGGTCGGTAGTGCGGGTTGTGGGTGAACGGTCCCGGCCGTGGCCGCCTGGCCGGCGCTGCGGCTGGGCAACCGTCGAACAGGATCTGACCGGCCGTTCCCCGGGCCGGACTCGGTACCCGCAGGGGTGGCGGTTGTCAGTCGAGGGTCAGCCCGAGCACTCCCTCCGGCAGGGCGAGGCAGACGACACCCACCGGGGTGACGGTGACGGACCGGGCCGGCAGGCCGAGCCGGAGGTCGGCGGTGGCCGGGGCAACGCCCCAGCGGCGCAGCCGGACCAGGCCGTCCGCCCAGGCGGAGGCGATGAGGATTCCCTGCGGGGTGTTGGAGACCGCGACGGCGGTGACAGGGTGGTCCCGCGCGTCGATCGGGTCCGACATGGGTGGGCGTCCGTACATCCAGGTCCGGACCGTGCCGTCGGCGCCGCCGGTCACGAGGAGGATGCCGCCGTCGGCTTCGTCCAGGTCGACGGCGGTGACGGCTCCGTGGTGGAGGGGGTGGTCGGGTGCGTGCCAGGCGATGCGGTCGGAGACGTGGGTCCAGGCCGCGGTGCCGTCGCCGCCGGCCGTGGCCAGTGCAGGTCCGCCCGGTCCGTCGAGGTACGCCAGGGCTGTGAGGCCGTGGGAGGGGTGCCCGGGACTGGTGTGTGCGGGTGCCGCGGCGGCCACCAGGCTGGGCAGGCCGGGGTTGCCCGCGGGTACCGCCGTGATCGTTCCTGCGGGGTCGAGGACGAACACGCCGGCGTCGTCGCCGACCGCGAGGCCGGTGATGTGGCGGGCGGGCAGGCGGACCGGGCCCGCGGTGGCGGCGGTGCGGCCGGTTTCGGGTTCGACGAACCGTACGGCGTGGTCGACGGCCACGGCCAGCAGGCTGCGCAGGGGTCCGTGGCCGGGTGCGGCGGCGTGTACCCGTACGTCGCCGCGGCCGTAGGACCAGTGGGCGCGCCAGGTTCGCGCCGACAGTGTCCGGCAGGTGTCGGCGGTCTGCTGGTCGTGGCCGGCCAGCCAGGCGTGCAGGGCGGCGGCCCGCTCGGACGGGTCGTCGGTGGCGAGTACGACGGGGCCGGCCAGGTGCCAGGCCTCGGCGAGTGTGCGCGGGACGGTGCCGGTGGTGTGGGCGTGCTCGAGGGCCGTGGTCACGGCGAGCGGGTCGGCGTGGACCAGGAAGTGCGGGTCCGTGAGGAAGCGGTCGGCGAGGCCCGCGTGCACGGCGTGTCGCAGGATCAGTCCGCGCAGGCCGACCGCATCGGCCCGGTCCGGTGTACCCGTGGCGGCCGGGAGGCTCGCGGCGAGGGCGGCCACCGCTGCCGCGTGGTCGACGGGCGCTGTGCCGGTGTCCGCATCGGCGCGCTCACCGGTCACCGGTGCGGGCTGCGGAGGCTGCCCGGCCGGGGCGGTCCGGTCGGCGCCGCGGCCGGTCAGGGAAGACCATTCCGCCTCGGTGAGCGGCCAGCCGGCGGCAGCCAGTGCGCGGATTGCCGGGCGGAGCGCGTTCGGCACCGTGTGCAGTCGGCTCTCGGCCGGCTCCCGGGTGCGCACGGTCGCCGGGGCGGCCGGGTCGAGGCCGGCGGCGGCCCGCAGGGTGCGGCCCGGGTGGAGGTCCGCGGTGTTGGCCGTGCCTTGGCGGGCGTGCCATGCGGCGAAGGCGTCCCGGTCCGTCCAGCGGGGGTCGTCCAGGTCGAGGACCGCTGTGGTGGGCGCCGCCTCGGTCAGAACGGCCGCCGCCGCCGTGCCGGAGGTGCTCTCCACGAGCAGCCGCAGCCAGGGCACCTGGAGCAACGGGACGAGCAGCTCGGCGGCGATCCGTTCGGGCATGCCGGGCAGCAGCCCGCCGCCGGCCCGGTCGAGGTCGGTGACGGCCAGGGTGCGGGGGACGCCGTCCTGCAGAGCCTCCAGCAGATCGGTCGGGGTCCTGGCCGGCAGGCCGAGCCGATGGGCGAGCAGCCAGGTGGCGCTGTCGACCGTCAGCCCTTCGACGGGGAGGAGTGCGTGGACGCGCCGGCCGGTGCGCGGGTTGTTCGGCGGGCACGAGGCCGCCAGCCAGGACAGCAGGTGGGTGCGGCCGCTGCCGGGGGATCCGGCGACCCGGCAGTGGCGGGGTGCGCGCTCATCCTCGAGCCAGTCGAGCAGGGCCCGGCCGGCCGGCCGGCGGCCCGCTCCCAGGGGGAGGACAGGCCCGGCAGGGACGGGTTCTGCCGGTGTCGGCGCGGGGGTCGTGCCGTACCGGGGGTTGTGCCAGAACCGCAGCGGGGTGCCGGTGGCGTCGACCTGCCATGCGCCCTCGACCGTGTGCGGCAGGACGCGGCTGTCCGTGGCGTGGCCCTCGGCGGTCCTGTAGAGCCAGCCGCCCCGGGCGGCAGCTTCCTTGCGCTGCTCGTCGGTGATCGGCGGATCGGGCCGGTGGCCCGGCGGCGCGGGCGGGGGCTGCGGTGGCGACCAGTCGGCGGCGGCCAGGTCCTTCAACTCGGTGAGGCCTGCGGCCGTGGCGCGGGATTCGGGCAGCAGGTGCCCGTACAGGCGGTCGCCGGGGTCGGCGAGGAGTTCCTCGGCGGCCTGCGCCGGGGAGAGGCCGCGGGACTTGGCGGCGCGCAGCTTGCGGTGCCAGAAGAAGGACGCGTTCTGCTCGTGGCTGGCGAGCCGCCGCTCGAAGCCGGCCGCGTCGTCGGCGTCGCAGATCCACAGGTAGCCGGTCAGCTCGCCGAAGTCGTCAACCACTGCGAAGTGGTCGACGGGCCGGTCGGTGCTGTTGGCGTAGCGCGGAGGGCCCTGGTCGACCGGCTTGAACTCCAGGTCGGTGCTGAGACGGTCGCTGGTCCAGTCGCTGGTGTTCACCGGTCGTTCCTCGTTGTCGTCACAGGACTTCGCCATAGATGTGGATCTTGCCGTCCGCAGTCCGGATCACTCGGTCGGCCCGCCACCGCTGTCCTCGGCCAAGGAGCAGTTCTCTCTCGGCGGAGCCCATCTGTCCGGCTTCCTCCACCCAGGCTCCGGGGGTTCCGGACGGCACCCGCAGGTGCAGAATCGCTTCCTTGGCGCGGAATGCGGCGGGGGGATCCGTGCCGGGCGAGGTGGACATGTAGCCCTGCTCGGTGAAGGTCCGGCCCTCCATCTCCTCCGGGGACATGCGGAAGTGGCCGAGGTCGGTGCCCCGGCTGACCACGACGTCCTCGGGGACGGGGTGGGCGGCCAGCGCCCTGTCGAGTTCGCGCACCTTGGCCGCGCATTCCGGGGTCGCCGGGTGCTGGCCGCGGAGTGCGCCGTTGATCTCCTGGTCACTGCCGTAGGTGTAGGCCTGGAGTGCCTCGCGCTGCGACTCGGGGAGCTTGGCGATGTCGTCGTTCCACGTCCTGCCGAACTCGACGATGTCGTAGTCGTCGCGGAATGTCCGGGCATTCTGGGAGATCTCGGACTGAGCGGCCCGCATGTCCTCCAGGTCCCGCATCTCCCGGAGCGCCGCGTGCGGGTCCAGTCGGATCGCCTGGTCTGCTCCCGGGCCGGCCGCTGCGGGTGGCGGCCCCTGCTCGTGGTCGGCCGTCCCGGGCCCGCCGTCCGCGGCATCGGCGTGGCCGCTGCCGCCTTCCGCATCGGGGCCGGGCGTGTCCGAGTGGGCGGCCGATTCGGCCGGGTGCTCCTCGCCGGGGGCTGCGGGGTCGCCGTCCGGGGTGTGCGGCGACGGTGCCTCCTCGGGCGCGTGCACGACTGCGGGCTCGGTGGCCGGGGCTTGGCCGTGTGGTGTCTCCCCCACCGTCGGCGGCTCGTGGACACCGGTACCGGGCTCGTGCACGCCGGTACCGGGGCGGGCTTCCGCCGGCTGCAGGGTCCAGCCTTCCGGAAGACCGCCCGGGCCCGTCGACGGGGTGGTGTGGGGTACGGCTGCTGACGACGCGGCGCTGCGGCCCGCCTGCTCGCCGCTCTCGACAGCGGTGTTCTTCGCGGCCTGGGCCGCGGCCTGCTCGGCGGCGCTCTCCCCGGTGTGCACCGCGGCGTTCTGCGCCGCGCTCTTGGCTGCGGCCTTCTCCGCGGCGGCGATCGCGGCGCGTTCGGCGACGACCCCGGCCTCGCTGCCGCCGCCGGT
>NZ_JBFBDW010000095.1:0-12264 GCF_040683455.1 Kitasatospora sp. NPDC093679
CATCAACAAGGACCCCGAGGCCCCGATCTTCGAGCTCGTCGACTACGGCGTCGTCGGCGACCTGTTCACCGTCCTGCCCCAGCTCACCGCCGAGGCCAAGGACCGCTGACCCGACCGCGGCCCGGCCGTCCGGGCCGCGCGGGACCGCACGCAGAACGCCCGACCGGGCTCCCCGGTCGGGCGTTCCTGCGTCCTCGCCGCGGTCAGGACTCCGCGGCCGGATCGGCCTGCTCGATCTGCTGGATGAGGCGCTTGAGCTGGGCGACCTCCTCGCGGAGGGCGCGGTCGCCGGCCGGGGTGAGGGAGAGCCAGGTGCGGGCGCGCCTGCCCTCGTAGCCCTTCTCGATCTCGACCAGGCCGGCCTTCTCCAGGACGGCCAGGTGCTGGCTGAGGTTGCCGGCGGTGAGGCCGAGGGTCGTGCGCAGGAAGCCGAACTCGACGCGGCGCGCCTGGTGGGCGACGGTCAGGATGCCCAGCCGGACGCGTTGGTGGACCACGTCGTCCAGGCCGTTGACGGGATGCTGCTCGGGCTCGTCGCTCATGCCGCGCGGCGCCTGCCGGACAGCTCGGCCAGGCCGAACCCGAGGGCCCCGAGCAGGAGCAGAGCGCCGGGCACGCCGTAGCGGGGCAGCACGGACCAGGGCGAGGCGGTGTCGATCCCCGCCCAGCCGGTGGTGAGCGGGACCAGTTCGATCGCCAGGTACACCGCGGCGAGCAGCAGCAGGGCGCGGCTGCGTTCCACCCGGGCGAGCACGAGCAGCGGCAGTCCGACGGCTGCGGCGTTCCCGTTGAGGCGCTCGACGAACCTCGTCACCCCGGAGTCCGGGTCGAGGCGCAGACCCCAGAGGTCGACCGGGTCGCCGGGCTGCGGCACGCCCTGGCGCACGCTCCAGTACGCGGTCGCGCTCACGACCCCGACCAGCACGATCCCGGTCAGGACGTACGGCCGGACGGGGGTGCCGACGCCCCGGTTGCGGGAGCGCCGGATGTAGAAGACCGCCGTCGCGGCGTAGGCGAGGGCGAGTCCGACGGGCCAGTAGACCGGCGAGCCCTGCTTGATCAGGGTGCAGCCGGCGCCTGCCGCGGCCTCGGCCGCCGGACAGGGCACGGTCGAGACCTCGAAGGTGAGGCGGCCGACCAGGACGCCGCCCAGCGTGAGCAGGCCGAGCAGCAGCAGGGGGAACCAGGTGCCGCGTTGCGCGGCACGGACCTTGCGGGTCAGGGCGTCGAGGCCGGCGAGGACGTCACGAGGGGTGCCCGACGACGGCACCGTGGCATCTGTCATGCAGTCAGCTTTGCATCACAAACCATTTGGGGCAAGAGACCTCACCCGGGCACCGGTCGGCGGAGGGGTGCGCCGGAGGTGGGCGGCGTCCGGCACGGCCGCCCGACGCCCAGCTCCTCGCGGGCACCGCCGGGCAGCTCCCGCATGACCTCGTCGAGGGCGTCCGCGCGTGCCGCGCGTCGTCGAAGGAACACGCGGCAGTCCGTCGAGAGCGCCTCGACACGATGCACCGCCGGGCCGGTGCGGGCCGAGAGCCGACGGATGCGGCCCGGCGGCGGATCGCCCCGGGCACGCGGGTCATGTCGTCGATCGGCGCGCAGCGCGCCGGGCCGCCTACGCGGCACGGGCCCTTCGGTCTGCGGTCACGCCGCCATGATGCCGGAACCCCGAACAGGAGGCCGCGTACCGCGCCGGGGCAAGGAGTCGAGACGACTCAGTCGCGGCGCAGGCTCGCCTCGACGTCCCTGACGACGCGCCACATCGGGGTGCTGCGCTTGGCGATGACGACCACCACGTCGTCCTCCTCCTCTTCGACGGCCGGCCGGGCCTGCGGCTTGGCGGGCCAGGCGTTGCGGACGTACTCGAGGGCGTGGTCCACCTCGGCCTCGGCGTCGCCCTGGCCGTTGGCGCGCAGCCAGGAACGCAGGCCGTGGTTGTGCGCGGCGACCACGGCCGCGGCGACCACGTCGGCGCGCAGGGTGCCGTCCTTGCGGGCGGCGAACCGGCCGCGCAGGTAGTCGGCGAGGGTGCGCTCGTAGCGCCAGACCACGGAGAGTTCGTAGGCGCGCAGGCCCGGGACCTTCCGGGTGAGGCGGTAGCGCTGCACCGAGAACGTCGGGTTCTCGGCGTACATCCGCAGGACGAGCCGGGCGGCGTCGCAGACCTTGAGGACGGGGTCGTCGGTGTCCGCACTGTCCTGCAGGAAGGCCGTCATGTCGGCCAGGCACTGCTCGTGGTCGGGGAAGACCACGTCCTCCTTGGAGGGGAAGTAGCGGAAGAACGAGCGGCGGCCGACGCCGGCCAGACCGACGATGTCGTCGATGGTGGTCTGCTCGTAGCCCCGGTCGAGGAAGAGCTGGAAGGCGGCCGCGATCAGGGAGTCGCGCATCGCGGGCTTCCCGGTGGCGGCCGCGGCCTCCCCCTCGGTCTTCTGCGGGTTGCTCATGCCGTGAACCTAGCATCAATCACGCGACAGGGCACTCAGTGCACTGCTACAGAGGTACTCGGTGTTGCATATCACCCCGAGGTGGTGTCGATCCGCCGGACGGCGCCGAGGACGTCCAGCATCAGCTCCGGGTCGGCGCCGTCCGGGGCGTGCACGGAGAGCCGGGTGACCAGGCCCGTGTACCGGCGGTGGATCTCCCGGGCGGCTTCGGCCGGCTCCCCCGCCACGGCGAAGGCGTGGAACACCTGGTCGTCGATCAGTTCGCCCATCTCCTTCCAGCGGCCGCGGACGGAGAGCGGGTGCAGTTCGTCGTGCAGACCGCCCCAGCCGTGTGCCTCCAGCACGGGACGGTAGGCCGGGGTGGAGGCGTAGAAGGCGATCCGCTCGCGCACCCCGCGGACGTTGGCGGCCAGCTCCTCCTCGGTGCGGCCGGTGGCGGTGAGCACCGAGCCGACCACCTCGAACGGGCGGGACGTCCACGGCTCGGCGGCGGCCTCCGCCGCGGCGCGGGCGTCGCGCACGGCGGGCAGCACCGTCCCGGCGAGGTGCTGCACCGAGCTGAAGGGGTGACAGATCAGGCCGTCCGCGACGGCGCCCGCCGCCCTCGTCATCAGCGGGCCGACACCGGCCAGCAGGATCGGCGGGGTGCCGGCCGCCACCGGCTCCGGGGCGAACACCGGGGTCATCAGGGTGTGGCTGTAGAAGTCGCCGCGGAAGGCGAGGCGTTCGCCGGTCTGCCAGCTGTGCCAGATCGCCCGGACGGCGGCCACGTACTCGGTCATCCGGGCGGCCGGGCTGTCCCAGGGCATGCCGAAGCGGCGCACCACGTGCGGCTTCACCTGGGAGCCGAGGCCCACCACGGCCCTACCGCCGGACGCCTCGTGCACGCCCCAGGCCTCGTAGGCGAGGGTCATCGGGGTGCGGGCGAAGGCGATGGCCACGCCGGTGGCGAGTTCGATCTCCTCCGTGCGGTCGGCTGCGCGGGCCAGTTGGAGGAAGGGGTCGTAGGAGGTCTCGGAGAGGGTGAAGCGGTCGATGCCGCGGCGCTCGGTCTCGGCGGCCGCGGCCGGGATGCCGGCCGGCCGGCCGACGGAGGTCGCCTCCAGGCGGAGCGGGGCGGGGGTCTCGGGCATGGGCTTCTCCTCGTGGGACACCGGCCGACCGCGCGTGATCGCGATCGGCCGGTGTCCATCATGACGGGCTCAGGAGGTCACCCCGGGGGCGCGGGAGAACTGCACAGTCCGGGGGTGGGTGTCGCTGCGCATCAGGGCCGAGCCCTGGCCCCTACGGCACTCGCATCCCGATTGCGCAGTCCCCCGCGCCCCTTGGCCCGGCCCTGCCCCGGCCTCAGGGGGCGGGGGCGTAGCCGGCGGGGCGGGTGGTGAAGGTGCCGCGGCCCTGGGTGCGGCTGCGCAGGCGGGTCGCGTAGCCGAAGAGTTCGGCCAGCGGGACGGTGGCGGTGACCTGGGCCGTGCCGGCCCGGGTGGTCTGCCCGGTGACCCGTCCGCGGCGGGCCGCGAGGTCGCCGATCACCGCGCCGACGGCGTCGTCGGGTGCGGTGGCGGTGACTTCGACCACCGGTTCGAGCAGGATCGTCCGGGCGGCGCGCAGCGCCTCCCGCAGGCCGAGCCGCCCGGCGGTGCGGAACGCCGTCTCGGAGGAGTCCTTGACGTGCGTGGCGCCGTCGGTGAGCGTGACCCGTACGCCGGTGACCTGGTGGCCGCCGAGCGGGCCCTCGGCGAGGGCGTCGCGGCAGCCGGCCTCGACCGCCTGGACGTACTCGCGCGGGACGCGTCCGCCGGTGACGGCGGACCGGAACTCGAAGCGGACGGCCCCGGTGTCGCCGTCCGGGCCGGACCGCGGGTCCGGCTCCAGCGGTTCCAGGTCGAGGACGAGGTGGGCGAACTGGCCGGCGCCGCCGTCCTGCTTGACGTGCCGGTAGACCAGCCCGGTGACGCCCTCGGTGACGGTCTCCCGGTAGGAGACCCGGGGGCGGCCGACGGCGACCTCCGGGCCGCCCGCGCGGCGGATCTTCTCCACGGCGACCTCCAGGTGGAGTTCCCCCATGCCGGACAGCAGGACCTGTCCGGTCTCGGGGTCGGTGCGGACGGTGAGGGACGGGTCCTCCTCGACGAGCCGGGCGAGGGCCGTCGCCAGCCGTTCGGTGTCGGCGGTGCGGCGGGCCTCGACGGCCACCGAGACGACCGGGGCGGCGGTGGTCGGGGGTTCGAGGACGAGCGGTGCCGCGGGGGTGCAGAGGGTGGCGCCCGCCCGGGTCGTCTTCGGGCCGACGACGGCGACGATGTCGCCGGCCGTGGCGCGGTCGGTCTCGGCGTGCCGGTCGGCCTGGACCCGCACGATGCGGGCGATCCGCTCGGTGCGGCCGGTGGCGGTGTCGAGCACGGTGTCCCCCTTCGTGACGGTTCCGGAGTAGACGCGGAGGTAGGTGAGGCGGCCGGTGGCCGTGGCGTTGACCTTGAAGGCGAGGGCGGCGAACGGCGCCGCCGGGTCGGCGGGCCGGTGCTGATCGGTGCCGTCCAGGATGCCGCGGACGGCCGGCACGTCCAGCGGGGACGGCAGGTAGTCGACGACGGCCTGGAGCAGCGGTTCGATGCCGCGGTTGCGGTAGGCGGAGCCGCACAGCACCACGACGGCCTCGCCGGTGCGGGTGAGGTCGCGCAGGGCCGCGGCGAGGCTCTCGGCGGAGAGCGTGCCACGGGTGCAGAACTCCTCCAGGGCGGCCGGGTGGAGTTCGGCGACGGCCTCCTCCAGGGCGCGCCGCCTCCGTTCGGCCTCGTCGCGGAGCGTCTCGGGCACCGGGCCCTCCTCGCAGCCGTCGAGGCCGTCGGTCCACACCTGGGCGCGCATCCGGAGCAGGTCGACGACGCCGGTGAAGCCGTCCTCGCGGCCGATCGGCAGCTGCACCGCCAGCGGGGCCGGGTGGAGCCGGTCCCGGACGGAGGCGACCGCGGTGTCGAGGTCGGCGCCGGCGCGGTCCAGCTTGTTGACGAAGGCGATCCGGGGCACGCCGTGCCGGTCGGCCTGCCGCCACACGGCCTCGCTCTGCGGTTCGACGCCGGCGACGGCGTCGAAGACGGCGACGGCGCCGTCCAGGACGCGCAGCGAGCGTTCGACCTCGTCGAAGAAGTCGACGTGGCCGGGGGTGTCGATCAGGTTGATCCGGTGGCCGTCCCAGGAGCAGCTGACGGCGGCGGCGAAGATGGTGATGCCGCGGTCGCGTTCCTGCGGGTCGAAGTCGGTGACGGTGGTGCCCTCGTGGACCTCGCCGCGCCGGTGGACGGCGCCGGTGAGGTAGAGGACCCGCTCGGTGACGGTGGTCTTGCCGGCGTCGACGTGGGCGAGGATGCCCAGGTTGCGGACGCGTGCCGGCGGCCCGGCGGGGCGGGCGGCGGCGGCGGCGGCGGCGGTGGTGACGGTGGGTCGGTTCAGGTCGGTGCGCACGGCCCGGTGCCTTTCGGTGGTTCGGGAAGTGGGGCGGCGCGATTTCCGGACGGAACGGAGCGGTCCCCCGGGCCCTGGTCGGGTGGGCGGCGGGCGGGTGCCCGTCGGCGCGGCGTGCGGCCGCGGTGCTTCCGGCCCTCGCCGGGGACTCCGGCGGAGGTGTCGGTGCAGGCGGGCCGGGCTCAGGTGTTCGTCACGGACCTCCGATGCGGGCCGCGCAGCCTGCACCGGGTCGACGAAGACACCAGGATCACCTCGTAGCGCGAGGAGGGGACGACGGCGGCGGTGCGGTTGCGCACGGCTCTGCTCCCCTCGACTCGTCGTGGCGCGCACCTGACCTGTGGCGCGCGGCTCGCGGCGAGTCTAGGGAAGGCGGCGGCCGGAGGGCACGCGATTTTCCGCGCACCACCGCGCACCACCGCGCACCACCGCTCCCCGACGTCCGGGCCTCGACGTACGGTCAGTCGGTCGACGGGACCGCCCGGCTGACGGGCGGTCGGGATTGGGCGGCGGCCGGTGCGCGCAGGGTGCGGACGGCGGGGACGGCGAGGACGGTCGCGCAGGCGGTCACCTGCCAGAGGGCGCCGAGGCCGAGGACGGGCGCGGCGCCGAGCCGGGCGGCGAGCGGACCGGCGGCGGCGAGGCCGATCGGGCCGAGGACGAAGGCGCCGAGCGCTTCGAAGGAGTGGACGCGGCCGAGCGCCTCGGCGGGCACGTGTTGCTGGGTGGCGGTGGTGAACAGCGTGTCGCAGACGGCGGTGCTGATCCCGGCGCCCAGCGCGGCAAAAGCGGTCCACCCGGTGCCGGCGCCGGCGGCGAGCGCGGCGGAGGGCAGTGCCCAGCCGACGGCGGCCGCGGTGGCGACGGCCAGCGGCCGGCCGGGGCGGCGTCCGAGCATCAGCAGCCCGCCGAGGACGGCGCCGGCGCCGTAGGCGGCCATCACGGTGCCCCAGGCGGCGGCGCCGCCGAGCCGCTGCTGGGCGAGCAGCGGGCCGAGGACCAGGAACGGTGCCCACACCAGCAGGTTGAACAGGCCCATCTGGGCGGTCGTCAGCCAGAGCCAGGTGCGGGAGCGGAATTCCGCCCAGCCGTGCCGCAGGTCGTCGAGGACCGTGTCGGCGGGGCCGCGCGGCACGGCCGGCACGGCGACCGCGGCGAGGGCGATCGCACCGACCGCGTAGGAGGCGGCGTCGAGGGCGAGCACGGTGGCGGGGCCGGCGGCCGCCACCAGCAGGCCGGCGAGTGCCGGGCCGGCCACGGTGCTGGTCGAACGGGCCAGTCCGAGCAGGCTGTTGGCGTCGGCGAGGCGGGCCGGGTCACGGACCAGGCCGGGGACGAGGGCGCCGAGCGCAGGCAGGCCGAAGCCCTCGCCGAGGCCCCAGAGTGCGACCAGTGCGGCCGTACCCCACAGCGGCGGACGGTCGGTCAGCAGCAGGGCAGCGAGGGCGGTCTGCACGGCGCAGCGCAGCACGTCGGCGGCGAGCGCCACCCGGCGGGGGCCGAGCCGGTCGGCGACGATGCCGGCGACCGGCAGGACGAGGACGACGGGGAGGATCCGCGCGGCCATCACGGCGCCGAGGGCGGTGCCGTCTCCGCCGCTGCCGAGGACGGCGAAGGCGACGGCGACCGAGGCCGTCGCCGAGCCCAGCAGCGAGGTGGTGTGGCCGAGCCAGTAGCGGCGGAACGCGCGCTCGCGCAGCAGGGCCCAGCGGCCCGGGGTGGTGGGGATCATGCGAGGAGTCTCGCGGTGTTGAGCTCTGCCGCACAAGCATTCTTGAGCCTTTGCGGCGCAACGATCGAGTGCCGCAGTAAACGACCCCCGCGGAGGTTGAGAGCGATTGCAGTGTTCTAATGACGGGGTGATTTACTGCGACAGTCCCGCACCGGTGGAGTACGCCGTCGCCGTGGAGGGCTACCTCGCCGCGGCGCCGCTCGGCGACGGCTCGCGGCGGGTGTACCGGATCGCGCTGGCGAACTGGTCCTGGCTGCTGGCCGGTCGGCCGGTGCCGGCGGGTTCGGCGCGGCGGGGTGCCGTGCCGCCGGTGCTGCCGCTCTCGGTGCTGGACGGCGCGGACGCCGCGGAGCTGCTGCGGGCGGCGCTGGCCCGGCGCGCTGCGGAGGCCGATCCGCGGACCCTCAACCGTGAGCTGTCGATCCTGCGCGGTGCGCTCGGCTGGTGGCGGGGGCAGGGCTGGCTCTCCGCCGATCCCGCGGCCGGTCTGCGCCCGCCGCCGCTGCCGGACCCGTCCGGGGCGGCGCTGGGCCCGGACGAGCTGCGCGCGGTGCTGGCGCTGCGGGTGCCGCTGCGCGAGAAGCTGACCTGGCGGCTGCTGCACGAGAGCGGCGCCGGTGTGGAGACGGTGCTGGCGCTGAACGTGGACGACCTCGACCTGCTGCACCGCTGCAGCCGCCCGCGCCCGGGCCGGCCGGCCGTGCACTGGCGGGCGTCCAGCGCACGGCTGCTGCCGCTGCTGATCGCGGGCCGCTCGGACGGGCCGCTGCTGCTGACCGAGCGCCGGGCGCCGGCCGGCACCCCCGCGGGCGACCGCTGCCCGTACACCGGGCGCAGCCGGCTGTCCTACCGGCGGGCCGCCGAGCTGTTCACCACGGCGACCCGCCGGCTGGACCCGGCGGGCCGCGGCTACACGCTGCACCAGCTCCGGCCCCGCGGCTGACCGTCCGCCCGGCGGGCCCGGAGGAGGGGGCCGGATCGGGCGGAACGAGCCCGGTCAGGCGCGGAGGATCACCTCGATCAGGTAGCCGACCGGGCAGAGGCCGGTGTCGGCGGTGGAGGCCTTGACCCGGCCGACGGAGACCTTGGAGTCGCCGTCCTGGACGGGCACGCCGACCCGGCCGGCCGCGGCGGTGACCGTCAGGGTGGAGACCCGCCAGGAGCGGGAGGTGTCGTTCCAGACGGCGATGCGCAGCTGGGCGTCGCCGAAGTCGCAGCCGAAGGACAGGTAGACCTGGCCCCAGCCGACCGCGCCGCCGTTCTGCGGCGGCAGCGGGATCAGGGTGGCGTTGTCGGGGTGGCCGTCCAGGAAGCCGGGCTCGATCCGGCCGATCACGAGTGCCACGGTGTCACCTCACTTCTTCGTCGAGTCGGCGCCGGTCGGCGGGGGTGGTGTTCGGGACGCGGCCGAACAGGTCGGGCATCGGTCCGGGGTCGGTGTGGTCGTTCTCCGGCACCTGGGAGTGCCCGTAGTGGCCGCTGCGGGTGTCCCAGACCGTGGCGGACCGGTTGGCGGACCAGGTGGGCGGGCCCATCGGCCAGACGTCGGGGACGCCCCAGGAGCGCAGCCAGGGGACGATCCGGTCGAGGCCGGTGCAGGGCGCGTCGGCGAGGGTCGGATAGACCTTGCCGCCGACCCGGCAGTACGGGAAGAACAGGCTCTCGATCTGGACGCAGACGTCGCCCTTGCGGTTGGTCTCGACTCCGCCGGCGGCGTTGACGACGGACTTGCTGCGGGAGGTGGCGGCGAAGAACTGGGCGCACCGGCCGGTGAACGGGTCCCAGAGCAGGTGGGGGGCGGCACCGGAGCCGGAGCCCGCGAAGTAGCCGGCGAGGGTGTCGAAGGGCACCAGGTCGGCGGGGGCGTCGGCGGTGGCGTTGCGGTCCCAGGTGATGTGCCAGATGGTGCGGGATCCGCCGTCTCCGGCCATCGGGGCGTCGTCGAGTTGGCGCCGTTCGGCGCCGGGGAGGTAGAGGTCGGCCATCGGTACCCCTTTCGTGGTGCGGCGGCCGTCGCGGCACGGCAGGGCACCGCCCGGCGGCGGCCGCGACGGCCCGAGGGCCTGGGGGTGGTGTGGGATCGGGGCGCGCGGGGCCCGTCGGACGGGCCGTGGGGCGCGGCGCCCGGTCGTCGTTCGGCAGGGGTCGTGCTCGACGCCGGTGTCCTCGCGCGGGCGGTGGGCCTCCGCGGGCGTGCCTGACGTCCTGTCGGACGGTATGTGCCCGTCCTGGTGCGCCTGGAACATGCCAATGAGCCGAACACGTCCGCAGGTCGGGCCCGGGTCGGGCCCGGGTCCGCCGCCCCGGGCGGGGCCCCGCCGGGGTGCCCGCCCGGGGCGGCGGGCGTAGCGTCGCTGGTATGGGCGTTGTCCGGTTGATGCCGTGGCCTGCGCGGTCCTCCCGGCCACCGGGCGTACCGGGCCTGCGGGGAGCCCCCCGTGCCGGCCGCCGCTGACCCGGGTCCGGCGGGCTGGGACAGGCGGATCGACGGCGCGCTGACCGGTGTCGTGGAGCTGTGCGGAGCCTCGTCCGGGTGCCTGTACCTGCTACCGGAGGGCGAGGAGGTGCTGCACCTCACGGTGGTGCGGGGCCTGCCGGCCGAGTTCGTCGCACCGTGGACCCGGGTCGCGGTGACGGCGCCCGTGCCGGTCGCCGACGCGGTGCGGCGCCGGGCGCTGGTGTGGTCGGGCAGCCAGCAGGACTTCGCCCGGGAGTACCCGCGGTCCGCGGTGACCATGCCGTACCACTTCGCGCTGGCCGCGGCGCCGGTCGAGGCGGACGGCGTCTGCGTGGGCGCGCTGCTGCTGCTGTGGCCGAGCGCCCACCCCCAGTACCTGCGCGAGGCGGAGCGGGCGGTGGTCACCGCGGGCTGCGCGCGGCTCGGCGAACTGCTGGCGGAGGCGGCCCCCGCGGTGCCGTCCCGGCCGCGGGTGCTGCCGCTGCGGCTGGCCGCGGCGAAACTGCCGGAGACCGCCGCACGGGCCTTCGCCGAGCGCCTCCCGGGCGGCAGCTGCGCGATGGACCTGAACGGCCGGATCGTCTTCCTCACCGACACGGCCTGCGCGCTGCTCGGCGCCGGCCCGGAGAAGCTGCTCGGCGCGCTGCCCTGGCAGGCGCTGCCGTGGCTCGACGACCCGGCGTACGAGGACCGCTACCGGGCGGCCATCATCAGCCGGGAGCCGGCCGCGTTCACCGCGATGCGCCCGCCGGACCGCTGGCTGGCCTTCCGGCTGTACCCGTCCGGCGACGGCATCAGCGTGCGGATCACCCCGGCCGCCGACGGGCCGGAGCCGGTGCCGCCGTCCCGTCCGGTGCCGGTCTCCCGGGCCGGGCAGATCTACCAGATCATGCACCTGGCCGCGGCCCTCACCGAGGCGGTCTCGGTGGACGACGTGGTGGCGCTGGTCGCCGAGCAGGTGCTGCCCGCCTTCGGCGCGGACGGGCTGGCGCTGCTCACCGCCGAGCACGGCCGGCTGCTGGTGACCGGCTACCGGGGTTACAGCGCGGACGCGATGGCCCGCTTCGAGGACATTCCGCTGAAGGTCCGGGACACCCCGACGCTGCGGGCGCTCACCACCGGGATCCCCGGCTTCTACGGCAGCTCGGCGGAGCTGGCGGAGGCCTACCCGGACGTCCCGCAGGTGACCGGGAAGCAGGCCTGGGCGGTGCTGCCGCTGATCACCTCCGGCCGTCCGGTCGGCTGCCTGCTGCTGGCCTACGACCGGCCGCACCCCTTCGCCGCGGACGAGCGGACGGTGCTGACCTCGCTGGCCGGCCTGATCGCCCAGGCGCTGGACCGGGCCCACCTGTACGACACCAAGAACCAGCTGGCGCACGACCTGCAGCAGGCGCTGCTCCCCCACACCCTGCCCGCCGTGCACGGTCTGCAGGTCGCGGCGCACTACCTGCCGACCACCCGCGGCATGGACGTCGGCGGGGACTTCTACGACCTGATCCGGCTGGGCCCGAAGGCCGCCGCCGCGGTGATCGGCGACGTCCAGGGGCACAGCTTCCCGGCGGCGGCGCTGATGGGCCAGGTCCGCACGGCCGTGCACGCCGCCGCGGGCGCCTCGCCGGAGGAGGTGCTGGTGCGCACCAACCGGCTGCTCTGCGACCTCGACCCGGGCCTCTTCACCACCTGCCTCTACGCGCACCTCGACCTCGCCGCGGGCCGGGCGTACCTGGTGAGCGCCGGCCATCCGCCGCCGGTGCTGCGGCCGCCCGGCGGTCCGGCCCGGGTGCTGGACATCCCGCCGGGCCCGCCGATGGGCATCGACCCGGACGCGATCTACCCGATCACCGAGACGGCGTTCGAGCCAGGCGCACTGCTGCTGCTCTACACCGACGGCCTGGTGGAGGCGCCCGGCACCGACCTGGGCCGGGCGATCGCCGCGCTCGCCGGGCAGCTGGACCACTCGCTCTCCGGCGACCTGGAGGTGACCGTCCGTGAACTGGTCGCCCGGGCCCGGCGGGCGGGCCGCCGGTGGGACGACATCGCCACCCTGCTGCTCCAGGCCGGGCCCGCCTGAGAAAGTGTTGGGTAATCGAGTGGTTACTGGTTCTTGAGGTCGTCGGCGAGGCGGCGGGCTGCTTCGGTCTCGATGGGGCCGTGTGGTTCGA
>NZ_JBFBDW010000096.1:0-12246 GCF_040683455.1 Kitasatospora sp. NPDC093679
CTTCGACCGTCTGTGCGCCGCCAGGGACTCGAACCCCGGACCCGCTGATTAAGAGTCAGCTGCTCTAACCAACTGAGCTAGCGGCGCCTGCTGACCTGCGGAACACTACACGCCGCGGCGGGCGGAACGGAAATCGTGACGGTCCGGTCACCGGGTGTCGCATCCGGCCGCCCCGGCCGCCCCGGCGGCGAACCGGCGGAGCGCGTACGGCGGCGACCGCGCGCCGGCAGGCAGCGCGGTGATCGCGAGGCGGCCGCGGCGCCCGGGGCCGTGCGGAGAGACCGCCCCCGTGTACCGACCTCCGCCTTGACCTTCCGCGTTGCCCGCAGACCGCCCATGTCGTCGTTCCAGTCGCCAGGGAATCTAGCGGGCGAACCGGAAGAGGACGGGACACCTCAGCAGGCACACGCCGCGCCGAGTCGCCCTGTCACCCGGTTCGCGCACTCCACCGTCAGCCGGGGGTTGACGGCGGCCCGGCCGGCGGCACCGTCGCCCCGGATGCGTGCGCACGGCCTGCGGGAATGCCAGGATCGCGGGGCAGAGCCCGGTCCGAACTCCCCGAAGGCGGCACCATGACCAGCGAAGCGGACCTGCCGCCGACCGCGGCGGCCGGCACCCCCGCCCACCTCCAGCACGCCCGTCCGGTGCGGCGGATGGCCCCGCGCTCGCGCAGCGAACCGCACCGCACGGCCACCCCGCTGGAGCTCTTCTTCGACCTCTGCTTCGTGGTCGCCGTCGCCCAGGCCGGGGTGCAGCTCGCGCACGCCCTCGCCGAGGGCCACGCCGCCACCGGCGTCCCGCGCTACCTGTTCGTCTTCTTCGCGATCTGGTGGGCCTGGATGAACTTCACCTGGTTCGCCTCCGCGTACGACGTCGACGACGTCCCGTACCGGCTCACCACCCTGGTGCAGATCACCGGCGTGCTGGTGCTCGCGGCCGGCGTGCCCCGGATGTTCCAGGACCAGGACCTGCTGCTCTCGGTGGTCGGCTACGTGCTGATGCGCTTCGCCATGGTCACCCAGTGGCTGCGCGCCGCCGCCTGCGAGACCGGGGCGGCCCGCACCGTCGCCCTGCGCTACGCCCTCGGCGTCACCCTCTGCCAGATCGGCTGGGGGCTGATCCTGCTCGTCCCGCACGCCGCCTACCCGTACGTCATCCCGCTCGGCATCCTGGCCGAGCTGGCGGTGCCGGTGCTGGCCGAGCGCAGCGCCCAGACCACCTGGCACCCGCACCATATCGCCGAGCGGTACGGCCTGTTCACCCTGATCGTGCTCGGCGAGACGGTGGCCGCCGCCACCCTCGCCGTGCAGACCGCCCTGGACGAGCACGAGGCGATCGGCGACCTCCTGCCGATCGCCGCCGGCGGTGTGCTGCTCTGCTTCGCCGCCTGGTGGATCTACTTCGCCGAGCCCGTCCACGGCCGGCTCCGCTCCAGCCGGCAGGCCTTCCTCTGGGGCTACGGGCACTACCTGGTGCTCGGCTCGGCGGCCGCGATCGGGGCGGGCCTGGAGGTGACGGTGGAGTTCTCCGTGCACCAGGCGCACATCGGGGCGGTGGCCGCCGCGGCGGCGGTGACCGTGCCGGCCGCGCTCTACCTGTTCACCGTCTGGCTGCTGCAGTCCCGGCACTTCAAGCAGGGCGCCGAACAGGCGGTGCTGCCGGCCGCCGCGGTCGCCGTGCTGGCCTGCACCGCGCTCGGCCGGGACGCCGTCCTCGCGGCCGGCCTGGTCGCCGCCGCCACGGTGGCCGCCGGCATCGTCCTGCGCGCCCGCCGCCTGAACCACCGGGCCGCCTGAACCCCCGTGCCGTCTGACCGCCGCGCCGCCACCGGGCCGAGGGTTGTCGGTGGCGGCTGCCACGATGACGGCAGCCGCCCGTCCCCGCACAGATCGGCCCCGCCATGCCAGCCGTTCCCGAGCAGCTCGCCGACCTCCCCTACGCCGAGCTGCTGAGCCCGCACACCGGCCGGCTGTACGGCGACGAGCGCTACGACACCGTGCACTTCGACGGCGGCACGTACGAGGGCCGGGCGCTCGGCGCGGGCTTCCTGGAGTGCGCCTTCACCGGGGTCGAGCTGGACGGCACCGGTCTGCGCACCGCCCGGTTCAACGAGGTCTGGCTGCAGGGCTGCCGCCTGGTCGGCGCCGACCTCGCCGAGAGCGAGTGGCAGGACGCGACGCTCCTCGGTTCGGTGCTCGCCGGGATCTCCTGGTACGGCTCGGCGCTGCGCCGGGTGGTGCTGCGCGGATGCAAGCTGGAGGCGGTCAACCTGCGCGGCGCCGTGCTGCGGGACGTCGTCTTCGAGGACTGCCTGCTGCGCGACGTCGACCTCGGCGAGGCGAAGCTGACCTCGGTCTCGGTTCCGGGCTCCACCCTGGACGGGGTCCGGTTCGCCGGCGCCCGGATGGAGAAGGTGGACCTGCGCGGTGCGGCGAAGCTGGGCCTGCCCGACGCCCACCTCGGGCTCTCCGGCGCCGTCCTGAACACCGGCCAGCTGTTCGAGCTGGCCCCGCTCTTCGCCCGGGCCCTCGGCATCACCGTCAAGGACTGACCCGCAAGGACCGGCCGGCCCGCTCCGGCCGGGTCAGAGCGCGGCGAGCGCCTCGGCGACCGTCCGGTCGCCCGCCATCAGCTCCAGCGTCCGCCCGACCGCCGGTGCGGGTTCGGTGAGCAGGGCGGCCAGCACCGCCGCGACGTCGGCCCGCGGCACCGGGCCGCGTCCGACGGCGTCGCCGAGCCGGACGAGGCCGGTGGGCGGTGCGTCGGTGAGCGGGCCGGGCCGCAGCACCGTCCAGTCCAGTGCGGTGCGTCGCCGCAGGTCGTCGTCGGCGGCGCCCTTGGCGCGCAGGTAGGCGCCGAAGACCGGGTCGGGGCCGTCCGGGGCGGCGGCGTCCGCGCCGATCGAGGAGATCATCAGGTAGCGGCGGACGTGTGCGAGTTCGGCGGCGTCGGCGAGCAGGGCGGCGCCCGCGCGGTCGACGGTGTCCTTGCGGGCGGCGCCGCTGCCCGGCCCGGCTCCGGCCGCGAACACCACGGCGTCGGCGCCGTCCAGGACGGCGGCGAGCGCCTTCGGGCCCGTGGCCTCCAGGTCGAGGACGACCGGTTCGGCGCCGCGCTGCCGCAGGTCGTCGGCGTGCTCGGCGCGCCGGACGAGTCCGACGGGGGTGTCCCCGCGGTCGGCGAGCAGCTGCTCCAGGTGCAGGGCGATCCGTCCGTGTCCACCGGCGATGACGATGCGCATGCCCGCCACGCTATCCCCGTTCACCGTCCGGTCGCCGGGCGACGCGACGGCGAACAGTCCGTCAAAGTTCGCTCCCGGGCATGGCCATGGCGCCCCGCTCTGCGTGACGATTCTCCGCGACCGATGGCACGGCAACGTGTTCATACAACATCACCGGACATCATCACCGAAGGGACGGCGGCCCGATGGCTGAGCTGAGTCGCAGGAAGTTCATGGCGCTGTCGGCGAGCGCCGCGGCGGGAGCCGCGGTGGCCTCCACCGCGCCGGGCGGCACCACCCGGGCCTCGGCGGCCGGCCTCAGCACGACCGGCACGATCGCCGACGCCCGGCACGTCGTGATCCTCATGCAGGAGAACCGCAGCTTCGACCACTACTTCGGCATGCTGAAGGGCGTCCGCGGATTCGCCGACCGCAGCGCCATCCAGATCGCCGGCGGCTACAGCGTCTTCAACCAGCCGAACGGGCTGGGCCGCCAGTACCCGTGGCAGTTCAGCGCCACCAAGCCGGCCGGCGGCGCGGACCCGGAGCGCCTCGCCCAGTGCAACGGCGACCTGTCGCACGCCTGGTCCGACCAGCACAAGGCGTGGAACGGCGGCAAGCTCGACTCCTGGGTCTCCGCCAAGGGCAACGTCCGCACGCTGGGCCACCTGACCCGTGCCGACATCCCCTTCCACTACGCGCTGGCCGACAACTGGACGGTCAACGACGCGTACTTCTGCTCGGTGCTGAGCGCCACCGGCCCCAACCGCACCTACCACTGGTCCGGCCAGATCGACCCGGCCGGCACCGCGGGCGGCCCGGCCTACGACGGCGGCGACGAGTCCGGCCTGCGCTGGCAGACCTACGCCGAGGCGCTGGAGGCGGCCGGCGTGAGCTGGAAGGTCTACCAGAACGCCGCCGACAACTACGGCGACAACGCCCTCGCCTACTTCACCCGGTTCAGCTCCGCCCCGGCGGGCAGCCCGCTCGCGGTCAAGGGCATGGGCTCGGTGCCGAAGAGGACCGGGAGGACGCCCGACGACATCGCCGCGGCGATCCGCGCCGACGTGGTGGCCGGCACCCTGCCGCAGGTGTCCTGGATCGTCCCCGACCAGGCCTCCTCCGAGCACCCGTACGCCACCCCGGCCGACGGCGCGCACTTCGTCCACATGGTGATGGACGCGCTCAACGCGGACCCGGACGTCTTCGACTCCACCGTCCTCTTCCTCAACTACGACGAGAACGACGGTTTCTTCGACCACGTCCCGCCGCCGGCGGCCCCGGCCGGCACGGCCGGCGAGTTCTACAACGGCACCAACATCGGCCTCGGCTTCCGCGTCCCGCTGATCGCGATATCCCCGTGGACCCGCGGCGGCTGGGTCAGCTCCGAGGTCTCCGACCACACCTCGGTGCTGCGCTTCCTGGAGAGGTGGACGGCCGCCCTCGGCAGGCCCGCCACCTGCCCCAACATCAGCGCCTGGCGGCGCAAGGTCTGCGGCGACCTCACCGGCATGTTCGACTTCGCCAACCCGGTGTACGGGCTGCCCGCACTGCCCAACACCGACGCCACCATCGGCCTGGCCGCCTGCGGCCCGCTGCCCAACCCGGCGCCGGTCGACAACAAGCTGCCCCAGCAGGAGCCCGGCACCCGCCCGGCCCGCGCGCTGCCCTACCAGCCGAACGCCAACCTCGACCACCTGGAGTTCGGCTCCGGCGGTGTGATGAAGGTCTGGATCGCGATGGCCAACCAGGGCGCCACCGGCGCCGCGCACCTCGCGGCCTACGCCAACGCCTACCGCAGCGGCGGCCCCTGGCAGTACACCGTCGACGGCGGCGGCTCCACCAGCGACTTCTTCAATTGCGGCACCGGCTTCGGCGGCGGTCCGTACGACCTGAGCGTGGTCGGCCCGAACCGCTTCCTGCGCCGCTTCAAGGGCGACGCCACCAAGCCCGGCAAGCTGGTCACGGTCACCGCCTCGTACGCGAACGCCCCGACCACCGGAAAGCTGGCGCTCTGGTTCGCCTTCGCCAACACCGGCACGGCGGCGGTCACCTTCACCGTCACCTCCACCAACTACCGCACCGACGGTCCGTGGACGTACACCGTCCCGGCCGGCGGCGCCGCCTCGGACTTCTTCAACGCGGTGGCCTACAACAACGGCTGGTACGACTTCACGGTGACGGTGGACTCGGACCCGACCTGGTCGCAGCGGTTCACCGGGCACCTGGAGACCGGCGCCGCCAGCGTCTCCGGCTGAGCCGAACGGGGGACACCCGCCCGCGCCGCCGCCCGCGGTACGGGCGCCCCCGGTGGCATGCCCCGCGGCGTAGTGTGACAGTGAGGGGGCCCGGGTCGGACTGCACGCGAGGAGGAAGACATGGGCATCTTCGACAGGTTCCGGCACAAGGCGCACGAGTCGGGCGACCCGGCCGGGCGCGCGGCACTCGCCCACGACGAGGCGGCCGACGCCTTCGGCGACACCGCCGAGAAGAGCCGCATGGACGCCCAGCACCAGGCCGAGCAGCGGGAAGAGGACCGCCGGGCCGCGGCCGACATGACCGCCGAGGGCGATCCCTGGGACTGACCGACCCGACCACGGACCCGATCGCGAACACCGATCCGCACCCGAGGGGCCCGGCCGCCGGCCGGGCCCCTCGGCGTGCGGCTCCGCGCGGCCCGTCAGGCACGCGGCGGCAGCGGCGGGCGCCGCAGGTCGGGCCGGGGCGTGTCCCCCGGCGGCGGCACCGCCGCGTGCTGCTCCGCCAGCAGTTCCATGGCGAGTTCCACCGCGGCCGCCAGGTCGGTGTGCTCCCCGCGGGCCCAGCTGTGCGGGGTGCGCAGCACCTCCACGTCCGGTTCGACGCCGCGGTTCTCCACGGACCAGCCGATGCCCTCGGTGAACCAGGACGCGTTCTTGGGCACCGAGATCTGGGTGCCGTCGCCGAGCACGTGCCGGCCGGTCATCCCGACCACGCCGCCCCAGGTGCGGGTACCGACCACCGGGCCGAGCCCGAGCAGCTTGATCGCGGCGATGATCACGTCGCCGTCCGAGCTGGTGGCGTGGTCGGCGAGGGCGACCAGCGGGCCGCGCGGTGCGTCCCTGGGCCAGCGCACCGGGTGCCGTCCGCGGGTGAAGTCCCAGGCCAGCACCCTGCGGTTGAGCTTCTCCAGGACCAGTTCGGAGACGTTGCCGCCGGCGTTGCCGCGGACGTCCAGGATCACGGCGGGCTTGGCCAGTTCGCTGCGCAGGTCGCGGTTGAACTGGGCCCAGCCGGAGCCGCCGAGGTCCGGGATGTGCAGGTAGCCGCACCGGCCGTCGCTGAACTCGCGGACCAGCTTGCGGCGCTTGCCGACCCAGTCCTGGTAGCGGATCGGCCGTTCGTCGGTGAGCGGGGTGACGGCGATCCGCCGGATCCGCCCGGAGTCCTTGCAGCGCAGGGTGAGTTCGACGGTGGTGCCGCCGGTGCCGGCCAGCAGCGGGGCCGGGCCGCGGACCGGGTCCGGCGGGCGGCCGTCGACGGCGATCAGCTCGTCGCCGTCCTGGAGGCCGAAGCCGGCCAGCGGTGCCCGGGCCCGCGGGTCGGAGGACTCCCCGGGCAGGATCCGGTCGACCAGCCAGCGGCCGTCCGGGTCGCGGTGCGCGTTGGCGCCGAGCAGGCCGAGCGGCTGCTGGAGCAGCTGCGGGCCCTCGCCGCGGCGCGAGGGCGTGACGTAGGCGTGCGAGGTGCCGAGTTCGCCGAGCAGCTCGCGCAGCAGGTCGGCGAAGTCGTCGGGGCCGGCGATCCGCTCCAGCAGCGGCTCGTACTGGGCGACCAGCTCGGGCCAGTCCAGGCCGCACATGTCCTCGTCCCAGAACTGGTCGCGGACGATCCGGGCGGCCTCGTGGTACGCCTGCCGCCACTCCGCCGCGGGGTGCACGATGTGGGTGATCCGCCGCAGGTCGACGGTGATCGGGGAGCCCACCGGCAGCGGGTGCAGCTTGAGCGTGCCGGCGGAGTACACCAGGACGGAGCCGCCGTCGCCGGAGACCGAGAAGCCGTCCAGCTGGTCGGCGACGGTCGAGCGGCTGCCGTGGGCGAGGTCGAAGTACTCCAGCGAGGGCTTGCCGGAGGTGTCGGTGGGGCTGGCGAAGGTCTGGCCGAGGGCGCCGGAGATCGGCCAGCGCAGCCAGAGCACCCCGCCGCGGACGGGCGCGGTCGCCGAGTACTTGGACGCGGTGACCGGGAAGGGCACCAGCCGCTTGGTGAGGCCGTCCTGGTCGACGGTGACGGTGCCGTCGCCGGTGGCCTCGTCCGGGTCCAGCCCGACCGCGGGACGGCCCTCCACCGGGGCGGCGAACGGGGACGGGGTGCCCGCGGAGAGCGGGACGAGGTACGGGCGGCAGCCGAGCGGGAAGGACATGTCGCCGGTGTGCACGTCGTGCACCGGGTCGAAGCCGCGCCAGGACAGGAAGACCAGGAAGCGGCCGTCCCGGGTGAAGACGGGGTGCTCGTCCTCGAACCGGCCGCCGGTGACGTCCACGATCCGCTCCGCGGCGTCCACCCGGGTCAGCCGGATCGCCCGCAGCGACCGTCCGGCGACCGGCTGCGACCAGGTGAGCCACTGCGAGTCGGGGGAGAAGGCGGGGCTGCTGACCGGCCCGTACTGCGAGGACGCCACCTCGCGGACCTCGCCGTCCTCGGTGGCGACCAGCAACAGCCGCCCGTCGGAGGCGGCCACCGCCAGATGGCGCCCGTCGGGGGCGGCGGACAGCTCCTGGACGTGCCCGATCCGGCCCGCGGCGATCCGGCGGGACGGGCCGCCGTCGCTGCCGCGCGAGGGCAGCGCGGCGATCTCCACGGCGTCCTCGCCCTCCGCGTCGGTGACCCAGGCGACGTGGCCGCCGAACGCCGGCAGCACCGGCAGCCGGGAGCGCACCCCCGGGGTGTCGGCGAGCACCCGGGCCGGGCCCTCGCGGTGGGTGAGCCAGTACAGGCTGCCGCGGACGTTGACCACCCCGGCCCGCCCGGTCGGGTCGCAGACCAGGTCCTTCACGTTCAGCGCCGCCGACACCTGGTAGGGGCGCCGGCCGGCCCGGGAGCCGCCGAGCGGCACCTCCAGGCGGCGCGGGGCGGGGGAGTCCAGGCCGTCCAGCAGCCAGAGGTCGCCGGCGTGCTGGTAGACGATCCGGGTGCCGTCGGAGGCCGCCTCGCGGGCGTAGTAGGAGGCGTGGTCGGTGTGCCGGCGCAGGTCGGAGCCGTCGGTGCGGCAGGAGTACAGGTTGCCGACGCCCTCGTGGTCGGAGAGGAAGGCGATCCGCGGGTCGTCCGGCTCGCCGACCGGCATCGGTGAGGCGAGGTGCCCGGTGTGGCCGGGCAGCAGCTCGCCGTGGTCGAGCCAGAGCCGGCCGGTGGCGCCGCCGCGGTAGCGCTTCCAGGAGGCCGGGCCGTGCGGGGCGGCCGAGGTCAGCAGCACGGTGTGCTCCAGCCCGACCTGGGCGTCGTTGACCGGCCCCCAGGGCATCCGGCGGCCGGGCGCGCCGTCCGGCGGCAGCGCGTACGCCCAGGTGTAGTGGGCGAACGGCTCGTGGTACGAGGTCACGGCGAGGACCTGGCCGTTGGGGAGCCAGCCGCGGACCCGGGTGTCGTGGCTGCCCCAGAAGGTGAGTCGGACGGCCTCGCCGCCGTCCACCGGGGCCGTCCACACCTCGGGGGTCAGCGCCTGCCAGCTGGTCCAGGCGGCGGTGCGGCCGTCGGGGGAGAGCCGCGGGTTGCTGACCCGGACGCGATCGCAGCTCACCCGCCAGGCGCGTCCGACGGTGCCGTCCGGGTGCAGCGGCGCCACCCACACGTCGTCCTCCGCGGTGAAGGCGAGCAGATCACCGCGAATGTGGGGGTACCTGAGATATCCGGACACTTCTCCATGGTTCGGCGGCCTCGGGGGCCGCGCAACCCGCGGCCCTACTCGGCCTGCGACGGCGGGCCCTGACGGTGCGCCGACTCCATTGACAGGGCCGCGGGAATTCCGCTTCAGTGGTCTAGTCCAAGTGTGGTCCAGTCCAATGCGGCGTCCCCTGCCGCGGCCGCCGCACGCCCGGCCGGCCCCCACCGCGCCCGGACACCCCCCATGTCTCACGGCTGTCCCACGGCAGGAGCATCCCCCACATGCGCGCTACCCCGAGACCCTCCCACGCCGCACCGCCCGGCCGCCGCGTGCTCGCCGCGGCCACCGCCTGGACGGTCGCCGCGGCCGGTGCCGTCGCGCTGACCGTCGGCCTCGCCAACTCCGCCAGCGCCGGCGAGTTCCTGGCCAACGGCGGCTTCGAGAGCGGTTCGCCGGCCCCGTTCAGCTGCACCGGCGGCACCGGCAGCGTCGTCACCGGCCAGTCCCACACCGGCAGTTACGCCCTCGCCGGGGCCGCCTCGGCGAGCGACAACGCCCAGTGCACGCAGACCGTCGCGGTCGCCCCCAACACCGCGTACACGCTCTCCGCCTGGGTCAAGGGCTCCTACGTGTACCTCGGCGTCGACGGCGGAGCCTCCACCTGGACGCCGAGCACCGGCGGCGCCTACCAGAAGCTGACCGTCAGCTTCACCACCGGCGCGAGCCAGACCAGCGCCACCGTCTTCACCCACGGCTGGTACGGCCAGGGCACCTACTGGGCCGACGACATCTCGCTGGACGGCCCGGGCGCGCCCTCGCAGCCGCCCACGTCCCAGCCGCCCACCTCGCAGCCGCCCACTTCGCAGCCCCCGACGTCCCAGCCGCCCACGTCCCAGCCCCCGACCTCGCAGCCGCCGACCACCCAGCCGCCCGGCGGCGGGCTGCCCGCGCACGCGCTGGTCGGCTACCTGCACGCGAGCTTCGCCAACGGCGCCGGCTACACCCGGATGGCGGACGTCCCGGCCTCCTGGGACGTCATCAACCTGTCCTTCGGCGAGCCCACCTCGGTGACCTCCGGCGACATCCGCTTCAACCGCTGCCCGGCCACCGAGTGCCCGACCGTCGAGTCCGACGCCGACTTCAAGGCGGCCATCGCCGCCAAGCGCGCCCAGGGCAAGAAGGTGCTGATCTCGATCGGCGGCCAGAACGGCCAGGTCCAGCTCACCACCACCGCCGCCCGCGACGCCTTCGTCTCCTCGGTCTCCGCGATCATCGACAAGTGGGGGCTGGACGGCCTCGACATCGACTTCGAGGGCCACTCGCTCTCCCTCAACACCGGCGACACCGACTTCAAGAACCCCACCACCCCGGTGGTGGTCAACCTGATCTCGGCGCTGAAGACGCTCAAGGCCAAGTACGGCTCCGGCTTCGTGCTGACCATGGCCCCGGAGACCTTCTTCGTCCAACTCGGCTACCAGTACTACGGCTCCGGCCCCTGGGGCGGCCAGGACCCGCGGGCCGGCGCCTACCTGCCGGTCATCCACGCGATGCGCAACGACCTGACCCTGCTGCACGTCCAGGACTACAACTCCGGCTCCATCATGGGCCTGGACAACCAGTACCACTCCATGGGCGGCGCGGACTTCCACGTCGCGATGACCGACATGCTGCTCAAGGGCTTCCCGGTGGCCGGCAACACGGCGAACGTGTTCCCGCCGCTGGCCGCCTCGCAGGTCGCCATCGGCATGCCCGCCACCACCAACGCCGGCAACGGCTACGTCGCCCCGGCCGAGGTGAACAAGGCGCTGGACTGCCTCACCAAGACGGTCAACTGCGGCAGCTACGTCCCGCGCAGCGGGGCGCAGCCGAACCTGCGCGGTCTGATGACCTGGTCGATCAACTGGGAC
This sequence comes from Kitasatospora sp. NPDC093679, assembly GCF_040683455.1. Taxonomy (NCBI): domain Bacteria; kingdom Bacillati; phylum Actinomycetota; class Actinomycetes; order Kitasatosporales; family Streptomycetaceae; genus Kitasatospora; species Kitasatospora sp. NPDC093679. The sequence goes on from NZ_JBFBDW010000096.1 coordinate 10,991, forward strand.
CGCTTCGGCGGGCAGGAGTTCTCCAAGAACTTCGACGCCTACTTCGGCTGACCCGCACCCACCGGGCCCCGGGCGGACCTCCCGCCCGGGGCCGGTGTCGTTGACGCCCCCGCGGCGGCGGCCGATCATGGGGGGCAGCCCGACCACCAGCAGGAGAGCCCATGACCGGCCCGCTCGTCCTCGGCCTCGACGCCGGCGGCACCGGCAGCCGGGCGGTCGTCGCCGACCTGCACGGCCGGGTCCTCGGCCGGGCCCGCGGCGAGGGCGCCAACCCGGTCGCGCACGGCCGGGCCGCCGCCGCCCGGGCGGTCGGCGCCACCGTGCGGGCCGCACTCGCAGGCCTGGACCCCTCCGAGGTCGCGGCCGGGGTGGTCGGCCTGGCCGGTGCCCTGGTCGCCGAACCAGGACTCGACGGGCTCTGGCCCGAGATCGGACTCTCCGTCACCCCCCGCACCACCAGCGACCTCGCGCTCGCCTACACCGCCGGCACCGGCAGCCCGGACGGCACCGTACTGATCGGCGGCACCGGCGCGGTCGCCGCCGAGGTGCGCGACCACACGCCCGTCCGGCTCGCCGACGGCCACGGCTGGCTGCTCGGCGACCTCGGCTCCGGCCAGTGGCTCGGCCGGGAGGCCGTCCGCCTCGCGCTCGCCGCCGTCGACGCCGGCCGGCCGCTCACCGGCACCGCGGCGGCCGCCGCCGAGGAACTCGCCGACCGCTCCGCCGGGGACGGCCTGCGGGCCGCCCTGCTCGGCGCGGTGTACGCGGAGCCGCCCGTCCGGCTGGCCCGGCTCGCCCCGCTGGTGCTGGACGCGGCCGCCGCCGGCGAGGACGAGGCGCAGCGGTTGGTCGACGAGGCCGCCGGCCATCTGCTGGCCACCCTGGGGACCGTCCGCCCGGCCGGATCGGCCCGGCCGGTGGTGCTGGCCGGCGGGGTGCTCGGCCCGGACACCCCCTTGGCGGACGCCGTCCGGGCGGGCGTGGCGGCACGCTGGCCCGCCGCGGAGGTCCGCACCGCGGGCAGCACCGCCGGAGCGGCCGCCTGGCTCGCCGCCCGCACCCTCGGCCCCGGCGCCGCCACCGAAGACCTCCACCGCACCCTGGTGGCCCCCGGCGCCTAGGGATCCGTCTTCACGGGGCGGTCGGGCAGCCGACCGGGGGCCCGCACCCCTGGAGCGGCCCCGGGAACGTCGAAGGCCCCCCGCTTCCGCGAGGGGCCTTCGACCGTCTGTGCGCCGCCAGGGACTCGAACCCCG
>NZ_JBFBDW010000097.1:0-11839 GCF_040683455.1 Kitasatospora sp. NPDC093679
TGGGAGAGTAGGACGCCGCCGAACAATTCTTCTGAGAAGCCCCGCCCGGGGACCCCGGGCGGGGCTTCTCGCATTTCCGGGTTCGGCACGGCCGGGGGGTGGTGCTAGGTCCACCCCAAAGACGGGTGTCACAGCCAATGTGCTGCGATGGCCCCAGCCAGGAAACTGATGCCGTGGCCAGTCGGACGTCGATGTCGGGAGCAGCACCGTGGCAGTCACAACTTCCCTCGAAGGGATGAAGGTGGTCGGGCGGGGAGCGTCGGGGCGGCTCCGGGCGAGCGTCCGGGCGGTGGGCCGGTCCGCGATCGCTGCCGGCGGCGCGAGCCTGAGCGTCCTGTTGCCGTTCATGGTCGTGGTCGTCACCGGCGGTGTGACGGCCCGGATCTTCGAGACCTTCGAGTTCTTCCCGTTCTGCGTGTTCGTGACGGTGATGACCACCGGTCTGCTGGCGGTCTACCAGTGCTCCCGCCACAGCGCGGGCTGGACGAGGGCGCAGATCCGGCGCTGGTGCGGGATCACCGTCCGGGCGGAGTACTCGCCCGTGCCGCCGCTGGAGCGTGACGAGCGCGGCCACTGGTGGACGGGCTTCTCCTACCACCGCCGGCACGGTGTGGCCCGGGTGGCCCGTTTCGTGCACTGGAGCGTGCGGGACGCCACGACCAGGCGGGACGCGATCTGGTGGCTCCTCAACCCCTGGTCCGCGACGTTCTTCCTGGTGCCGCCGGTGCTGATGCTCGGTGGTGGGGCGGTCTTCGCACTCGTCTCCGCCGTCGACGGTGGGCTGGGCAGCAGCCACCCGCTGAAGTCCGTCATGTCGCTCCTGCTCGGCGTGCTGGTGTCGGTGGTGGGCCTCCTGGTCACGCCGTACGCACTGCGTGCCCACCTCGACGTGGCCGCACGGGTGCTGGAGCCGGGTCGGTGGGCCAGCAACACCCAGCTGAAGCGCCGGGTCGAGGAGCTGACGTTGACCCGTGCCGATGCCCTGGGCAACCAGGCGGCGGAGCTGCGGCGGATCGAGCGGGACCTGCACGACGGCGCCCAGGCGAGGCTGGTGGCGATCGGCATGACGCTCGGCACGATCGAGCACCTGATGGAGACCGACCAGGCCGCGGCCCGCGAGTTGCTCTCCGAGGCCAGGCAGTCCTCCGCCAAGGCGCTCCAGGAGCTGCGCGACCTCGTGCGGGGCATACACCCGCCGGTCCTGGCCGAGCGCGGGCTGGGTGATGCGGTGCGGTCGCTGGCCCTGGACAGCCCGCTGCCCACCGAGGTCACCGTCTGCCTGCCGGAGCGGCCCGAGCCGCCGGTGGAGGCCGCCGTCTACTTCTGCATCAGCGAACTGCTCGCCAATGCCGCCAAGCACTCGGGGGCACGACGGGTCTGGGTGGACATCCTCCACCGGGCCGGACTGCTCCGGGTCACGGTCACCGACGACGGCTGCGGGGGCGCTCAGCCCGGCCGGGGGAGTGGGCTGCGCGGCATCGAGCGGAGGTTGGGTACCTTCGATGGCACGCTCTCGCTGAGCAGCCCGCCGGGCGGGCCGACGACCATCACCATGGAGTTGCCGTGCGCGTTGTCCTCGCCGAGGATCTCTACCTCCTCCGACAAGGGCTGATCAAGCTCCTGGAGGTGCACGGCTTCACCATCGCGGCGGCGGTCGAGACCGGTCCCGAGCTCTTGGAGGCACTGCTCAACGAGAAGCCCGACGTCGCAGTGGTGGACGTCCGGCTTCCGCCCACACTGACCGACGAGGGGCTGCAGGCGGCGCTCGCGGCCCGGCGGCAGGTCCCCGGCCTGCCGGTCCTCGTCCTGTCGCAGCACGTCCAACAGCTCTACGCGCGGGAGCTGTTGGCCGACGGCTCCGGCGGCGTGGGGTACCTGCTGAAGGACCGGGTGTTCAACGCCGAGCAGTTCGTCGACGCCGTCCGCCGGGTGGCGGCCGGCGGTACGGCGATGGACCCGGACGTGATCGCCAAACTGATGGAGAGCCGGGCCGGTTCGGGCCCGCTCCAGCGGCTGACACCCCGGGAGCGGGAGGTGCTGGAATTGATGGCGGAGGGCTGTTCCAATTCCGCCATCGCCGCCCGACTCACCGTCAGTGACGGTGCGGTGGCGAAACACATTGCCAATATCTTCACGAAGTTGGAGCTGGCACCGGCCGAGGATGCCAACCGCCGTGTCCTGGCGGTGTTGGCGCACCTCAACGGCACCCCACAGCGGACACCGGCGTCCGGGCGGGAGGCGTGATGAAACGCGTGTACGAGTAGTATCCGGTGGGCCGAGACGGTCCACAGCACGGAGACCCCGTGTCCGGCCGAGGGTGGATTCGGCAGTAACGGTCGCTTACGGCAGCAGCCGGTCCCCAGGGGTTGATCTACTACATGGCACGCCCGTCCCTCACTCGCGCTCATCGGGCACTACTCGGCGTGGTCGCCGCCGGTGCCTGCCTGATCTCCGGCATCGGTTTCGCCGGCTCGTACAACGCGGTGCGCGAACTCGCGATGGAGAAGGGCTTCGGTGCCTTCTCCTACGCCTTCCCGATCGGCGTCGACGCCGGCATCGTCGTGCTGCTCGCGCTGGACCTGGTCCTGACCTGGCTGCGCATACCCTTCCCGCTGCTGCGGCAGACGGCCTGGCTGCTCACCGCCGCGACGATCGCGTTCAACGCGGCGGCCTCCTGGGGCGACGCCCTCGGCATGGCGATGCACGCGGTCATCCCGGTGCTGTTCGTCGTGGTCGTCGAGGCTTCCCGGCACGCGGTGGGCAGGATCGCGGCGATCACCGCCGACCGCCACATGGAGTCGGTGCGCCTGATGCGCTGGGTCCTCTCGCCGGTGCCGACCTTCCGCCTCTGGCGCCGCATGAAGCTGTGGGAGCTCCGCTCCTACGACGAGACGGTCCGGCTGGAGCAGAACCGGTTGGTGTACCGCGCGCAGTTGAGGTTCCGGTACGGCCGCGGTTGGCGCCGGTCCGCTCCCTTCCAGGCGCTCCTGCCGCTCAAGCTGGCGAAGTACGGCGTGCCGCTCGACCCGGGCATCCTCGACCGGATCGACGGTCCGCTGGAGGTGACGAAGGGCGAGGCCCCGCCCGCCGGTCCGGCTGCGGTGTCGGCCGCCGTGGCGGTGCCGACGCTGGCCAAGCTGGCCGCGGTCCGGCTGCGGGACGCCCAGGAGCCGGAGCACGACGGCACGCCGGTCTCCGAGCCGGAGGCCGCCCAGGCCAACGTCTGGATGGCCCGGGCGGTCCGCAGCTACTCGCAGCCGTCCGACGACGCCGAGGCGCCGGGCGCCCGGATGTCCCCGTGGTTCAAGCCGCCGCGGGCGGCGGAGCCGCGGCCCGTCGGAGCCCAGGCCGGCCCGATGGGCGACCTGCCGCCGTCCGGCCCGCAGGTCCTCGGCGGTCCGGCCCAGGGCGAGCGTCCGGGCCGTCCGGTGCCGGGTGCCGTGGGCCGTCCCCAGGCCGGGCCGCAGCAGGGCACGGCCCGTCCCGTCCCCGGGCAGGTGTCTCCCGGTCGGCTCGGTCGTCCGATCCGCCTGGAGCAGACCGTCCACGCCGAGTCCGAGCAGTTCCAGCAGGACGTGCGCCGCTTCGCGCGGGACGGGGCCGCGGCGGAGCCGCTGCCCTTCGACCAGGCCGAGGCCGACCGCGCCGAGCTGGCGGGGCTGGACTTCGATGCCGAGGGCGTCGAGTCCGCCGGAGGGCCGGGCGGCCGCCGCTCCGGTGCCGACCCGCTCGACCCGGACGTCTGCTTCGACGCGCTGATCTCGTACATCGACACCTACGAGCAGCAGCCCGATCCGCAGAGCCTCGCCGAGTTCCTGACCTCCGAGTACGGGGTCACCGGCTCGCGCCCGGACGGTTCGGTGAACCCCGCGGACGTGAACCGCATCTGGGCCCAGCTGCAGAACCGCTACGTCAGCTCCGGCCGCGAGTAGCCGCCACCGGCTGCGGGCACACGCCGGGTCACCGGCGCAACCGTGCATCACCACAACCCCACGCACCCCCCGGCCGACTCCGACCGGGGGGTGCGCCATTGACGCCCCGGCGCGGCGGACACTACCGTCGCCTCAACAATTTGTTGAAGCGCTGGTGCGGTGTGCGGCCGGCGCGTCGTGGAGGAGTTCTGATGGCGCAGGTCGAGCTGGACGGCACCGTTCCCGCAGGTGGAGCCTCGTTCTCCGACGCGGCCCGGACGGCCGTGGCCGCCCTGCTGGCCCCGATCGACGCCGAGCTGGCCCGCCGCTACCCGGGGGACTCCGGCAGCCGGCAGCCCGTGCACACCGTGTACGTCCCGGCCGACGCCTTCGGCGCCGACACGGTGGACGACTGGGGACGCCGGGCGCTGGAGGCGTTCGACGCGCACGCCGCGACGCCGGAGCAGCTCGCGCAGGCGCTCGGAGTCCCCGCGGACGCCCTGCTCGCCGACGTGCACGCCCGCGTCCGGGCCAAGCTGGAGCGGGAGCCCGTCGAGGACCTGCGGATCGACTTCGAGGACGGCTACGGCCCCCGGCCGGATGCCGAGGAGGACGCGGCCGCGGTACGGGCCGCCCGTCTGGTGTCCGAGGCGGTGGCCGGCGGGACGGCCCCGCCGTACATCGGCATCCGGATCAAGTGCATGGAGGCGGCCGTCCGCGACCGCGGCATCCGCACCCTGGAGCTGTTCCTCGCCACGCTGCTGGCCGGGGGCGGCCTGCCCGACGGGCTGGTGCTGACCCTGCCGAAGGTGACCTACGCCGAGCAGGTCACGGCGCTGGTCCGGCTGCTGGAGGACTTCGAGCGGCGGGCGGGGCTGCCCGCAGGCCGGATCGGGTTCGAGATCCAGATCGAGACCACGCAGGCGATCCTCGGCGCGGACGGCCGCGCCACGGTGGCCCGCATGATCGACGCCGCCGAGGGCCGGGCGACCGGCCTGCACTACGGCACCTTCGACTACAGCGCCGCCTGCGGGGTCAGCGCGGCGTACCAGAGCATGGACCACCCGGTGGCCGACCACGCCAAGGCGGTGATGCAGGTCGCCGCGGCCGGCACCGGCGTGCGGCTGTCCGACGGCTCCACCAACGTGGTCCCGACCGGCTCCACCGAGCAGGTCCACGCGGCCTGGCGGCTGCACCACGGCCTCGTCCGCCGTTCGCTGGCCCGCGCCTACTACCAGGGTTGGGACATGCACCCGGCGCACCTGCCGACCCGCTACGCCGCGGTCTACGCCTTCTACCGCGAGGGCCTGGAGGCGGCCGCGGCCCGGCTCGCCGCCTACGTGGCCAAGGCCGGCGGCGACGTGATGGACGAGCCGGCCACCGCCCGCGCGCTCAGCGGCTACCTGCTCCGCGGCCTGGACTGCGGGGCCGTCGACCCGGCGGAGGTCGCCCGGCTCACCGGCCTCGACCGCGCCGCGCTGGACGCACTCGCCGGGCGCTGACCGCCGGCGTCCGGCAGCCCAGGCGGGGAGGCGGCGATCCTGCGGCGGGTCCGGCACCGAACCGGCGCAGGACCCGGAGCGTTAGGCTGGCGGGACACCCGTGCGGGACGACCGGTGCGCCGCCGCGGCAGCGCCGTCGCCTGCCGCCCGCCACCACCCACCTGCCCGGAGACCCGTCCCGCCATGTCGGAGCCCAGCCCGAAGCCGTACCTGACCGTCCGGGGCGCCGGCAGCCACGAGATCGAGATCAAGAAGTCCCGCTTCATCTGCCACCTCGCCCGGGTCGCCGACGAGGACGAGGCGCAGGCCTTCATCGCCGCGATCCGCAAGCAGTACTGGGACGCCCGGCACAACTGCACCGCCTTCGTGGTCGGCGAGGACCAGCGGCGCGAGCGCTCCAACGACGACGGCGAGCCGAGCGGAACGGCCGGTGTGCCGATGCTGGAGGTGCTCCGGCGGCGCGGCCTGACCGACACGGCGGCGGTGGTGACCCGCTACTTCGGCGGGATCAAGCTCGGCGCGGGCGGACTGGTGCGGGCGTACGGCAGCGCGGTCTCCGAGGCCGTCGACGCGATCGGCCTGCTGGAGCGCCGTCCGGTGGCCCTGTTCACCGTTCCGGCCGACCACACCAAGGCCGGACGGCTGGAGAACGACCTGCGTGCGGCGGGGTACGAGGTGCGCGACCTGGCCTACGAGGCCGCCGGGGTGCGGATCGAAGTGGGGGTGCCGGAGGCCGGGGTGACGGACTTTCACGCCTGGCTCGCCGAGGCCACCGGCGGCTCCTCCAGTGCGGCGCCGGCGGGGTGGAGCCACCGCGAACTGCCGATTGAGTGACACTCGAACGAATTAACCATGCCCGGAGTCGGAACTTCCGCTCCGGGCGTCTCCGTTTCCAGCACAAGGACGTCGCGCCGGCACCCGCCGGCCGATGCCGGACATCCAGCCCATCGATGGAGGACCGCAGACCCGACCCCTGCACCACGGGAGGTACCGAGCATGACGTCAGACCACGCCCCGACCTCCGGCCGCCCAGCCGAACCACCGGGCCTGCCCAGGCAGGCCGACCAGTCCGGACGCGCCATTCCCTACCGGACGACCCTCACCACCGCGCTGCCCTTCGACGACGTCCTCGCCCTGGTGGACGAGGCACTCGCCGTCTGGCTCAAGCAGGAGGGCCACGACGAGCCCCCGCCGGCCGACCGGTCCCCGAGGACGGAACGGCTCAGACTCGGCGAGCGCGTGCTCCTGGACCGCGACACCGGGCCACTGCCGGTGTCCGCCGAGGCACCGGCCACGCCCACACCTGCCACTGCTTCCGACACCACCACCCCCGACCGCGACACCGTCCCCGGCCCTGACCACGGCCCCGGCCAGGGCCGTGCTTCCGGTGACACCCCTCCGGTGGGCCCCACCGGCCGCTACGCCCGACGCCGGCTGCGCACCCCGGACGGCGCTCACCGCACCCACCTGCTGACCGTCACCATCGCCACAGCCGCTCCCACAGATGCTCCCGCTGGCGCCCCGACGACCGCCGGCGGCGAGGAGCCCCTCGTGCTCCGGCTGGAGGCTGAGCACCTCACCTCCGGTCCGCCGGTCCGCAGCCCCGGCCGGGTGCCGGTGCCCGAGGTCGCACGGATCCTGCTGCCCCTGCTCGACGCCCACGACGGCCCCGCACCGCTGACGGCCCAGCCGCGGGTCGTCACCCCCGCCGAGGTCGACGACCTGATCGACCAGCTCTGCGACCCGGAGCGGCGCCTGGCCGCCGTCGTCGCGAGCGTGCCCCCGTCCACCCCGCTGGAGGAGTGGCTGGCCGACCAGGTGCAGCCGGTGCTGCACCAGCTCACGGGCCTGGCCTCGCTGCACGTCCTCGACCACGCCGCCCTGCCGCTGTTCAACGTCGCCTTCGAGTTCCACAAGGTCTACGGGGGCGCGGTGCGCACGTACCTCCCCGAGGTCGACCCGGCCTCCCGCGCGGACGCCGGACGGCACCAGGTTCTCGCCACCCGCCGGATGTCGGAGGACACCCGCCGGGCGGCCGGGTTGCTGGCCCGCGAGCCCCGGCAGATCGCCGCCGAGATCCCCGTGCCGCCGGCCCTGGCCGCCGTCCCCCCGCTGATCGTGCCGCCGGAGCACCGGCAGCCCGTGCGTTCCGGGACGGCCTCCGAGGTGCCGCGGCCCCGGGCCGACGAGCGCCGCCGTCGCAGCGCTCCGCGCCTGGCCCGCTCCGGCAGCAGGCTCTGCGTGGCTCCGGTGGCACCCGTCGCGGTCCCGGCGGAGGCCGGACTGCCCTCGGCGGCCGCGCTGCGCGCTCCCGCCGAGGCGGCGTTCGCCCGCCTGGCCAGGGACACGGCCGCGGACAAGGAACTGGTGCCCGAGAGCTTCGGTGAGCTGGTCTGCCGGTTCGCCGAGTTCCCGCTGCTGCAGTTCACCGGGGACGAGAAGGAGACCGTCGCACTGGACGGGCAGCCCGACGGCTCCGGCTGGGCGCGCCTCGCCTGGGACGGGTTGACGGCCCTGCAGGAGTACGCGGCGGCAGCCGTCCGAGGTGAGGCCGGCGGTGACTTCAAGGCGTGGTGCGAGCACACCCCGCCCGGCTGCCACCACTTCCCGCCGCGCAAGGCCGTCCGCTGGGAGTCCCGCACGGTCGAGAGCCACGCCAAGTGGAAGCGCGAACGGATGCTGCCGGTGCCGCCCTGCGTGGACGCGTCCCGACGCGCCTTCATGGGAGCACACCTGCGGATCGGCGGCGGTTCGACCGCCCCCCGACTGCACTACCTCGACGACTGCTCCGGCAGCGGCCGCATCTACGTCGGGTACATCGGACAGCACCTCACCAACACCCGCACCAACTGACACCCGCACCAACTGACCCACCGCCGGAGGGAGCCGAGGGCACAGCGCCGACACCGACCGAACCGAACCGAGACCCGACGGCGGCACCACGGTGGCCGACGGGCACCCCAGGGGTGGCTCGGTCGGTGCACTGCGGTGGCCAACTCCGGTTGTTGGCTGACCATCGCATCCGAACGGTGGAGAATGCTCGCAGGGACCGCGGCCGAGCGGCCCCTGCGAGCGCGCGCGGGCTGGTCCGGGCCTCCGCGATCTCGCCGGACGACCAGTGATGCAGTGACGCAGTGGTTCAGTGACGTAGAGGCTCAGTGACGTAGTGGGGGATCGACCGCTGATGCAGCATTCACCCGACAGCCGCCCGGACGGTACCCCGTCGGCCGCCTCCTCGGCCCGGACACCATCGACCCGGACCTCCTCGGCCCAGGCATCCTCGGCCCGGGCGTCCGCCGCGGCCCAGACATTCCCGGAGGCGGCCGAGCCGCTGCAGGCCGGGTTCCTCGCCACGCTCTTCCGCGACCTTGGGGCGGAGGCCCCCGACGGCCCGTCGGAGGAGGACACCGTCGCCGTGCACGCCCGCGCGGCCGCCCTGACACACCATCGGACCCTCACCGTGCAGGCCGAGCACGAACACCTCGCGGACCTGCTCCGCCGCGCGGCGCTCCCCGTCTCCGCGATGGACTTCGAGAGCCAGCTGCGCAGCTACGAACCGCGGCCCTTCCCGGCCGACGCCGACCTGCCGCCGGTCGAGGCCGAGCCGCGCTGGGCCGACTACGCCCCGCCGCAGCCGCCGGCCGCCGCCCCCGACGAACCGGCCTCCCGCCGGCTGCTCGACTCCGGCTACCAGCGCGAACTCGCCCAGGCCCGGCTGCGCCACCAGCGCGACCTGCGCGAGTGGCGGGCCCGTCAGGCCGAGGGCGCCGCGGCCGAGTCCCGGGCCGCACGGGCCGCCCACGAGGAGACCGAGCAGGCGAAGGCCCGGGCGGTGCGCGAGTACAACGAGAGCCTGGAGGAGTGCCGACGGGCGTACCGGCTGTCCGAACCGGCCGCGGTGGAGTCCCTGCTGGAGCGCGCCCTCGCCGCCGCCGAGGTCGCCACCCGCGACATCCCGTCCCCCTGCCGGGCCCTGTTCCGCCCGCTGACCCGGACGGCCGTCCTCGACCTCGACCTGCCGCCGCTCGACGTTGTGCCCTCGCTCTCCGGCTACCGGCTCGCCGAGGACGGCACGCCCGAAGCCGTGCCGCGGGCTCCGGCCGAGCGGTCTTCCGACTACCTCCGCCTGGCCGCCCGGCTGGCGCTGCGCGCGCTGCAGGCCGCCGACGCCGTGGACACCGAGGGGATCCTCGCCGGCGTGGTGCTGAACGGCTGGCTGCGCCGGCCCGGTGCCGACCCGGTCTGCCTGCTCAGCGTGGACGCCGACCGCGACGCGCTCGCCCGTACCCGCCTGGTGGCCGACCCGGCAGGCCTGGCGGACCCGGCAGGCCCGGCAGGCGCCCGGAGCCCGGTCGTGGACGACGACGAGCCGGCCCCGGGCGTGTACGCCGACGCGGAGCACGACGAGGCGCTGTTGCGGCTGCGCGAGCTGTCCGCCGTGGTCACGCCCGACCCGTACGGGCCCGTGCCGGTGGTGCCGAACGGCACCGCCGGTGCGACGGTGCCCGCCCCGGCCGAGCTGTCGCCCAACGAGTTCGCCCAGCTGGTGCGCGAGTTGCTCACCCGGGGCGGGCTGGGCTCCTGGAGCGTGCGGCTGCGCGGGCCGATCGGGCTGGTCGCCACCGCCGAGGGCACCGCGGACAGCGCGCTGCCCGGCCGCTGGGTGGTCTGGGCGTCCCGGAACACCGATCCGGTGACCGAGGACGAGGTGCGCACCCTCGCCGAGGCGGTCCGCGAGGAGGGCGCCGAGCGCGGGCTGCGCCTGACCACCGGCAGGTTCGGCGAGGCGGCGCTCGACCTCGCCGCGGAGGAGGGCTACCGGCGCATCCACCTGATCGACGGCGAGGGCGTGCGGGAGCTGTCCCGCACGCACCTCGGCCTGCCCCTGGCAGCGGGCTGAGCGGCCGGGGCCGCCCCGCCGCGCCGGGCGCGGCCCCGGCCCGCTGCACCGACACCGCGGCCCTGTCAGTCTGGAGGGATGGGAATCGGGTTCCTGGACAGGTGGCGTGCCCGGCACGTCCACCACCCGGGCGGCATCCCGCCGCAGCCGGACGAGCCGACGATGGCCGACCTGCTCGCCGAGTGCGGGCTGCTGCGCGAGCTCGCCGACGACTCGGGCGTGCGGCTCGACGACGGAGTGACGTCGCTGACCCAGCTCGACCAACTGCTCCCGCGCTGGCGCGACGATCCGGAGGTCTCGGAGTGGCTTGGCAACGACGCCGGCCTGTATCTCGGCACGGTGCTGCGCCGGCGCGTGCCCGGCACGGTCTGGCGGCTCGACGAGCACGACCGCCCGCTGGTGGTCCTGCCCGGCGGGCGCGAACTCGACGTCACGGCGATCGGCCACAGCTGGGCGGTCGAGGGCTCGCCCCAACTCGCCGCGGCCTACCTCGCCGCCACCGACGGCTGAGACCGCCGACCGTGCCCGCCCCCGTAGCCGTGCGCCCGCCCTGGACGGTGCCCGCCCCGGATTCCTGGTGCATCCCCGGTTCCGTGTGCGCACCGGCGCCCCGCCGTCCGTCCTTCCCGGCGCAGCGAGCGGCGGAGGCCGACCGGTGACCGCCGTCCTGGTCGCCGCCGCAGCCTTCCTGATGACGCTGGTCGGCGGCTGGGTCGCCCAGCGCACCGGTGACCGCCGGCACCTGGTGCTCGGTTTCGCCGCCGGGCTGATGCTCGGTGTGGTCGCCTTCGACCTCCTGCCGGAGGCGGTCCGTGCCGCGCCGGACGAGATCCACGGTGTGCCGCAGGCCCTGCTGATGTTCGCGGCCGGCTTCCTGACGATCCACATCATCGAGCGCGCGGTGGCGATCCACCGCAGCCACGAGGGCGAGTACGCCGCCCACACGCACGGCCACGGGCACCACGACCACGCCCGGCAGGGCATCGGCCTGACCGCGGCCGGAGCCCTGGTCGGGCACAGCCTGATGGACGGCTTCGCGATCGGGGCCGCCTTCCAGGCGGGCACCACGGTGGGCACGGTGGTGGCCATAGCGGTGGTGGCGCACGACTTCGCGGACGGCTTCAACACGTACACGATCACCCGGATGTACGGGAACGACCGCAGGCGGGCGCTCACGCTGCTGGCGGCGGACGCGGTGGCGCCGGTGACCGGGGCGGCGATCACGCTGCTCTTCACCATCCCGGTCGAGGTGCTCGGCCTCTACCTGGGCTTCTTCGCCGGATTCCTGCTGTACCTCGCGACCTCGGACATCCTGCCCGAGGCGCACAGCCCGCACCCCTCTCGGACCACGCTGCTCTGCACGCTGCTCGGTGTGGGCTTCATGTGGCTGGTGATCGGCTTCGCCGACTGAGGACCGTCGCCGGGACGTCGGCGGGCGAACCGGGGCGGACGGGCGGAGCCGGGGCGGGGGGGGGGGGGCGGGCCCCCCCCCCCCCCCCCCCCCCCGGGCCGCCGCGCCCACCTCC
>NZ_JBFBDW010000098.1:0-11745 GCF_040683455.1 Kitasatospora sp. NPDC093679
GCACTCCGAGGAATCGCCGCGCGAGCACGCCCGGCTGCTGCACGGCGCCCAGCTCTGGGTCGCCCTGCCCGACGCCCACCGCCACACCGAACCCGGCTTCGAACACCACGCAGACCTGCCCAGGGTGACCGACCTCGGCGGCGGCCTCGACGCGACGGTGATCCTCGGCGAACTGGACGGCGCCCGCTCCCCCGGCACCATCCACACCCCGCTGGTCGGCGCCGACCTGTCGCTCCGCGAGGGCACCGAGGTCCGTCTGCCGGTCGAGCCCCACTTCGAGTACGCGGTGCTCACCATGAGCGGCCTCACCGAGGTCGACGGCGTCCGGCTGGAGCCCGGCTCGATGCTCTACCTGGGGACCGACCGCCGCGAACTCCCGCTGCGCGCCGTCACGGACGGGTCGGTCCTGCTCCTCGGCGGTGAGCCCTTCGAGGAGGAGCTCGTCATGTGGTGGAACTTCATCGGCCGATCCGGTGAGGAGATCGCACGGGCCCGAAACGACTGGGAGACCGGCACCCGCTTCGGCGTGGTGCACGGCTACGACGGTGCCCGGCTGCACGCCCCGCAGCTGCCCGCGACCCCGCTGAAGCCTCGCGGCCGGGTGCGCTGAACTGCGGAAACAGCCACCGATTACACCTTCGGTCAAGGACGGCCGGACAAGGGTGGAGGCCCCACGGCGCCGAGAAACCAAGATCCCTCGGCGCCGTGGCCACCACTTCACCGACGCGCAGCTTCCGCAGGACGGGTTCTCGTGTTCGGGCTGGCGCGACAGGGTCTGAGCGGATTGATGCTGACCCTTTGCCGATTATCCTGACCGATCGTCAGACGATTGCCTTTGGGTAGTTGATCCGGACGCCGGTGCGATGCCGTCAGTCGTGGGCACTCTGCTTGGGCGACCGCGGTGGCGGGGGTGACGAGGGGAAAGGGGTGGCGGAGCATGTGGCGGGACGTGTTCGCCGGGACGGTGGGGCTCGGCGACGCTCGCGGTCGTCCGTCCAGGACTTCGGCAGGTAGAGCGCCCGGTCGATCAACGTCCGGCCCCGCTCGCCCGCGTAGGCGAGGAACACCCCGACCTGGCAGTTCTCGGTGCGGCCGGCGGTGCCGGAGTACTGCCGCTGAACGCCGGCCGACCGCACGCCCTTCTTCAGGAACTCGGTGTCGTCCACGATCAGGACGCCGCCCGGGTCGGCCAGGTGCTCGACCACGTACTCGCATATGTCGTCGAGCACCCCGTCCGCGCCCCAGTCGATCCGGTTCAGCAGCCGCTGAATCCGGTCCGGTCCGCTACGGCCGGCCTCCTCGGCCACCGTCCAGCCGTTCATGCGCTCCAAGGCGCCAGCAGCCCTCACATGTGGGCCAGCGCCGACTCCCGCGACTCACTCCGCGCGAGCCGGTGCGCGAACCGCCCGTGCAACCCCGCCAACCCGAGTGACGCACCACCTTACCCGGGGCGCCAGCCCGCGTCCGGGTCCGGACTCGGGGAGAGACGAGTGTTGTGGGCCCACCCCGATCGGGCACATCCGAAGGCGGGGTGTCCGCGGTTCCGGGGCAGTGTGGAGAGCGCCATGACACCGGTACACACGGCCGACTGGCGCAGTGAGCCGTCGGTCAGGCCCGGGCCGGCGTTCGCCGCGGCGTCTCGCGGGTGCCGGACCACTACTCTGGTACTTCCGATCGGGACACGGTTCGGGGCGCGACCGGGTGGTGGGACCATACCCGTTCGCGTTTTCTCGACGGCCTGCGCACAGCCGCCGACGCAGGAATGCACGCGGTCGACGAACGTGCTTTCGCCCGTGAGGAGTTCGTCGGGGTCTGCGACGCGTGCGGCGCGAGCACCGATCCCATCAGTCGCCTTTTCGCCGCTCGCACCCTCGGCTTGAAGGGTGACCCGCTTGTCCGATCCGGACATTCCTGAGACGTGAACTCGGCCTCGGCGGAATGTAGTTGACAGCAGCACAAAAGGGCGCAGCGGAAAGGGCTTCAGGCAAGAGGTTGCCGGAAGGAATTCACAGTTCCGCGGGCTGGTCATATTCAGTGAGCGGATGGCCGCTTTGGAATGTCTTCCGATGGGACGGCATGTCCGTTGGTGAACAGCCAAGTTCGTGGTGATACCGATAGATTCGCTCGGCCGAACTGTGATGGGTATCGTCCGCGCTCGGCTCGCCGGTCACGACGCGGCCCGGGATGAGCGGCGAGGTATGAGGTGCGCCTGTCCGCCGAGTGTTCCCGGGCCCTCTGGGCCGCAATTCGCAACACAGAGGAAGGATGCTGCATGAATCGCCGATCACTTCGAAAGTCCCGGATCAAGACCATGGCCGTACTCTCCATGGGCACGCTCTCCGCAGTCGTCAACATCGCCTCGGCAACGGACGCGGTGGCCGGGACGATCGAGAAGTCCGCTACCCGCCCCGTCCATGCCGCGACGGTCCCCGGACCGCACGGTGCTCTGAGTGCTGACTTCGCTTTCAAGGGCAGGCAGCTGCCTGCGGCCAGCGACAGATCCATGGACGACCCGTGGGGGACCCTGGATTCCCGCTGGTGGCCGATGCACGGCGCTCAGGGCCCGCAGGGGGACGTGGGTCCTCAGGGTCCGCAGGGCGATGTCGGCGCCCAGGGTCCGCAGGGCGACCTGGGCGCGCAGGGTCCGCAGGGCGATGTCGGCGCCCAGGGTCCGCAGGGCGACCTGGGCGCGCAGGGTCCGCAGGGTGATGTGGGTGCCCAGGGTGCCCTCGGTGCTCAGGGTCCGCAGGGCGACCTGGGCGCGCAGGGTCCGCAGGGCACGCAGGGTGCACAGGGCGGTGTCGGTGCGCTCGGCGCGCAGGGTCCGCAGGGTGCACAGGGCGGTGTGGGTGTCCAGGGTCCGCAGGGTGACGTGGGCGCCCAGGGCGCCCTCGGCCTGCAGGGCCCGCAGGGTGACGTGGGCGCCCAGGGTGCCCTCGGCGCTCAGGGCCCGCAGGGTGACGTGGGTGCCCAGGGTGCCCTCGGTGCTCAGGGCCCGCAGGGTGATCTGGGCGCTCAGGGTCCGCAGGGCGTCCAGGGCGCCCTCGGCCTGCAGGGCCCGCAGGGTGACGTGGGTGCCCAGGGCGCGCTCGGCGCTCAGGGCCCGCAGGGCGAGGTGGGCGCCCAGGGCGCCCTGGGTGCCCAGGGTCCGCAGGGCACCGCCGGTCCGAGCGGGGCCCAGAGCACCGTCGTCACGGCGGTCGGCGCCCAGGGTGTCGCAACGGCGAGCTGCCCGGTGGGCACCTTCGCGATCGGTGGCGGGTACTCGAACTCGGGTGGGACACCCGTCGTGTTCGACGGTCCCGTCGGTGGCTCGCCGGCGACCGGATGGCAGGTGCAGGTGACCGACGGCACGGCCACACCCACCGCGTTCGCGATCTGCTCAGCGTAGTGCCCGACAGTTGGTGACAGCGGCTGGCCAGTCCAGCGCCATGGCCGCCAACGCACGACGGTTCCCCGGGGCAGGCCAGATCCCGGGGAACCGTCGGCACAACGGTCCACCGGAACACGGCGCGTCCGGGCCGCCCTGTCCGAACAGTCACATCGTCAGAGTTCTCCATGATTCTCAGGCAGGTATCAACAGATGACGTCATCCGCAGCTCCGAGGTTCTCCGTCTTCACCCCCAGCCACCGGCCGCGCTTCCTGGACGAGTGCCTCGAGTCGCTGAAGGCACAGACCTGGTCCGACTGGGAGTGGATCGTCCTTCTCAACAACGGAGCACGATGGCGCCCCGAGCACCCGGACGCCCGTGTCCGGGTGGAGATCGCCGACGACGCCACGGGCGTCGGCGCGGCGAAGCGTCGCGCCTGCGAGCTGGCGCGCGGCGAGATCCTGGTGGAGCTCGACCACGACGACCTCCTCGCCTCGGACTGCCTGAGGTCCCTCGCCCAGGCGTTCGACGAGCACCCCGAGGCGGTCTTCGCCTACAGCAACACCGCGCAGATCTCCGAGGACGGCAGCCGGGACGACACCCGCTTCAACGAGGCACACGGCTGGCGCTACGAGGAGGTGACGGTCGACGGGCGTTCGCTGCTGCAGGCCGTTGCCATGGCGCCGGTCCCGCACAACGTGTCGTACATCTGGTACGCGCCGAACCACGTCCGGGCCTTCCGCAAGGACGCCTATGAACGTGTCGGCGGATACGACGCGACGCGCACCGTGCTGGACGACCAGGACCTGATGTGCCGGCTCTTCCAGGAGGGGGAGTTCGTCCTGATCCCCCGCTGCCTGTACCTGCAGCGCATGCACCCGGGCAACACCCAGCGAGACCCGGAGATCAACGCACACATCCAGCGCGAGACCGTGGCCCTGTACGACAAGTACATCGAGGCGAACGCCCTCGCCTGGACCAGGCGCAGGGGCCTGCTGGCGGTGGACCTCGGCGCGGCGCACCGAAAGCCTCCCGGCTACCTGGGCCTGGACCAGTACTCGGGAGACGGTGTGGACATCGTCGCGCAACTCCCCGGTCGGGTGGAACTGCCCGACGCCTCGGTGGGTCTGCTGCGCGCGGTGGACTTCCTGGAGCACGTGCCCGCGAAAGTACCCTTGATCAACGAGCTCTTCCGACTGCTGGCGCCCGGTGGCATGCTGATCAGTCTCACCCCGAGTTCGGACGGCCGGGGCGCGTACCAGGACCCGACGCACGTCGCCTTCTACAACGAGAACTCGTTCTGGTACTACACCGACGACCAGTACCGGGTGTTCGTGCCGGAGATCGAGGCCCGCTTCCAGACGTCGCGGCTGGTCACGTACTACCCGAGCGACTGGCACAAGAAGAACGACATCTCCTACGTCCAGGCCAATCTGATCGCGGTCAAGGACGGAGCACCACGCTGTGGCGGTCTGCTGCTGGTTTGAGGCTTCCCGCTGCAGCCGGATCCGTTGCTGCCGATCGAGGACAGCCGGCAACTCGGCCTCGTGACCCTTCCTCCCTGACACGTGCTGCACTGAGGAGTTCGCACCGCAGTCACCATGGACGCCGGGGGACCTTGAAGAGGAGACGGTCGGACACCGACCTCGGTTCGGCCCGCGACGTGCGGCTCCCGCGGCCGCTCCCGTTTCTCGGTGGGAGCGGCCGCGGGAGGAAGCCGTCAGGTGAGGATGATCTGCGCCTGGGCCTCAGCGGCGGGACTGCATTCGAGTACCGCGAACACGTCGACCGGTCCTGCCTGCCAAGTGGCGGCGACCGGGGCCGTCGGTTCGGCGGTCAGCTTGGCGGTCACCGTCTGCGGCGCGCCGGTGCAGTTCACGTCCGTGGTCGCCCAGCCCCACACGGGGATCGTCGCCGCACCGAGCTGCCGCGCAGTGACGAAGACGGAGTGCTGCTCCCCGACGGTGCAGGTGACCGTGAGGTCGACATCGAGCTCGGTGGGGTCCACGGCGGAGATCTGCGCACCGGCGATCGAGAGCGAGGACGGGGCCGGGACCGCGGCGTCCGCCCAGCTGGGCGCGACGAGGACGGCTTGGACGGCGATGACGGAGGCGACGCCGGCAGCGCGAAGAACAGGACTGAATCGCATGGTGCAATTTCTTTCTGGTTAAGGGGTGTTGAGGGACGCCGATGGTCGGCGTCCGCTCTGCAAGGCTCGACCGGCCGCCTGCAGGTCGCAACTTTTAGTGCACTGTCGACTTCACAGCGCGACGACCCGGAGCCCTCAACTGGCGCCCCGCTCGGGCTCGATGCCTGGAGGGTCCTTCAGTCGGCGGACGATCGCGGCCGCTCCCGCCTTCGAAGCGGGTTGCCCCGGGTGGCCCCTCCCCCTGCAGCGAAGTCTCGGACCGCATCAGGGCGGTGGCACATCTCACGGTGCTTCTGATCTCTACCATCTGGGTAATTTCCCTCGTCCCCAACGGGCGCGCCGAGCCGCTCGGGCCGCCGCTCACCACGTGCCCGGATGATTCAACCCTCGACGATCCGAAGAGATTTGAGAGCGCGTGTGCGGGGCTTTCATCCCGCCGCCACGGATCAGTTGACACACCGGCGAGAGCGGCATGAACGTCTGAATGACGAACAGCTGGAGCTCGGCCCGGGCGCCGACAGTACGACAGGGATCCTGAAATCCCCGCTGCTCTGCTGTTCCATCCGCACCGACCGCGGCTCGGCCTGCACGGTCTGCACCGCCCCGGTGGGTCCGAACCAGCTGCTCGAGGGAGTTTTTTCATGTTCTCCACCTCCGCCATATCCAGGCCGGGCCGTTGCCTGGTGACCTTCTCCGCTGCACTGCTCGCTCTCGCCGTGGCGGGCCCTGCCGGCGCCGTGCAGGACGGCCGACCTGCCGACGCGGCTGCGTCGGCGTGCTCCGGGGCCGCCGTGGACGGGAGGACGCTGGTGTTCGACGAAGAGTTCGACGGCCCCGTCCGGTGGGGGACTCGCTGGATCGGCAGCTCCACCAGCGCCTACCGGTACGGGAACCACAACCCGGGCGACGACAAACTGGATTGGCTCAGCCCGTCGGCGGTCACCGTGGCGGACGGCGTCGCCACCTTCACCGCGAGGCCGGGCTCGCACACCTTGGAGAACGGGAAGCGGTCCTGGACCACCGGGCTCCTCACCACCGAGGGGTCCGCCGAAGGCTTCATGGTCCGCGTCGGGGACTACCTGGAGACCCGGGTCAAGCTGCCGTCCGCCGCCGGCGCTTGGCCCGCCCTGTGGACGTGGTACAACGGCACGAACGAGATCGACTCGTTCGAGTACCACCCCGACAATCCGGACCTGTTGGAACTCACCAACGGCCTCCGCCGCGCCGCCTTCTCCTATCGTGACGCAGCGGTCGTCCGCCCGGGCGACTGGGTGGAGGTCGGCGTCCACTACGGGGAGGACTGCAACGATTGGTACGTCGACGGAGTCAAAGTGTTCTCCGACAACGCCGGTACGGGCAGCGGATGGGCCGCCTACCTCATCCTCAACCTGTCCGTGGAGGCCGGCAGGTACCACCAGCCCCCCACGGGTCCGAACCCGTTCACCTTCTCGGCCGACTACGTCCGCGTGTGGCGCTGACCGGCCGGATCCGGGCCGGAGCCGGTTCGGGCGCACCCCGCGACCGGGCCGGCCACCTGGCGCCCGGACCTGAGCCCCGGTCGGGTCGCACCGTCCACGAATGCGGAGCAGGCCGCCCGAGACGGCGCCGGCAGCATCCCGCGCAGCCGCAACTACCGGCAGTGGTCGGGCAGCACCCGCGCGTGCCGACGAATCGGCTTCCCGCCCTGCCAGAGACCGTCTCCGTACAGGGTTGCGCACCATACGGGCTCCATTAAATACTCGGCATCCCCCATGCTTGACGAAATTCCCTGAGGCGGCGAAGATCGGCGCGCGGCGCGGCAGGGATTCATACCGGCTCCGGGGAATTCCGTTAGCGGACAGAAGGGCGGGCCGAGACAATTGCGGTAGGGCGCTCCCGAAACTCCCCGGCCGCCACCCATAGCCACCGCTGTGCCGCCACCTCCGGGCCAGGGAGCCCACGGCGCCCCGCGCTCCGGTGACCCTCCGTCGACACGCTCCACGGCAGGGGGCTGAACGAAATTACCCAGAAGATCACTGAAATGGACGTGCAGAAACATTTCTCCGAGGGTCCTGAAATCGAATTGCCCGAACTTGGCGCGAAGATGGTGCAAGGTGCTCGGCGAAACTACTCAGAGGCGCGCGGCGATTCGTACAGGGCGCCCCTTATCCGCGTGTTGCGCCGCCGTCGCATGCTATATTTCCGGCCTCCTTGTGTGTCATCAATTCAGTGCCTGCGTGGCGTGGGCCGGATTGCGAGGTGCTAGTGCTCACCAGAGAGGAATACGCGGAGGCGCGGAGACTGTACGGCGAAGGCTGGTCGCTTTCGGCGATCGCCAGGTCTCTGGGCCGTGACCGCAAGACCCTGAGGTCCTACCTCCTCGGGGGACGGACCCCGGGGGTCAGGAACTCCCCGCAGGACACGTTCGGCCAGTTCGCGCCGTACTGCCGGGACCGGCTGCGCGACGACCCGCATCTGGAGGCGACCGTCCTTCTCAAGGAGATCGCCGAACTCGGCTACCGCGGCGGCTACTCGACGCTGACCCGGGCACTACGCAGGTACCACCTGCGACCCGCCTGCACCCAGTGCCGATGGACCGTCGCGAGCCAGGGCCCCGGCAACACATCGTCTTCCGGCGACGAGCTGCGCTTCAGCTGGCTCAAACTGCCCGACCCCCCACCATCGTGGGGAGCCGGCAGACACGCCCACATCCTGATCGGTTCCCTGGCGAGCGGACCCTGGCGGGCGGCCCTGGCCGAGAACGAGCAACCGGCCCAGCTCGTCGAAGCCATCGACCTGATCCTCAGACGGTTGGGCCGGACCGGCCGCTACTGGTGGTTCGACTCGGTGCCGGCGGCGATCTGCCACACGGACGGCGCGGTCAGACCCGGACTCCTCCACGTGGCCAGACACTACGGCGTGGAACTCGGCACCGGCCCACGTCGCTCCGCCACTGCGTCCCCTCCCGCCCCCGACCCACTGCGCCCCATCGAGGACTTCTGGTGGCGTACCATCCGTCCGGACACACGTCTCCACACGGCACAGGAGAGTCTGGACCACTTCGCCGCCTGGCTCGACTCACGGCACTCGGAATCCGGTGGCTCCGTGGGAGATGCCGGGAGGCGCGGGTCCGGGCGGCTTCCGGCTCCGTTCCCCGCCACGATCCGGGTCGCCCGGACCGTCGCTCCTCACGACCTCGTCCCCTTCCGCGGGAACCACTACGCGGTGCCTTCCGGCCTCGTCGGGACCACGGTCGAAGTCGCCTGGCGGCTGGACGAGTCCCACCTGTCGGTCTCCACCACCGGGGGAGCCGTCGTCGCTCGTCACACCGTCGCACCCCGTGGCGCCGGCCGAATCGTCGGCGGCCCCGCACAACCCCTTCCGCTCGAACACCTCGAAGGCCGCGATCAGGGCGACCGCACACCGTGCAACGGCAGGACGCGCTTCCCGCCCTCCACGGAGGCCCTCCTGCACGCCCGCGCAACTCGCTGCTGACCCGCAGGGCGCACCCGGGTCCGGCAACGGGACGGCACCCGCCCGTGATCGGTGCTGATCCTCTGCGGCGCGGGAGCGCCGTAGGTCGAACGAGGGCGGATCCGGGACGACGTCCCGCCGAGTGGTGCAGCAGAGCTCTTGGTGTGACCCCTGCCCGTGCAGCAGTCATCGCGCAACTCTCCGAGTGGGCGGGCTCGTCGAAGTGAGAGGTGCGCGATGGCCCTCTGTCCGGTCCGACCTGCTTCGCCTCATGGAGTCACTGCGTTCGGCGGACGGAATCGCGTTGATCAGGGCGCTCGCCCAGCGGATCCGCAGGAGCTGATCGAGGCGGGTGCGGCCAGTACCTGCTGGACCTGTTGCAGGAGGAGAAGTCGATCATCGGCCGATCCGCGGGGACTCCGGTGGGGTCAGCACCGACCGGCCGGTTCGGAGACGGTGCAGTGGTTGAGGGTGAACCTGTTGGAAGGGTCGCCCTCACGGTCGACCAGGTCGGCAGGCGCGTTGCCGGAGGCGTCATTCCCGTCGACGGTGTTCCGGGTGTGGGACCGGCGCCGCGGAGTGTGAGACCGGGCGTGGTGATCCGGACGCTGCCCGGGTAGGTGCCCGGGAGCAGTTGGACGGTGTCACCGGGGAGTGCCGAGTCGACGGCTCGCTGGATCGATTCGCCCGGCTGCACCACGTACAGCCGGCCGACGGCATGAGCCGGCGCCGCACCCAGCGCGGCCAGGACCGTGGTGGTCGAGGTCGCGGCGGCGGTGACCGCGGCCAGGTGGTGGACTCGCTGCCTGGGCATGCTTGATGACCTGCTTTCGTGGCTCGGGCGATGCGGTGGGGGCCGGACGGCGGGCTCGGCCGATGGCCTGCGTCGGCGGCGTCGGGGGCTCGCACCGACGCTAATGGCGGCGCTCGGGAGCTGCCACCGGCGCTGGGCCGCCGGACTGACGATGCGTCGGCCGGTGATGGCTGCGGCGGTCGGCAGGATCACCGGCGCTCGGCGAAGGTGTCCACCTCCTGCTCGGAAGTGGGTCGGGCGGCTCCTCGCACCTCGCTCGCCAACCGTCCTCATTCCCTTCAGTCGGCAACGATCTGCGGCGCCGGGCGAGCGGGTGCGGAACTTCGAGTACTCATCAACACGGCGCCGGAGAGCACGGTTCACCGCGGCGCAGTGCGGGACACCGGAGGCCGTGCCAAGCTGACGGTGATCCTGGACCGATGGCTGTCCGCGGGGGCCGGTCGACGACAACAGCACCGGCAGGGGCAGCCCGTGCGCGGCACCCGATCCGGGCGCCGGCCCTGCACTGCCGATCCGCGCCGCCCTCGGAGAACTCCAGGCGTCCCACCCGAAATACGGGCAACCACCACTGACGACAGGGAGAAGTCGCGTGGACAACCTCACGGTTCACGGCCAGGAAAGACCGCGCAAGGCCCACGAGGGCCCCGCCGAGCACCCGCGGGGGACGGCTCCCCGGCCGACGGATCCGCAGGCGCAGCAACGGATGATGGCCTTGCTGCACGGCGCTCTTGTCACGCAACTCCTCGTTGTGGCAGATGAGTTCGGGATAGCGGAAATCCTGGCGGGCGGGCCGGTGCCGGTCTCGCAGCTTGCCCGCCGATGCGGAGCACACGAGCAATCGTTGCACCGGTTGTTGCGGGCACTGGCCTCCCAGGGTGTCTTCCAGGAGGTGGAGGCGGGGACGTTCGCCCTGACCCCACTGGCCGAGACGCTGCGGGCCGACGTGCCCGGGTCGGTGCGGGCCTGGATCCGGTTCTGGGGGATGCCCGAGAAGCTCCAGGCGATCAACTCACTGTCCTATTCGGTACGCACCGGTCGCCCGGCGTTCCCGTACGTGCACGGCACGGAGTGGTGGTCCTACTTGGCCGCCCATCCGGAGCATGCCGAACTCTTCAACGACGCCATGGGTGAGATGGCGCGCCGTGTGCACGCCGTGGCGGTGGAGAGCTGTGACCTGACCGGCGTGAGGCGGGTGGTCGACGTCGGTGGTGGGCAGGGCCATCTGCTCGCCACGATCCTGCCCCGCCACCCGGAGCTGCAGGCCACCCTGCTCGACCAGCCGTCGGTGATCCGCGGGGCGAAGGCGGTGCTGGAGGCCGCCGGCGTCGCCGATCGGGTGGACCTGGTCGGCGGGGACTTCTTCGACGGCGTGCCGGAGGGCGCGGACGCCTACCTGCTGTCGATGATCCTGCACGACTGGGACGACGAGCAGTGCGTAACCCTGCTCGACATGATCCGGCGGGCGATGGCGCCCGATGCCCAGGTCGTCGTGATCGACGCGATCGTGCCGGCGGGCAACACACCCCACGACGGCAAGCTGCGGGACACCGTCATGATGGCGCTGCACCCGGGCCGGGAGCGCACCGAGGCTGAATTCAGCGCGCTCTTCGCCGCCGCGGGTCTGCGTCACGTCTCCACGACGGGGCTGGCCTCCTCGACGGGCGTGTTGGTCGCGCGGGCCTATCCGGTGGTGGGGCGTCGGAAGGAGTCCGGGGCCGGTGGTGGTCCGGCGCCTGGAGCGTGATCGCGCGAGGAGGCGAAAGCGGCGGGGCCGACCTCCTGCGCTTCACCCGGGTCGCGCACCACGTTCATCGCTCCGGGCGTGGGGTGGCCGTCCGGTGGGGAGTTGAGGACGGGGAAGTGACTAGGGCTTGTGTGATGTTGTGATCAGTTGGGCGGTCGTACGAGGTCGTCTATCCAGATCATCGAGGCGCGAAGATGGAGGCCGGCGAGGTAGC
>NZ_JBFBDW010000099.1:0-11309 GCF_040683455.1 Kitasatospora sp. NPDC093679
TTGGCGCGCCAGGTCCGTTGGTCGAACTGCAGGCCGCCGTAGTAGCCGTTGCCGGTGTTGAGGTGCCAGCGGCCGCCGCTCTCGCAGGCCGCGATGCGGTCCCAGTCGGCTCCCCGCCCATCGGCCGCCGTGGCCACGGTCGCCGTGGTGGGGGCGGACGCGGGGTGCGCGGGGGTGGCCTGCGCGGAGGCTGCGAAGGCGGTCCACAGTCCGGCCGCGCAGGCGAGGGCGAGGAGTAACCGTAGGATCCGGTGGGCGACGGACATGGCGGAGCACTCCCCGAGAGGGTCGGCGATCGGACGGCCGGCACCCCGGGGCACCGCCCTCCCAGCGATCGCACACCCCGGCCCACAGCCCCGGCCGACACACCGCAAGCGTCACCCGGGCGGCGCCGCCGAGCCACCCGCACACCGCACACCGCACACGGCACACCGCACACCGCACGGACCGTCATCCGGCCGGTCCGTGCGGTGTGCGGTGTGCCGTGTGCGGTGTGCAGCCCCGCCGGGACGGCGGTCCACCACCCGGGCGGGGCCGCGCTCGCGAAGGGCCCGCGGGGCTCAGGCCGCGAACCCCCCGTCCACCGCGATCGCGGCACCGGTGATGTACCGGCCCTCCGGGCCCACCAGGTGGGCGACGGTGCCGGCCACGTCCGCCGGCGTGCCGAACGAGCCCAGCGCGGTGAGGCCGGCCTGGAGTTCGGCGCTCGGCCCGTCGGCCGGGTTCATGTCGGTGTCGGTCGGACCGGGGTGCACCAGGTTGGCGGTGATGCCGCGTGACCCGAGCTCCCGCGCCAGCGCCTTGGTCAGCCCGGACAGGGCCGCCTTGCTGGTCGCGTACACCGCGCCGCCGGGAAAGGCGACCCGCTCGGCCATGCAGCTGCCGATGGTGACGATCCGTCCGCCCTCGCCGAGGTGGGGAACGGCCGCCTTGGAGGCCAGCAGCGGGCCCCGGACGTTGACGTCCAGCACCCGGTCGATGTCGGCTTCGTCGGTTTCCTCGATCGGGCCGACCACGCCGACGCCCGCGTTGTTCACCAGGATGTCGAGTCGGCCGAACCGCGTCGCCACCGCGTCCACGGCCTCCCGGATCGCCCGGGGGTCGGCGCTGTCCACCCGTACGGCCCAGGCGCGGCGGCCCATTCCCTCGATCTCGGCCGCGACCGCCTCGGCGCGCCCGGCGCTGTCCCGGTAGGTGAGCGCCACGTCCGCGCCCTCCTCGGCCAGCCGCAGCGCGACCGCCTCGCCGATCCCCCGGCTGCCGCCGGTCACCAGGGCCACCTTGCCCGCCAGCCGCGCGGCCGCCATGGTCGTGCTCATCGTGATCTCCCCCGAACTCGCTGTCGTCTTCTCGGACATGACTCGATCATCGGACGCCGGCGATCACGAGTCCGGCGGTATTCGGACATCGCGTTCAACGTTCAACAATCGATCGGGCGCCGGCGCTCACGACGATTCCCGGTGGCGCGACGGTGCACTGGTCGTGCGTGGCCGCGGCCGGCCGGTCCGGTCGGGGCGGTTGCCGGGTCCGGCTCGGGGTGGTCGGAGGGCGGTCGCAGCCCGCGTCCGTCCTCCGGCGTCAGCAGGTGACACCGCGCCCGGTGCGAGTATGCGGCTGTCCGCGGCACCGCCGGCACGGGCCGGGCGGCGGCGCCGTCCGCCCGCCGCAACGAGGGGCGGTCCGGGTGCGCCGCGAACGGACCGTCCGGGGTGTGCCGGCAGGAGACGGCCCGGGTGATCGCGGAGGCCCGATCCCCCCGGTGCGCGGACCGTGCACGCGGGTGAATCAGGTGGCGCCGGCGCCACCCCGCCCGTCGCCGGTGGCCTCGGGCCGCTGTACGGGGGGGTGGGTTCGCCGTCCCTCATCGCTCTCGGCTCCGTGCGAGCCTA
The DNA here is from genome assembly GCF_040683455.1 of Kitasatospora sp. NPDC093679. Lineage (NCBI taxonomy): Bacteria > Bacillati > Actinomycetota > Actinomycetes > Kitasatosporales > Streptomycetaceae > Kitasatospora > Kitasatospora sp. NPDC093679. The sequence continues at coordinate 1,890 of NZ_JBFBDW010000099.1, forward strand.
CGGGCGCGGGCGCCGGGACGGTCGTGCCCGGGTCGCATGCCGAGGGCCGCGTACGGGTCCGCGTACGGCGGCGGGCACGGTGGTCCACGCGCCGGGGCCGGCCGCCCCTCGCAGGGGTGGCCGGCCGCGGGTCCGATCAGGGGTCAGAGGTCCAGCACCTGGTCCGGGAAGATCAGGTCCGGGTCGCCGCCGATGGTCCGGAGGTTCTTGGTGTACAGGCTCTGCACGTCGGTGCCGAACTTGACCGCGATCTCGCTCAGGGTGTCGCCGCTCTTGACGGTGTAGGTACCGGTCGGCGCGCCGCTCCCCGGGGCGTTGACCGGGGCCGACGGGGCCTGGGTCCGCGCCGATCGCGTGGCCTCGGTGGAGCTCGGAGCGGACTTCGGGGTGTGGGCTGGCTTGGACTCGGGGGTGTGCGTGGACTTGGCGGGCTTGGTCTTGGCGGCGGTGTCGACCTGGGCCGGCGCGCCGCCCCTGGTCAGACCGGCCTTCCTGGAGCAGACCGGCCAGGCGCCGGGGCCCTGCGAGGCGAGGACCTTCTCGGCGACGGCGATCTGCTGCGCCTTGCTGGCCCGGTTCGCCTGGGGCGCGTAGGCGGTGCCGCCGTAAGCGCGCCAGGTGCTGGCGGTGAACTGCAGGCCGCCGTAGAAGCCGTTGCCGGTGTTGATCGACCAGTTGCCGCCGCTCTCGCACCGGGCGACGGCGTCCCAGGTCGAGACGGAGGCGGCCGAGGCCGAGGGGGCCGAGACGAGTCCGGCCACCGGCAGCGCCGCGACGGCGGCGCCGGCCACGACGGCCACGCGGACTCGGTTGCGCTTGGTGGTGGCCTTGGTGGAGGTGGTGGCGGCGGTGGTCTCGTGACCGGAAGTCATGAACGTCCTCTCGACAAGCCCCGGGCAGGCATGCGGAACCAGGCCCCGGTGGGGCCCACGTTTCGCCACCTCACTCGATGGGCGGCAGGGCACGTGTCCGACGTGCCGTGCCGCCCGGTCTCTCCCCGCCCACCGCCGGCCCGTTCCGAGCGCGGCCGGTCGGCAGGCACGGCCCTCGCGCCGGGGGTCAGCCGGCGGGCCGTGCATCGGGGTGAACCCGGGTGGTGCTCGTTGCACCGCCCAAGAAGCTACGGGCGGTTGCGGTCAGTCATCAAGCAATTCCTTTACGGCGCAGGTCAGTTGAGTGTTACCAGCGGTAAAGATCAAGAAATCGGGACCGAAATGGTAGTTTTTGATGGGGTTTTCATGATCGAAAATGCCGCCAATGCGCCCCCGATCACACCAATGCCTCGGCGAAGCCACCCGCGAGCTCCACCGGAAGCGATCAACATGTGACGATCCGTCACCGAATCAAGCGGAGTTCCCGCTTCCGTCGCCTGTCTTGGTGGCGCCAGCCACATCCGTCACTCATCGCGCCCCGTACAGTTGCGCAGCGTCATATCCCACCGGCCCGTGCCGGGCGCAGGAGGACGGTCGCGGCGCCTTCGGCGAGAGGCGCGCGCCCGTCGACACCTCCACCATCGCCGGGAACTGCTGCCACGTCAGCGCGGCTGCGCACACCCCGGCCGCGAAACGCGGCTCCGCCGCCGCGCACCTGGGCAACCCCGTTCCGTCACCGCTGCGGCGAAGTGCAGCGCCGTCGGCGGGTTGGCCATCGTCGGGCCCGTGAGCAGCAGGAACGTCCGCGCGGCGCCTCGCCCTGACGCCCAGCCGGACCCCGCCCCGGCCCTCCGTCAGCCGCGTTGCGGACCCTTCCGGGTGGGGCCGTCGGCACCTCCGTGGACGCCGGCGGCCGCAGCCCGGACCGGTCCGTGCGCCGTGACTGCCGGGGGCGGGAGCGCCGTGACCACCTGCGTTCGCGGCTCGTACCCGGTGTGTGCCTGCGATGGCCGCGCCCCGGGTGCGGTCGCCGGCGGCCGCCAACCTCGACCGGCCCGTGCGTCGTGCCCGTCGCGAGTGGGAGCGCCGCGATCGCCCGGGTTCGCGGCTCGCACTCGGCGCGTGCCTGCGATGGTTGCGCCCCCGGGACCGTCGCCGGTGCCGTGTGCGGGATGAGGGGGCCGGTGGCCGCCAGCCTCGACCGGTTCGTGGGTCGTGTCTGTCGCGGCTGTGAGCGCCGCGTTCGCGCGCGTCGACGGCTTGCACCCGGTGTGCGTCTGCGATCCCCCGCGCGCCGGGTGTGGTCGTCGGCGCCGTGTGCGGGATGAGGGCGCACCCGGCTGGGGCCCGGCCGGGTTCGTGCGCCGTGAGGGTCGTGGGTTCGTGTGCTGTGACGGTCGGGGTTCGCGGCTCGTGCGCGGTGTGCGTGTGCGGCGGTCGTGCGCCTGGTGGGTTGTCGGTGTGGTGTCCGGGGTGGCGTTGGAGGTGGCCGCGTGCGCGGCGCTCTTCGCCGTGTGCGCCGCTCCCGGCGCCCTTCCTTCACCGTTACCGGCGCCTGATCCCGGCCGTTACCGCTACCGGCGCCGCGGCCGTGCCCGGTGGCGCGGCCCTTCCCGGGCTCGCGGCGCTGCCCGCCGCGGCTCGGCCCCCGGCTCGGGTCGGAGAGCCGTCTGCCGTGGGGTCGGGTTCGTGGCAGGCGTGAGCTGTCGTGTGTCGGGGTCGCAGGCTTGCCTGCTGCGGGAGTGGGGTTTGTGTCAAGTCGCGGGTTGACGCGTACCGGTGCGGGTTCGGGTTCAGAAGCCGTTGTCTTTCCGGGCGCGACGGGTGTTTTCCCGCAGCCGCCTCTTGGGAAGCACGACGAAGCCCGTCGTGTCGTCGGTGCGTCTGACCGCCGCCAGAACGATCCGCAGGACGTGGCGGGCGACGCCGACCAGGTGTCCGGTGCGGCGGCCTTCACCGCCTGCGCGTCGATGATCCCCGCGGGTCGGCTCCTGGTCCCGGCCGGCGGCCACACTGCCCGCCCCGTCCCTCCAGCCAGGAGGGGACGGGCATTGCGGCACGTACGACCGCCCACTCCGCGTCGCTCGTGTCGGACGGACACCTCGGCCGCCCGTGCGGCCGGTCCCCGGCGTTCCCGAACCGGTGAGCGAGGCGATCGCGCGGCCGTTCAAGCGAGTTGGGCTTCATTGGCACGGTACCGGAAGGCTGCGACACGAGGGCCTCCTGATCAGCGCGTTGGTAATTCGACAATCCCGAGCTGGTCGGGAGGCCCCGCCTTCATGCCAGGGTTGCGGCAGGATCACCCGTTGGTGGTCCCGGCCTCTGTCCGTCCGCTCACGGGTTGAGGATGTGTCCGGTGGTCGCGTCCACGTGGTCGGGGATCTCGTCGTGGCGGTCGCCCACGGTCGGCGTTCCGGTCGGCTCGAACAGGAGGATCGCGGCGCCGGACGGCGCGGACGGCTTGTGCTCCGTACCCGCGGGGACGGTGAAGACCGCCCCCTGGGGCAGCAGGACCGTGCGCTCTCCCTCGGGCTCGCGCAAGGAGATGTGCAGTTCACCGTCGAGTACCAGGAAGAACTCGTCGGTGTCGTCGTGGACGTGCCAGAGGTGTTCGCCCCGGACCTTGGCGATCCGGACGTCGTAGTCGTTGACGCGCGTGACGATGCGGGGGCTCCACAGCGCATCGAAGGAGGCCAGCGCCTGGCTGAGGGGGATGGGTTGGTTGCTCATGGGCTCATCCTGGGCCGTTTCGCCAGGTCGGCGTGAGTGCTAGGAATGGCACATGGCGAAAGAATCCTCGCACCGGGCTCGTGTGGCGGGCGTCCACCGGGTGGTCGTGATCGTGGACGAGAACTCGAACCCGTTCGAGCTCGGTTGCGCGACCGAGGTCTTCGGCCTCCGCAGGCCGGAGATCGGCCGCGATCTCTACGACTTCAGGCTCTGCTCGCCCGAGCCGCGCACGGCGATGCGGGACGGATTCTTCACGCTCACGGGGGTCGCCGGCCTGGAGGCGGCCGATACGGCGGACACGTTGATCGTCCCGAACCGCCCGGACGTCGAAGTGCCCCGCCGACCCGCCGTGCTCGATGCCATCCGGCGGGCGCACGCGCGCGGTGCACGCCTGATCGGCTTCTGCAGCGGCGCCTTCACCCTGGCCGAGGCCGGAGTCCTCGACGGGCGCCGGGCCACCGCCCACTGGCAGTGGGCGGACGCCTTCCGTACCCGTTTCCCTGCTGTCCACCTCGAATCGGACGTGCTGTTCGTGGACGACGGTGACATCCTCACCGCCGCGGGGAGCTCGGCCGCACTCGACCTCGGGCTGCACGTGGTCCGCCGCGACCACGGCGCCGAGGTCGCCAACTCCGTGAGCCGGCGGCTGGTCTTCGCGGCGCACCGCGACGGCGGGCAGCAGCAATTCGTGGAGCGTCCCATGCCCGACCTCCCCGACGAATCCCTGGCCCCCGTCCTCGCCTGGGCGCAGGAACGGCTCGACTCACCGCTCACGGTCTCGGACCTCGCGGCGCGAGCGGCGGTCAGCCCGGCGACACTGCACCGCCGCTTCCGGGCGCAGCTGGGGACGACCCCCTTGACGTGGCTCACGGGGGAGCGGCTCGCCCTGGCATGCCGACTGATCGAGCGGGGCGAGTCACGATTCGAGATCGTCGCACGCCGAAGCGGGCTGGGCACGGCCACCAACCTGCGGTCGCTCATGCGCCGCGAGACGGGTATCACTCCGTCGGCGTACAAGCGCCGCTTCGGGCCCGAGGTGACCTGACGGCAGGGACGTCCGTCCCGTTCCACATCGGCCGAAGGATCACACGATCGAGTCGGTGGAGTCGAACCCGCGCTCAACCTGACCGGCACGACAACGGCTTCTCAGTGGGTGGTTGTGCGGGTGGGGTGGCCGAAGTGGACGGGTACGCCGGGGGAGTACAGCACGCTGGCCGGCGGGCCGATCGGCCTCGGCAACCCGGCCGCGGCCACCAACTCGTCGTCGCAGTCGAGGAGTTCCGCCCGGTGGAGTGGCCACCGCGGATGCACGTTGGGCAGGTACAGGGTTCGCCCGAAGTGGGTGCTGTGCATGCCCCAGCGTGCGGTGAGGAAGTGTTCGAGGTCGGTCGGGTGTTCGAGCGGCTCGCGGGTGCGGACGGTGATCCGGCTGTGAGCGCCGCGGGGTCCGGGCCAGCGGCGGGTGCTGGTGTAGGTGATGGTGTCCGAGTCGCGGTGGATCGTCATGCGGGCCCAGGTGTAGGGCAGGCGGAATGCCGTGCGGGCGACGACCACGGGCAGGAGCCGGGATGCTTCCAGGGAGCGGAACACCACGCCGCGCCGTCCGTTGCCGTCCACCGAGTAGAGCCGGACGTTCGTCTCCGGGAAGGTGCCGAGGTAGGGGATGCCCGGGAGGTCGAACCAGCCGATCCGGTGCATCCGGAACGCGACCAGGCCGACGTAGGTGGCTCCGTCGTGGGTGTCCGGAACGGTCCCGGCCGGCAGCAGCGGGGCGATGTCCGCGGGGTCGGCGGGCCAGTGCAGGAATGCCAGGTCTAGCCAGGACTGGGTGAGCAGCGTGTGCGGCACCTCGCGCACCGGTTCGGGTGTTACCGGCTCCGCGGGGACGGGGGTGGACGACATTCCTTCAGGGTCGCATGCTCCACCGCCGGTCGGCCCGATGCGGGTCGCCCGACCGCGGGGCACCCGCACCGCCCGGTCCGCTGCGATCGTCCGGTCCTGGCATGCCTTTGCCGGTGGTGTCGCCCGCGTGCTCGGCCGACGTCCAGGAGTTCTTCCACGGCAGGTCGACCGGCAGGCCCACTATTGATGCCCGCAGCCGGAGGCGGGGTTCGACCCGGACGATCCGGCGCGCGATGAAGCCTGTGAACCGGCCCGCGATGCGACCCGTCGTCCGGTCGGGCATCGACCCGCCGACGGGTGGGTACGAAGCCCGAGGCCACCGCCTGATGTTCCTCCGTCGACACGATCCACGATGATCACCGTGGTTGCAGCCGTCTCCCCGCAGGCCTGGGTCGGCGCGAGAAGCCCTTCGACCGGCGTGACGCGACGGCTCGTGCAGGGCGCGTCAGAGCTGTCGCGCGCGGTACAGGTCGCGCAGCAGGGCGATCTCGGCTCCGTGGTGCAGCAGTTCCTGATTGACCCACCAGACGATGTCCATGAAGGGCTCATCCGGGTCGCTGCCGTAGGGGTACGTGCTGTGTCCGATCGTGTCCAGCGCGGTCTCGTCGGTGCCGAGCAGCGCCTTCCGCCAGGCCGTGGCTCCGGAGGCGAAGGCGGCGAGCGCCCCGGCGGCGTCTTTGCTGACGTGGAGATCGTCCCGGGTGAGGGTGCGGTCGCCGATCGTGTGGTCTGCGCGGAGGGTCAGCATTTCGCTGAGGTGACTCAGACGCCACGCGATGGTGGTGAAGGGCGGCGGCTCGGGGTGTGGGGGAGGCGTTGCATCGCGTCCCCAGTCGCCTGCGCCGGCCAGCTCGGTCGCACGTGCTCCCGGTCCGTCCGAGCGCCGTCGGACGGACCAGCAGTCGGGCACCGGCTCCCAGAGGTACTCGTCATCGGTCATGGGACCGACCGCGACGTCCGTGCCGTTGCCACTGTCCATGACCGGACCCGCCATGCGGTCGGCGAGGCGCGCGTACGCGAAGTCGAACTGCTCCAGCAACGGAATCAGGCGCGGTGGTGTGGTCATCCCAGGCTCCTGTGGTGAGCGGGCTCGGACGCGGGTCTGCCGGTCCGCACCCTGTCACAACCGCTTCGACACCGCGATACCTTTTCAGCCGGCCTCCGGTGTCCCGCGATCGGGCACGCAGCGGGTCGGCGAGGTCGAGGACCGGCGGCCCACTGTCGCGTTCGACCGCGGTCGGCAGGATGGCGATCCGCGTCCGGTGTATGAGCGCCCCGAAGCCCCCGGGGCAGCCGCCCCCTGGCTGCCCCGCCCGCCGGCACGCAGCCCGGGACCGGCATCGACGACGTCCGATCGGCCCGGTCGCAGCCCCTTCACCGCAACATCCGCTCCCAGGGGGAGGACACAGCTTCTGCCGGTGATGCGCCCTCGCGGGGAGGGGATCAGGAGGCTACTCCGTCCAGTCGGCTGACGAGGCCCTCGGAGATCTGCTCGCGGGCGACTCCATTCGTTCTGCGGTGCGCCCGTTGCGGTTGTGTCCGCGGGGGCGGGAGCGGTGTCCGGGCCAGTGGTGGTTGTGGTGGTGGGTTCGCGTGCGGATGAGGTTTCTGGGGGGATGTTGTCCGGGTGCGTCGAGGGGACGGTGGTGAGTGCGGCGAGGACTTCGGGGTTGGAGACGAGGGTGCTCAGGTCTTCGGGTGTCATGGGTTTGGAGGGCTGCGGTGCCCCTGGTCTCGCCTTGGGGGGTGACGACGGTGAGTTGGGTGAGTGCGCAGTGGCTTCGTCCACTTCTCAGGACAGTGTTCGTCGATGAGTTCGGACAGCGCTCGGTGATCACGTTGCCCGCAGATGTTCACGAGTTTTGACGGCGCGGTGTCTTCGCTGGGTGCGGCTGTCTGTCTCGGAGCCCGCTGTCGGGGCCCGACGTTAGGGTCGTGGTGTGAGTGACTACTACGACTTGTTCCTGGCTGTGGACCTGCGGCCGGATGTGCCCGAGCCCGTCCTTCAGGAGCTCCGGTGGCTCCTGGGGCAGGCCGAGTTGCCGCCGGTGCTGCGGTCGGCTGACTGGGAGTCACACGGTGGCCCCTGGCGGGTCTTCGATGGTGGTGAGGCGAGTCATTCGTTCGATGGGGTGGACACCTCCGTCCTGGTCCGTGCTGGTAACAAGCCGAACCCGGATGGCAGCGTCCCTTGGGCTCTGACGGTCCGGACCTGCATCCACGAGGACGAATTCGGCGTGATGACGGAGGTCGTTGAATGGCTTCTTCGGCAGGCGACCACGGAGGGTTGGGTCGGATTCCTTCGCAGCTCGGCTCTGGACGACGTCCAGCATGTCGTGCGGTGTCAGGATGGCTTCGAGCTTGTCGATGTCCGCACCGCCAAGACGCAGATCCGCGTCCCCTGGTCGTCGTGATGGCCCGCCTGTCGGCGGGCCATGTGGGACAGGCCGGTCAGCCGGTCGCGGCGGTTTGCCCGGTGCGGGCGCGGGTGGCGGTGAGGCGGTAGGAGTCGGTGCCGGTCTCGATGATGGTGCCGTTGAAGGCGAGGCGATGGATGGTGCCGCGCACAGGCGTGGGCCGGTGAAGGTCTTGGTCCAGCCACCGAAGGACTCGTTGGAGGCGATGGCGACGCTGTTCTTCTCGCGTTCGGTGAGGAGCTGGAAGGGCAGTTCGGCGTTGTGGCCTCCAGTTCCGTGGAGCCTAGTTCGTCGATGCAGAGCAGGTCGACGGGGCCAGAACCGTAGCAGGGACTGCGGGGCGTGGTCGGGGGCGGCAGGAGCGGGTGTTCGAGGCCGCGGCTACGGTGGGACCGACCGCCTTGTCGCCTTCGGTCGTTGTTCGCCGTCCCTCGTCCCCGAAACCGCCGCGGGCGGCCTCCTCGTCTCCCGGTCTGCCGCAGTCCGACGCCCTGCTGCGAGGCGCCCGTGGCCGGCGGGAGGCCGCCCGATGCGGTGAACTTTGCAGCGGGGAGTGCCCGAACGGATACGTCGGCAGCCTCGTGAGCGCCGGGCGTCGGGGCTGCGCATCGGACCTGGCCGACCGAAGGGCGGGATCCGCGCCGCCCGCTGCCGCTCGCCGGGTGTGTGGACCGGTTACACGCACGCCCCGGGGGCTGCGCACCCTCGAGGAGCAGCCGGGAGCCGCGGGAGCCGAGCGGGAGCCGGCGTGCGGCCGGTTGGTCGGACGTTGCGCCGCCGGGCCGCGCCGACCGGGACCTGCCGGTGCGCGAAGGCCGGCGTCCGTACCCCGGGCCCGGGTCCGGCACCCGGGGGCGCCCCGGGTGGGCGCTGCTCCCGCAGGTACGGGGCCGGAAACCCCTGGGGCATTGATCCGGGAGGGTTAAATTCGAGAGATCAATGGGATAGTTAATTGGAGTGGCTAATGGTGTGTTAGGTTCGGTTCCGGAGGTGGGGCCCCATGCCTACGCAGGACGAGCTGTTCGCGGCGGTGGACGCGCTCTTGGCCGGTGTCGAGCCGGGGCCGCAGCTGCCGTTGCCGGCCGAGCGGGCGCGCCTTCGGGAGGCCGCCGGGATCACGCAAGCGCAGCTGGCGAAGGTGCTGCAGTCGACCGTGCAGACGGTGAAGAACTACGAGAACGGCCGGTCGACGCCGAAGCCGCCGCGGTTGGAGGCGTACGTGCGGCTGCTGGAGGGCTGGGCGGCGAAGTACCCGGCGCCGGACACCGCCCCGGCCGCCTCGACGGTCGAGGAGGTTCCGGCCCTCTTCGCCCTGCCGCCTGCCGCTGCTGCCGGGTCCGCCACCAGTGCCCCGGGCGCTTCCGCTGCCGGCCCGGTGGCGGCGTCCGCCGTGGAGGGGACCGCGCGGGATTTTGCTGGTTTGGGGGGTGGTGGTTCGGGTGTCGGTGGTTCTCCGACGGGCCGAGGGGTGCTGGCTTCAATGCCTGCGTTGGTGTCAT
>NZ_JBFBDW010000100.1:0-11204 GCF_040683455.1 Kitasatospora sp. NPDC093679
CCCACCGGCGCCACCCGCCGCTGGGGGGCCGCCGCCGCGGCCGGCGCCCCCCCCCCCGCGCCCCGCCGCGGGCGGCCCCGCCCCGCCCCCCCCCCCCGCCCTCCGCTCACAGGAGGCGGTAATGAACCACGATCTACGCAGCGTCATGCGTCACTTCGCCACCGGGGTCTGCGTCGTCAGCACCTACACGGACGGCGCCGACGGCCGGCGGCACGACGCCATCACGGTCAACTCGCTCACCTCGGTCTCGCTCGACCCGGCGATCATCACGCTCTGCTTCCGGCACGACTCGCGGTTCCTCGCGGACCTGCGGACCGCCGGCGTGTGGGGCGTCTCGATCCTGGACGGCGAGTCCGAGAGCCACGCCCGCGCCTTCGCCAAGGACCCGGAGTCGCGCCAGGTCTCGCTGTCCGAGGCCGCCCACAGCTTCGGCGACGCCACCGGTGTGCTGCTGCTCGACGCGGCCGGCTGGATGGAGGTCGCCTACCGCGACGAGCTGGTGATCGGCGACCACGTGATGGTGATCGGCGAGGTCGTGCGGCTCGGCGCCGCCGACTCCACCGCTCCGCTCATCTTCCTCCAGGGCGGATTCCACACCCTCGAACTCACCCGTTCCTGAGACAACGGAGATCGCACCACCATGAGCACGCCGAAGAAGAACACGTACAAGAGATCCCTCATCGCCTCCTCCGCCGCGGCCGCCCTGCTGGGCACCGCCGCCCTGATCTCGCCCGCCGCCGGTTCGGCGAGCGCGGCGGGCACGGCGGTGGACACCACCCCGGTGAAGGTCTGTCTGACCGGGAACACCAGCACCACCGCCGAGTTCAACGTCACCCTGCCCAAGGTGGCCGTCGACCCGGTGCTGCAGGCGACCCCGTCGTACCTGGGGCCGTGCGCCTCGTACGGCACGCCGAGCGCCCTGGGCAACGGCAACGTGCGCACCTACGCCCAGCAGGAGCCGAACGGCAAGCCGATCTCGATGGGCTTCGTCTTCCCGAAGACGATGCTGCAGAACCTGCCGACCACGATGACGGACCAGCACCACTGCTACGACATCAACGGCAACGGCGTCATCGACGAGCACACCGAGTGCATGGGCGGCCACGAGCGTCCGCTCGACCTGCCCACCGCGCTCACCAGCACGCCCGACATCCCGTACAAGTGGGCGCTGCTGAACTACAACACCATGGGCCACGGCCCCGCGGGCATCTACGACCTCCCGCACTTCGACTTCCACTTCTACGTCCAGCCGAAGGCCGAGCGGGACGCGATCCGCCCGGGCCCGTGCGCGCTGGCGATCAACTGCGACGACTTCGCCACGGCGACCAAGCCGATCCCGTCGCAGTACATGCCCTCCGGCTACATAGACAACGGGGTGGCCGAGGTCGCGATGGGCAACCACCTGATCGACCAGAGCTCCCCCGAGTGGCACGGCCAGACGTTCACCCAGACGTTCATCTACGGCGCCTACGACGCGAAGATCAGCTTCCTGGAGCCCATGATCACCAAGGCGTACCTGGAGGGCCTGGCCACCGGCGCCAACCAGAGCGGGTGCTTCCCGATCAAGCAGCCGCAGTCCTGGCAGGTGGCCGGCTGGTACCCGAAGGACTACTGCATCAAGTACCGCGCCAACCGCGGCGACTACACCGTCTCGATGGAGAACTACCAGCACAGCTGAGCCATCGACCAGGCAGGGCCCTCCCCCGCCCTGCCCCCGGAGCCCGGCACCGGGGGCCATCCCCACCCCCGGTGCCGGGCCGCACCCACAGGCCGTTCGGATACGCGGAGGAGACAGCGCATGGACGGCGCCGGACATCCACGAGTGGCAGGAATCTGACATGTCATCGGCGATCTCACTCGCAGTCATCGGAGGCGGGGCCTCGGCGGTCTGCCTGATCGACGCCCTCGCCCAACGCGACACCGCACCCGGCAACCTCACGGTCTTCGAGCCGTCGCCGCACCTGTGGCGCGGCCGGGCGTACCAGTCCGACACCACCACGGTGAAGGTCAACGCGACCCCCGACGACATGTCGGTCCGGGCCGGCGACGACCGGCACTTCGAGCGGTGGCTCATGACCCGGGACCGGATCCTCGGCCTGCCCGAGGGCACCACCGGCCTCGACCCCAAGGCCGGCGCCCGCTTCGCTCCGCGCACCGAGTACGGGGAGTACCTGGAGCAGACCGCGCACGCCGCCCTCGCCAAGCTGCGCCTGCGCGGCTGGCGGGTCGACCTGGTGAGCGAGTCCGTCACCTCTGCCAACCTGGCGGCCGGCCGCGCGATGCTGCGCACCAACGAGGGCCGGGTGCGCGCCTTCGACTACGCGGTGCTCTGCGTCGGCGGCGACAGCCCCAAGGACGTGTACGGGCTCACCGGCAGCGGGAACTTCATCGGCGACCCGTACCCGATCACCCAGAAGCTGCAGTCCGTCGCCCCGGACCAGCACGTCGCCGTGATCGGCAGCGGCCTGACCGCCGTCGACATCATCATCTCGCTCGCCTCCCGCGGGCACCGCGGCCGGATCAGCCTGCTCTCGCGGCGCGGCATGCTGCCCGGCGTCCGGCAGAAGCCGGTCCACTTCGACCTGAAGCACGTCACCCCGGAGAAGATGCAGCGGCTGTCGCGCCGTCAGACCAGCCTGCGCCTCCAGGAGATCGCCGACCTGATCGGCAAGGAGTTCGCCGAGGCCGGCGCCGACCTGACCGCGGTGATCGAGGAGATCACCGGCGCGCACCGCGAGCACCCGGTCGAACGGCTGCGCCGCCAGCTCTCCGAGGTGGACTCGCCCGACCTGGGCCTGCGGATCCTGCAGCGCGCGGTGCCGGACACCGGCCCGGACATCTGGCCGCTGCTCTCCGAGCGCGACAAGGTCGAGCTGCTGCGCACCCACTACCGGACGATCATGAGCCTCTGCTGCCCGATGCCGCCGAGCAGCGCCACCGAGCTGCTGCGGCTCGCCGACGAGGGCCAGCTGCAGATCGTCTCCGGTCTGCAGGACATCGCGGCCGGCCCCGAGGGCGGCTACACCGTCGAGACCTCCGAGCAGGAAGCCTTCCGGGCCGACGTGGTGATCAACGCCGTCAACGCCTCCGAGGGCAAGATCCCCCTCGCCGCGGCCCCGCTGGTCAACTCGCTCACCCGCAACCGGCTCGCCGACCGCCACCCGCACGGCGGCCTGCACATAGCCCGCGCCACCAGCCGGCTCGCCGTCGAGGGCCGGCCCGAACCGCGCTGGTACGCGCTCGGCAACATCGCGGCCGGGACGCTGTTCTTCACCTTCGGCATCCCCTCGCTGGTGGACCGGAGCCAGGACATCGTCCGTGCCGTCCTCGCGCACTCCCAGCGGATCGCCGGCCTGCGCGCCGAGCGCGTCCTGCAGAGCGCCTGACCCGGCGCCCCGAGTCCAGAGCCAAGGAGAGCACCCCCGTGACCACGACCACCCCGAGCTACCTGGCGGACACCGCCACCGGCCTGCCGCTGCCCGGCGACGCGCAGTTCGCCACCGCCGCCGAGGAGCGCCGGTACCGCAAGCAGCGGCTCACCGCCGCGCTGCGGCTGTTCGGCAAGTACGGCTTCGGCGAGGGCATATCGGGCCACATATCGGTCCGCGACCCCGAGCTGCCCGGGCACTTCTGGGTCAACCCGTTCGGCGTCTCGTTCAAGCGGGTCACCGTCGGCGACCTGATCCTGGTCGACTCCGACGGCACGGTGGTGGAGGGCCGGCACAAGGTCAACCCGAGTGCCTTCGTCATCCACTCCGCGATCCACGACATGAACCCGGACGCCGAGGCGGCCGCGCACGGCCACACCGCCCACTCGCGGGCGCTCGGCGCGCTCGGCCGGCTGCTGGAGCCGATCGACCAGGAGTCCGCGGCCTTCTACGGCAAGCAGGTGCTCTACACCGAGTACGAGGGCCCCTCGGTCGCCGTCGAGCAGGGCAAGGACATCGCGCAGAAGCTCGGCGACAACCGGGCGATCCTGCTCCAGCACCACGGCCTGATCACGGTCGGCGGCTCGCTGGAGGAGGCCGTGCACTGGTTCTTCACCTTCGACAGCTGCGCCGAGGTCCAGCTGCTCGCGCTCGCCGCGGGCACCCCGAAGAGCTTCAGCCACGAGCAGGCCCTCTCCGCGGGCGCCGGCTTCGGCGACGCCCAGCTGGGCCGCTTCAGCTTCCAGCTGCTCTGGGACGAGATCGTCCACGAGCAGCCCGACCTGCTCGACGAGTGACGACCCGTCGGGCACACCGCACACCCCTGCCACACGAGGAGTGGTCATGAAGGTTCTGCTGTTCGGAGCGACCGGGAACATCGGCGCCGCGATCGCCGAGGAGCTCGTCGCCCGCGGTCACGAGGTCACCGGAGTCACCCGCTCCGGCGGCACCGGCGCGGGCTCGGCCGTCCCGCTCGTCGCCGGTGACGTCGCCGACGCCGAGCAGGTGGCCGAGCTCGTCCGGGGCCACGACGCGGTCGCCTCCGCCGTCGGCCCCCGGATCGGCGCGGACGACGACCGGACGATCCTCCTCGGCGCCACCGACGGGCTCGTCGCCGGCCTGCGCAAGGCCGGCGTGAAGCGCCTGGTGGTGCTCGGCGGCGCCGGCAGCCTGCGCACCCCCGACGGCACCCGCGTCGTGGACGACCCCCACTTCCCGGAGCTGTGGAAGGCCAACGCCCTCGCCCAGATCGAGGCGCTCGGCCGCTACCGCGAGGTCGACGACCTCGACTGGACGTACATCTCGCCGGCCAAGCTGATCGAGCCCGGCGAGCGCACCGGGGCCTACCGGCTGAGCGGCGACGACCTGCTGGTCGACGCCGACGGCCGGTCCCGGATCAGCATCCCGGACTACGCGGTCGCCTTCGTCGACCAGCTCGAAGGCGGACGGGCCCTGCGGACCAGGGTCTCCGTCGCGTACTGACACCGCGTACCGGCGGACCGACGGCCCCCACCCGGCGGTCCGCACCCCGCATCAGCACCACCGGCCCGCCCGGCCGCCGGCCCCCGCCGACCGCCAGGCGCGCCACCACTCCGGAGGGAACCCGAAACCATGTCATCCACCGCCAGGGCCAAGGGCGGCGGCGCGGTCGTCGCCATCCTGGGCGCACTCACCGCGCTGGGTCCGCTGTCCAACGACACCTACCTGCCCGGTCTGCCCGACCTCACCCACGACCTGCACGCGAGCGCCTCGGCCGGCCAGCTCAGCCTCACCGCCTGCCTGCTCGGCCTCGGCCTCGGCCAGCTCTTCGCCGGCCCGATCTCGGACGCCGCCGGCCGCCGCAAGCCGCTGCTGTGGGGCCTCGGCGTCTACACCGTGGCGGCGCTGCTGTGCGCCGTCGCACCGAACATCTGGCTGCTGGTCGCGCTGCGCGCGATCCAGGGCCTCGGCGGCGCGGTCGGCATCGTGATCGCCGCCGCGGTCGTCCGCGACAAGCACGAGGGCGCCGCGGCCGCCAAGTACTTCGCGCTGCTGATGCTGATCACCGGCCTGGCGCCGGTGCTCGCCCCGGTGGCCGGCGGCCAGCTGCTGCGCTTCACCTCCTGGCACGGCGTCTTCACCCTGCTCGGCGTCCTCGGCGCGCTGCTGCTCGTCGTGGTCGCCGTCGGCCTGCCGGAGACCCACCCGGTGGAGCGGCGGCGCACCGGCGGCCTGAAGGCGACCGGTCCGGTCTTCCGCCGGCTGCTCTCCGACCGCGTCTTCGTCGGCTACAACCTGGCCTGCGGCCTCGCCTTCGCGGCGATGTTCGCGTACATCGCGGGTTCGCCGTTCGTGCTGCAGGACATCCACGGCATGTCCCCGCAGGGCTTCAGCGCGGTGTTCGCGGTCAACGCGGCCGGCCTGGTGGTCTGCGCGCAGATCTGCGGCCGGATCGTGCACCGCACCGGCCCGCGCCCGCTGCTCGCGATCGGCCTGACCGGCTCCGCGGTGGGCGGCCTCGGCCTGCTCGTCACGGTGCTCGCCGACGGCGGCCTGGTGCCGCTGCTGGTCGCGCTGTTCGTGGTGGTCTCCAGCGTCGGCCTGGTCATGCCGACCGCGACCGCGCTCGCCCTGCAGGAGCACGGCGACTCGGCCGGCTCCGCGGCGGCCCTGCTCGGCCTGTCCCAGCACATCATCGGTGCCGCCGTGGTGCCGCTGGTGGGCCTGGCCGGCGAGGGCACGGCCGTGCCGATGGGCATCGTCATCGCGGTGCTCGGCAGCGGCGCGCTGCTCTCCTTCGCCGCGCTGACCCGCGCCGCGGCCGCACCGGCCCCGGCGGCCGGGGCGGACGCCCGCTCGGAGCAGGCCGCGCACGCCTGATCCTCCGCCGCCCCGCCGGGCCCGTCCCGGCGGGGCGGCCCCTCGCTCTCCCCCGCACCACCCGCACCACCCGCACCACCGTGCAAGCCCCCGCTCCCCCGGAACCACTGAAGTACGGGCGTTGCGCCCCGATCGCCTCGCACGCTCTGCCGCACCGCGTCCCATTTCACGAGCCGGAGATCGTTATGCCGTTCGCAACCTCGACCGACGTCCTGTCCCGGGAGGAGTCCTGGCGGACCCTGCCCGCGGCCCAGCAGCCGGACTGGCCGGACCCCGATGCCCTGGAGCGGGTCTGCGACGAACTGCGCACCTACCCGCCGCTGGTGTTCGCCGGGGAGTGCGACAACCTGACCGCCCGACTGGCCGCCGTGGCCCGCGGCGAGGCCTTCCTGCTGCAGGGCGGCGACTGCGCGGAGACCTTCGACGGCGTCTCCGCCGGGCAGATCCGCTCCAAGCTGAAGACCATGCTGCAGATGGCCGCCGTGCTGACCTTCGGCGCCTCGGTGCCGGTGGTCAAGGTCGGCCGGATCGCCGGCCAGTACTCCAAGCCGCGTTCGCAGCCCACCGAGACCCGGGACGGCGTCACCCTGCCGACCTACCGCGGCGACTCGGTCAACGGGCTGGCGTTCAACGCCGAGGCCCGGGTGCCCGACCCGCAGCGGCTGCTGCGGATGTACAACTCCTCCGCCGCGACCCTCAACCTCGTCCGCGCGTTCATCTCCGGCGGCTACGCCGACCTGCGCGAAGTGCACTCCTGGAACCAGGACTTCGTCCGCACCTCGCCGGCCGGCCAGCGCTACGAGCGGCTCGCCGAGGAGATCGACTCCGCCCTCTCGTTCATGCGGGCCTGCGGCGTCGACCCGACCGAGCTGCACCGCACCGAGTTCTACACCAGCCACGAAGCGCTGATCCTGGACTACGAGTGCGCGATGTCCCGCCTCGACAGCCGGTCCAACGACCGCTACGACGTCTCCGCCCACATGCTGTGGATCGGCGAGCGCACTCGCCAACTGGACGGCGCCCACCTGGAGTTCGCCTCCAAGGTGAACAACCCGATCGGCGTCAAGCTCGGCCCGACCACCACCGCGGACGAGGCGCTCACCCTGATCGACCGGCTCGACCCGAAGCGCGTCCCCGGCCGGCTCACCTTCATCACCCGGATGGGTGCGGAGAAGATCCGCGACCTGCTGCCGCGGCTGGTCGAGAAGGTCACCGCCGAGGGCGCCCAGGTCGCCTGGGTCTGCGACCCGATGCACGGCAACACCTTCACCGCCTCCACCGGCCACAAGACCCGCAGCTTCGACGCCGTCCTGGACGAGGTCGCCGGCTTCTTCGAGGTGCACCGCTCGCTGGGCACCCACCCGGGCGGCATCCACGTCGAGATCACCGGCGACGACGTCACCGAGTGCGTCGGCGGCGGCCACGCCCTGGTCGCCGAGGACCTCCACCAGCGGTACGAGTCGGCCTGCGACCCGCGGCTCAACCGCAGCCAGTCGCTCGACCTGGCCTTCCTGGTCGCCGAGATGTACCGGGGCCGCGGCACCGCCGCCGGCGTCCGGACCGTCCAGGCGGTGCGCTGATGCGCGCCGTCCGCGGGGCGATCCAGGTCGACCGGGACGACCCGGCCGAGGTCATGGACGCCACCCGCCTGCTGCTCCAGGAGATCATCGAGGCGAACTCGCTCGTCCCCGACGACCTGGTCTCGATCCTCTTCACCGCCACTCCCGACCTGCGCAGCGGCTTCCCCGCCCGCGCCGCCCGCGACCTCGGCCTGACCGACGTGCCGCTGATGTGCGCCCAGGAGATGGACGTCGACGGCGGCCTGCCGCGCACCGTCCGGGTGCTGGTCACCGCCGAGACCCCGCTGCCCCGCGACCGCGTCCGGCACGTCTACCTCGGCGGCGCCCGGGCCCTGCGCCCCGACCTGGCGCAGCCGATGGCGGGTGCCCGGTGATCCGTACCGCCGCGGTGGTCGGGGCCGGACTGATCGGCACCTCGGTGGCGCTCGCGCTGAGCCGCCGCGGGGTGCTGGTGCACCTGATCGACACCGACCGGGACGCCGTCCGCACCGCCGTCGCGCTCGGCGGCGGGGTGGACTGCCCGCCGGACGAGCCGGTGGACATCGCGGTGATCGCGGTGCCGCCGAGCGCGGTCGGCCGGGTGCTGGCCGACCACCAGGCCCGCGGCCTCGCCCACGCCTACACCGACGTGGCGAGCGTCAAGCACGAGACCGAGCGGGCGGTGCTCGGCGGCGCCCCGGACCCGTCCCTGTTCGTCGGCGGCCACCCGATGGCCGGCGGCGAGCGGTCCGGGCCGCTCGCCGCCTGCGCCAACCTCTTCGAGGGCCGCACCTGGGTGCTGACCGCCTGCGAGATGACCTCCCGGGAGACGCTCAACCGGGCGCTCGCCATGGTCGCCATGTGCGGCGCGGTGCCGGTGGTGATGGAGAGCGACGCGCACGACCGGGCGGTGGCACTCGTCTCGCACGCGCCGCACGTGGTCGCCGCGCTGATGGCCGCCCGGCTGGAGAACGCCCCCGAGGAGGCGTCCCGGCTGGCCGGCCAGGGGGTGCGCGACATGACCCGGATCGCCGGCGGCGACCCCGGGCTGTGGGGCGACATCCTGGAGTCCAACGCCACCGCCGTCGCCGACGTGCTCAGCGAACTCGCCGAGGACCTGGCGGCCACCGTGCGGGCGCTGCGCGGCCTCGCCGAGGTCGACGCGGCCAAGCGGGCCGAGGAGATGACCCGGGTGATCGACCTGCTCGGCCGCGGCAACGCCGGCCGGGCCCGGCTGCCCGGCAAGCCCGGCACGGCGGGCGGCGCGCTGGTGCCGGTGGTCATCGGCGACCGGCCCGGCGAACTGGCGCGGCTCTTCGCCGCCGTCCAGGACACCGGCGTCAACATCGAGGACGTGTCGATCGACCACTCCACCGGCCGCCCGAGCGGCCTGGTCGAGCTGGTGGTCGCCACCGACGCGGCCGGCCTGCTCGCCGACCGGCTGCTGGCCGCCAACTGGACGGTGCAGCGGATCCGCCCGGTCTACGCGAACCGCGCCGCCGGCGCCGAGAACCGGGACCGCAGCACCGCGGACCGCGTCTCCGTGCCGAGCTGACGAAGGAGCAGCAGTGACGCTGGTCTACGTGCTCAACGGCCCCAACCTGGCCCGGCTCGGTCTGACCGAGCCGGGCCGGGACGGCCGCGCCGCCTACCCGGAACTCGTCCGGGTCTGCCAGGAGACCGCCGCCGAGCTCGGCCTGCGGGCCGTCGTGCTGCAGACCGACAGCGAGGCGGAACTGGTCGACTGGCTGCACCGGGTCGCCGAGGAGGCGGCCCCGCTGGTGCTCAACCCGGCCGCGTTCACGCACTGCTCGTACCCGGTGCGGGACGCGCTCGCGCTGCGCCGTGCCCCGGCGATCGAGGTGCACCTGTGCAACCCGTACGCGCGCGAGCCGTTCCGCCGGGTCTCCGTGCTGTCCGACGTGGTCGACGGCGCGGTGACCGGCCTCGGGACGGACTCCTACCGGCTCGCGCTGCACGCCGTCGCCCGCCTCGCCGGGGCGGGCGCCCGTCCGGAACCCCGAGGAGCCATCGCGTGACCACCGCCGCCCGAGGGGCGATCGCCCGCATCCCGGGCTCCAAGAGCATCACCAACCGGGCCCTGCTGCTGGCCGCGGCCGCCCTCGGCCCGAGCCGGCTCGGGGCGCCGCTGGTCAGCGCCGACACCGTCGCCTTCCGCCGGGCGCTGGAGGCGCTCGGCGTGCGGGTGGACGAGCAGGACGACGACTGGGTCGTGCACGGCACCGGCCGCGGCCCGCACGGCCGCGCCCGCATCTGGTGCGAGGACGCCGGCACCGCCGCCCGCTTCCTGCCGGTGCTCGCCGCGGCCGGCTTCGGCCGGTTCGAGGTGGACGGCACCGAGCAGCTCCGGGCGCGCCCGCTCGGCCCGCTGGTCGACGCCCTGGTGCGGCTCGGCGCCGAAGTGACGGCCGGGCCCGGCGGCCGGCTGCCGCTGACCGTCCGCACCACCGGACTGCAGGGCGGCGAGATCGCCCTCGACTCCACCAGCAGCAGCCAGTACCTGACCGGTCTGCTGCTGTCCGCCCCGCTGATGCGCAGCCCGCTCACCGTGCACGCGGCGGGCCTGGTGAGCCGCCCCTACATCGACATGACGGTGGCGCTGATGCGCCGCTTCGGCGCCGACGTGGCGGAGGGGCCGGACGGCCGGCTGCGGGTCACCGGCGGCTACCGGGCCACCGACCTGCGGATCGAGCCGGACGCCTCCACCGCCTCGTACGTGTTCGCGGCGGCGGCGGTGACCGGCCGGTCGGTCACCGTGCCGGGACTCGGCCGCGACAGCCTCCAGGGCGACCTGCGGTTCGTCGAGGTGCTGCGGCGGGCAGGCGCCGAGGTGGAGATCGGCGAGGACGGGACCACCGTGACCGGGACGGGGCGGCTGCGCGGCGGCTTCGAGGTCGACATGGGCGACATCTCCGACACCTTCATGACGCTGGCGGCCGTCGCACCGCTCGCGGACGGGCCGATCACCGTCACCGGCATCCGGCACGCCCGGTTCAAGGAGTCCGACCGGATCGCCGCCGTCGCCGGCAACCTGCGGCGGCTCGGCGTCGAGGTGACGGAGGGCCCGGACCGGCTCACCGTGCACCCCGGGGCCGTCTCCGGCGGCCTCGTCGACTGTCACCGCGACCACCGGATCGCGATGTCCTTCTCCGTCCTGGGCCTGCGGGTGCCGGGCATCGTGCTGGACGACCCGTCCTGCGTCGACAAGACCTTCCCCGAGTTCCACACCGAATTCGCCCGCCTCTTCGCCTGACGAAGAGCCCGCAGGGGCGCGGGGAACTGCGGAGAGCACCTCAGGGGCGCGTGGGGGCACCTCCCAGCCTTCGGCCGGGAGGTG
>NZ_JBFBDW010000101.1:0-10936 GCF_040683455.1 Kitasatospora sp. NPDC093679
GGCGCGATCGACGCCGTCATCGGCCTCGCCGTGGTCCTCGTCAAACTCGCCGGCCACTGAAGCCGCGCCGGCGACGACGGCCGCGAGGAGGCTGCCGCACACCCGGCCGACACGCCGCCGCGGACCCCGCCCGTCCGGCGGGCTCCCGGTGCGGTAGCGGCGTACCGTCCCGGGTATGGGAGCTGCGCCGTTCCGCCGACGCGGGGCGAACGGGTGCGCCCGCCCGGCACGGCGCCGGCGGGCCGCGGACGCCCGTCGCCCGGAGGCCGCCGCGCCGCTGCGGCGGTGCCGTGGCCGGGGGAGAGGGGCCGGCGGTGTCCGCGGCCGCTGAGACCCCGACCCCGCCCGTTCCGCGCCGTCCGCCGGGCGACGCCCTGGTGACGGCGCTCGCCGCCACCGTCCGCCGCGCGGGCGCCAGTGTCGCCGGCCTCTTCCTGCTCGCTCCCGACGAACCGGTCCTGCGGCTGGCGGTGATGTACGGCGTGCCGCTGGACTTCGTCGCACCCTGGCTCCGGCTGCCGCTCAGCGGCCCCACCCCCGTCACCGACGCCACGCGCGAGGAGCGGCTGGTCTGGATCGGCAACCAGGAGGACATGGCCCGCAGCTACCCGAGGGTCGCCGCCGCGCTGCCCTACCGGTTCTCCCTCGCCGCCGCCCCGGTCGTCGGCGAACACCGCACCTGGGGCGCCCTCCAACTCCTCTGGCCGGCCGACCACCCCCCGCACGCCACCCGCCGCGACTGCGACAACGCCGCCACCGGCGCCCGGCGTGCGGCCCGGCTGCTCGACGCCGCCGCCGGCCCGCCCGACCTCCCCGAACAGCCGTGGATCGTCCCGGACGAACTCGTCCACCCGCGCCGGGAACAGGACGGCAGGGCCGCCGCCGACTACGCCGAGCGGCTCCCCGAGGGCGCGCTCGCCCTCGACCTGGAGGGCCGGATCACCTTCCTCACCTCCACCGCCGCCCGGCTGCTCGGAAGCCCCGCCGACGACCTGATCGGCGCGCTGCCCTGGAACGTCCTGCCCTGGCTCGACGACCCCGCGCTGGAGGAGCGCTACCGCACGGCGGTGATCAGCCGCGAACCCACCCGCTTCACCGCGCTGCGCCCGCCCGGTCACGCACTGGAGTTCCAGTTCTACCCCGACCCGGGCGGCATCAGCGTCCGGATCACCCCGAGCATCCGGCAACCGACCGCCGGGCCCGCGCCGACGCCTCCCGGCGGGCCCCCGCAAGCACCCGCGGACGGGCCCTCCGACGGGTCCTCCGACGCACCCTCCGACGAGCCCTCGGCCGGGACGCCCGGCCGGCCGGCCGTGTCGTCCGCGAACTCGATCGGACGGCTCCAGCAACTCATGCACCTGACCGCCGCCCTGACCGAGGCCGTCGGGGTGCGCGACCTGGTCGGCACGGTCGCCGACCAGATCCTGCCGGCGTTCGGCGCCCAGGCCCTGATCCTCTCCGCCGCCGACGCGGGACGGCTGCGGATCATCGGCCACCGGGGCTACTCCACCGAGGCCGTCGAACGGCTGGACGGCCTGCCGCTGGACACCGGGTTCAGCCCGGTCGGGCGGGCACTCGCCGACGGCACGCCCTCCTTCTTCGCCAGCCCGCAGGAGATGGCCCGGGACTATCCGGAGGCGCCGCAGATCACCGGCAAGCAGGCCTGGGCCGTCCTCCCGCTGATCGTCTCCGGCAGGCCCGTCGGCGTCTGCGTGGTCTCCTACGACCGCCCGCACGCCTTCACCGCCGACGAGCGCGCCGTCCTGACCTCGCTCGGCGGCCTGATCGCCCAGGCGCTGGACCGCGCCCGCCTGTACGACGCCAAGCACGACCTCGCGCACGGCCTGCAGGCCGCACTGCTGCCCCGCACGCTGCCCCGGATCGAAGGGCTGGACTTCGCCGCCCGCTACCTGCCCGCCAGCCTCGGACAGGACATCGGCGGCGACTTCTACGACCTCATCCGGCTCGACGAGCGCACCGCCGCCGCCGTCATCGGCGACGTCGAGGGCCACAACGTCGCCGCGGCCGCCCTCATGGGCCAGGTCCGCACCGCGGTGCAGGCCCACGCGGCCGCCGGCGCCGGCCCCGACCAGATCCTCACCCGCACCAACCGCCTGCTGGCCGACCTCGACCCCGACCTCCTGGTCTCCTGCCTGTACGCCCA
The DNA here is from genome assembly GCF_040683455.1 of Kitasatospora sp. NPDC093679. Taxonomy (NCBI): domain Bacteria; kingdom Bacillati; phylum Actinomycetota; class Actinomycetes; order Kitasatosporales; family Streptomycetaceae; genus Kitasatospora; species Kitasatospora sp. NPDC093679. The sequence goes on from NZ_JBFBDW010000101.1 coordinate 2,165, forward strand.
CCTCGACCTCGTCCGCCGACAGGTCACCATCGCCTCCGCCGGCCACCCGCCGCCGCTGCTGCTGCGCCGCGGCGGCCGTGCCCACGTGCTGGACCTGGAGCCGGGCCCGCTGCTGGGCGTCGACGTGTCCGCCGGCTACCCGCTCACCACGCTGCCGCTGCCGGACGGCACCCTGCTCGCCCTCTACACCGACGGCCTGGTGGAGGTGCCCGGAGCCGATCCCTCGCGGATCACCGCCGCCCTCGCCGACCACCTGGCGGCCCATCGCGCCGACGGCCTCGACACCCTCATCGACGGTCTGGTGCAGGTCGGTTGGCCCTCCGGGCGCCACACCGACGACATCGCCCTGCTCCTGCTGCGGGCCGGCCGCCCCCCGCTCTGAACCCCCGTGCTGCGCCGAACCCCCTGCAGCTCCGAGCCCCGGCCGCTGCGGACCTCCGATGCCGCGGCCTCAGCGGTTCAGCAGGGCGGCCACCTCAGCGGCCCGGGCCGCCCCCTGCCGGCGGCCGGCCTCGGCCACGGCCGCCCGGCGCGAGGCGTCGAGCAGATTGCGGCCGATGGCGCGGCGGGCGTCGGCGTCCGGCGTGAGCACGAGGACCTCGGCGCCCTCCGCGGCGAGTTCGGCGCCCTGCTCCTCGGCGTGCGGGTGCGGTCCGACCGCCCGGGGCACGGGGGAGAGCGCGAGGACCCGGCGGTGGCCGCGTGCCAGGTGGACGTTGGTGGTCGACCGGGTGCCGCCGTCCATCCAGCGCCGTCCCGCGACCGACACCGGCGGCCACAGCACCGGTACGGCGCAGCTGGCGGCCACCGCCTGCGGCAGCGGCACCCCCGAGGACGCGTCGAAGACCGCCAGCCGGCCGGTGGCCGCCTCCACCGAGGCGAGCCGCAGGTCGCGGTCGGGCCAGTCGTGGACGCCGTCGAGCAGGGTGGTGATCGCCGCGAGGACCTCCGACTCGGGCACCGTGCGGGAGGCGAGCGCCGCCCGGCCGAGCCGCCGCACGGACCGCTCCGGATCGCGGGCGGCCAGCGCGGCCCAGAGGAAGCGCGCGGTCTGAGCGACCGTCACCCGGACGGTCACCGCGGGGGTGCCGGCGAGCTCGCCCGCGAGGAGCTGCGCGGGATGCGCGCCGGCGGTGAGCCGGGCGCCGAGGACCGCACCCGCCGAGGTGCCGATCACGGTGTCGGTGCCGGTCGGGTCGGCCCCGGCCTCGGCCAGTCCGGCGAGGACGCCGATCTCCCACGCGCCGCCCAGTGTCCCGCCGCCGCCGAGCACCAGAGCCGTGTCCGCCATCGTCCCGCCCCTTCGATGAAACGGGGACAACTCCCCGTTTGATGGTCCGACAGTAGCACCGGCGCCACCGGGGCCGAGGCCGGGCCCGGGGCCGGGGCGTGGACGGCGGTGAGCCCGCCCCCGGGCAGGTACGGGCTCACAGGAAGGGGGCGGGCTCACGGGAAGGGGCGGGCGGACGGACCCACGGGACGGCCCGGCGGGGCCTTCGGCTCAGGACAGGGTCGGGATCACCGCCTGGACCTTGGAGGCGACCTCCTGGGGGAGCGGGACGTAGCCCTTCGCGCCGATGGCCTGCTGGGCGGGCTCGCTGATGGTGTAGGCCAGGAAGGACTTGAGGGCGTCCAGCGTGCCGGACTTGTTGCCCTTGTCGCAGACGATCTCGTACGTCACCAGGACGATCGGGTAGGCCCCGGCCTCCTTGGTGGCGTAGTCGAGGGTGAGGGCGAGGTCGCTGCCGGTGCCGGCCACGGTGGCCTTGGCGAAGGTGGTGGCGGCGTTGTCGGCGGTGGCCGCGACGGGCTGCGGGGCACCGGTACTGATCGCGGCGCTCTTGAGGTCGTTGGTCCGTGCGTAGGAGAGCTCGACGTAACCGATCGAGTTCTGGACCTGCTTCACCTGGGCGGAGACGCCGGCGGAGCCGTTGGCGGACTGGCCGCCCTGTCCGGCCCAGGTCTTGCTCGGCGGGTACGGCCAGGCGCCGTTGCCGGCCGCCGCGAGGTAGGCGGTGAGGTTGGCGGTGGTGCCCGAGTCGTCGCCGCGGTGGAAGTTCTGGATCGTGGTGTCCGGCAGCTTCGCGTTCGGGTTGAGTGCGGTGATCGCCGGGTCGTTCCACCGGGTGATCTGCCCGTTGAAGATCTTGGCGACGGTCGGGGCGTCGAGCACGAGGTCGTCGACGCCGTCGACGTTGTAGACGATCGAGATCAGGCCGGCGACCATCGGCAGGTCGATGCCCTGCCCGCCGGTGCACACCTGCTCGGAGGCGGTGACCTCCTCCGGCTTCAGCGGGGCGTCCGAACCGGCGAAGGTCACCTTGCCCTGGTTGAACTGCTGCACGCCGGCGCCCGAGCCGCCGCCGCCGTAGGTGACGGTGATGTCCGGGCAGGCGGTGCCGAAGGCGACCTTCCAGATGTCGATGGCGTTGGCCTGCGCGGTGGAGCCCGCTCCGAGCAGCTGCCCGGAGCCGTTGCAGGCGATCGAGGCGCCGCTCGCCGGGCCGGACGGTGCGGCGCCGGTGGTCGGTGCCGGGTCGGAGCCGCACCCGGCGGCGGTGGCGAGGACTGCGGTGAGGGCGGTGGCACCGGCCAGCAGGCGGGCGGCGGACATGGTCCGGCGGATCATGGGGATCTCCAGGTCGGCGGACGCGGACGGCGGTCGGGCCCATCGTCGGCCCGTGCTGCACACCGCCGCACGGTCGACATACCGCCGACTCACCCGAACGGGTGGCTCCGCCGCTCCCGTTCTCCCGCCCGTGGTCTGCTGTTTCCCTTCCCTTAACCCGAAAGTCCGGGGTTCGTCACCGGCCTTCGGCAGGGTCGCCGACGAAGGTGAGTTGACTATACAACTCGGCCCGCGACGGCCGCCCACCGAAGGACCCCGCATGTCCGATCCCCGTGCCCTGTCCGGCTACTGGCTGCGCGACAACTGCCCCTGCGTCGAGTGCCGCGACCCCGGCAACGGCCAGAAGCTGTTCCAGATCACCGACCTGCCCGCCGACCTCGCCGTCCGGGAGAGCGCCGAGCGGGACGGCCACCTGACCGTGCTCTGGACCGACGGCCACCGCTCCCGCTACCCGCTCGCCTGGCTCGCGGCCGCCGCCCCGGACGGGCACGGACCGGAGAACGCCGGCCGGCACCCCGGCGACCACCGCACCGAGGCGGCCAAACGGCTGTGGCGCGCCGCCGACTTCGCCGCCGGCCACCCCGAGGCCCACTGGGACGCCCACCTCGCCGACCCCGCCGAACGCGCCGCCGTGCTGCGCGCCGTCCGGCACCTCGGCTTCGCCGTGCTGCGCGGCGTCCCCACCACCGACCGGCAGGTGCTCGCCGTCGCCCGCACCTTCGGCCACGTCCGGGTCACCAACTACGGCGAACTCTTCGACGTCCGCGTCGAACCCGACCCCAACAACCTCGCCGACGCGATCGGGACGCGCCGGTAGCGCGGCGCCCGGTGCGAATTGCTTCGGGTGCAGCCCTTCCCAGGGAACGGGCGGCCGTGGGAGAGTGTCCGCTCCTGGGGAGGCGGGTCTGTCACCTGGTGGAACAGGTGCTTCACGCCTCGCTGTGTCGGGTCCGCTCGCGCACACGGGCGGCACCGCGGGTGCCCGGCAGCTGCCATGCGGCCGGGCACTCGTCCGCGCCGCGGCAGGGGCCAGGATGCCGGTATGACCCCACCGACCCGCCGTGCGGAATCCTTCGACCCTGCCGACCGCGCCCGCCGCTTCGCCGGCCCCGCGACCGGAGACGAACGCCCGCTGCTCACCGACATGCTGGCCGCCCAGCGGCACACCCTGGAGCTGAAGTGCCGCGGACTGTCCACCGGGCTGGCCCGGCGTTCGGCGGAGCCGTCCACCCTCTCCCTGCTCGGCCTCGTCCGGCACCTCGCGGAGGTGGAGCGGCGCTGGTTCCGCCGGGTCCTGGCCGGGCAGGACGCGCCGGCGCTGTTCGTCTCGGAGGCCGACCCGGACGGGGACTTCGACGGTGCCACCGACGATCCGGAGGTCGTCCGGGCCTCGTGGCAGGCGTGGCGGGACGAGGTCGCCTTCGCCGAACGGTTCGCGGCCGAGGCGCCGCACCTGGACCTGGAGGGCCTGGACGACTGGCGGGGCCCGGTGTCGTTGCGCTGGGTGCTCGTCCACATGATCGAGGAGTACGCCCGCCACAACGGCCACGCAGACCTGCTGCGCGAACGCATCGACGGCGCGGTCGGTTTGTGACCCGCCGGCGCTCCCGGCGTACGGCGCGGCGCCAACCCGCCCGGCACGCAGCGCGACTGACGATGCGCCACCGATCATGGCTGCGGCGCGCTACCGTCTGATCACAGGAGGTGGTGTTGTGGCCGAACCCCAGGTATGCCCGGGATGTGCCGGGCAGCGCGGCACCGAGAAGGTGCAGCACACGGTGGAGGCGGACGGCGGCGGCGGGCAGGTGCACCGCGAGCACCGGTACTGGTCGCCGTGCGGTCGGTGCGGCGGCGCGGGGGTGGTGTACGGATGAGGTCCGTGTTCGTCTGCCGGGAGTGCTCGCTCAGCTACCTGCCGCCCGAGTCGCTCGCCTACAGCGACGGCCCGGCCAGCCCGGTCTGGTGCTCGATCTGCCAGCAGCGCGCCGCCGACCTGGGAGTTCCCGAACCCGCCGCGGCCCGGGCGGTCGCCCTGCTGGCCGCGCGCAGCGCCGCCGGTCGGGAGGCTCCGCCCTCGGCGGCCCGCTCCGGCCCGGACGTCCGGCCCTCGCGTCCGGCCCTCACCCGCCGGTCGGGGTCCGGCCCGGGCACCCGTACGCGGCTCGGCTGACACCCCGTCGGCGGTCCGTCCGTTCCCGCAGACTCCGGTCGGCCGCTCCCGGCCCGGCTCCCGCTGCTCCTGGCGGCGGACCGGGTCGCGACGCGCCGGAGGGGGCGTGTACCGCAGCAGTCCACGCCCCTAGAATGCCGCCCGCGAACGGTATTACTGGCCGGTAGAAGCGGGGGTTTGCATGGCGGACGATCGGGTGCACGCATTCGGCGACGACGTACTCGGGGACCACGACGCGGTGGCGCTGGCCGGACTCGTCCGGTCCGGCGAGGCGAGCCCCGACGAACTCGCGGAGGCCGCCGCGGCCCGTGCCCGGCGGATCGACGCGGCCCTCGAACCGGTCGCCTTCGCCGCCCGCCTGCCGCGGCTCACCGCCGACAGCCGACTGGCGCCGTTCTACGGCGTGCCCACCTACCTCAAGGACAACGTCGACCTGCGCGGCATGCCCACCGGGCAGGGCAGCGCCGCCTTCCGGGCCCGGCCCGCCCGGCGCACCGCAGGGTTCGCCGACCAGTTCCTCGCCACCGGCGTCGCCGTGCTCGGCAAGTCCCGGCTCCCCGAGTTCGGCCTCAACGCCTCGACCGAGTACGCCGCGGCGGAGCCGGTGCGCAACCCCTGGAAGCCCTCGCACTCGCCCGGCGCCTCCTCCGGCGGCTCGGCGGCCCTGGTCGCGGCGGGCGTCGTGCCGATCGCCCACGCCAACGACGGCGGCGGCTCGATCCGCATCCCCGCCGCCTGCTGCGGGCTGATCGGCCTCAAGCCGACCCGCGGCCGCCTGGTGCCCAACGACCAGGGCCGCCGCCTGCCGATCGACCTGGTCACGGACGGCGTGCTCACCCGTTCCGTCCGGGACACCGCCGCGTTCTTCGCCGCCGCCGAACGCCACCACCGCAACCCCGCACTGCCCCCGCTCGGCCTGGTCGAGGGCCCCGGCACCGGCCCGCTGCGGATCGGCCTCGTCCTCGACTCGCCGCTCGCCGACACCGACGCGGCCACCCGCCGCGCCGTCGAGGACACCGCGCTCCGCCTGGAGGCCCTCGGCCACCGGGTCGAGCCGACCGTCCTGCCCTTCGGCGAGGAGTTCTCCCGCGACTTCACCCTCTACTGGGGCTACATCGCCTTCCTCATCGCGGCCACCGGCCGACTGATGCTGGACCGCAGCTTCCGCACCGGCCGCCTCGACGGCCTCACCTCGGGCCTGCGCCGCAGCTTCCACCGCGAGTTTGCCCGCATCCCCGGTGCGCTGCGGCGACTGGGCCGCGCCGAGCAGGCCTACGCCGAACTCTTCCGCAGCCATGACGCCGTGCTCTCCCCGGTGCTCGCGCACACCGCCCCGCCGATCGGCCACCTCAGTCCCAACGTGCCGTTCGAGGAGCTGATGGGGCGACTGCAGCGGTACGTGGCGTTCACCCCGGTCAACAACGTGACCGGGGCGCCCGGGATCTCGCTGCCCGCCGGCAGCACGGACGACGGCCTGCCGATCGGCGTCCACCTGTCCGCCGCGCACGGGCAGGAACGCGTCCTGCTGGAGCTGGCGTTCGCCCTGGAGGCGGACCGCCCCTGGCGGCGGATCCAGGACTGACCGGCGGATCCGCGACCGCTCGGCCGATCCGGCACCGACCGCAGGATCCCGGCGCCGACGCGGGGATCCCGGCACCGACCGGCGGAGTGCCGCGGCCCGCGGCGGAGTCCGCCGGTCGGCCGGAGACCTCAGGAGTGGAAGTTCCGCTGCCGGCGGTGCTTCGCCAGCACGGCGAGCGAGTCGGCCGACGGCGTCCGGCCGTCGCTCGCCGCCGTGTTGCGCTCCGCGTTCCGCAGCCGCGCCGCGGGCCGACAGCGGATTCCGGTCGGCGGAACCGCGGTAGCCGCTCCGGCGTCCCCGTGAGCGGGGTCCCCGCCCGGGAGCTGGGATGATTGGGCTGATATCGTCCTGATTGTCCAACTGCCCTCCGGCGCGGCCGAGTCCGGGCCGAACGCCGTCACCCGGGAGCGCCCTTGCACCGCGCCGACCACCACCAGCCCGCCGCCGCGAGGCCGTTCCGACTGCTCGTCACCGGCGGTGGGACGGGCGGTCACACCTACCCCGCGCTGACCGCCGTGCGGACGCTCCGCGCCCGGCTCGGCGCCGCCGGGCAGGGGCTGGAGGTGCTCTGGGTCGGCACCGCCGAGGGCCTGGAGGCCCGGGTCGCCGCGAACGAGGGCATCCCGTTCGCCACGGTGGCGACCGGCAAGATCCGCCGCTCCTCGAACCCGCTGAAGATGGCCTCGCCCGCCAACGTCCGCGACATGTTCCGGGTCGTCCGCGGCATCCTGCAGGCCCGCAAGGTGGTCGCCAACTTCGCCCCCGACGTGGTGCTCGCCACCGGCGGCTACGTCGCCGTCCCGGTCGGCCGCGCCGCCGGCCGGTGCGGTGCGCCGCTGGTCGTCCACGAGCAGACCGTCCGCCTCGGCCTGGCGAACCGGATGCTCGCCCGGATCGCCGCCCGCTTCGCGGTCTCCTCCGAGTCCACCGTGCCGCTGCTGCCCGAGGGCGCCCGGGCCCGGGCCGTGGTGACGGGCAATCCGGTCCGCCCCGAGGTGTTCCACGGCGTCCCCGCCAAGGCCGTCGAGGCGCTCGGCCTGTACGGCTTCGACCCGCACCTGCCCACCGTGTACGTGACCGGCGGCGCCCAGGGCTCGCTGCAGATCAACGGCCTGGTCGAGGAGGCGCTGCCCTGGCTGCTGACCGGCGCCAACGTCGTGCACCAGTGCGGCGCCGCGCACGCCGACGGCCTGCGGGCCCGGGCCGCCGCCCTGCCCCCGCACCTCGCCGCCCGCTACCTGGTCACGCCCTTCGTTGGCCCCGAACTCCCGGACGTGCTGGCGCTGGCGGACGTGGTCGTCTCCCGCAGCGGCGCCGGGACGATCGCCGAACTCACCGCCCTCGGCAAGGCCTCCGTGCTCGTTCCGCTGGCCTCCTCGGCCGGCAACGAGCAGGCCCACAACGCCGGTCACCTGCAGGACTCCGGCGCGGCCGTGGCGCTGCTCGGCGAGGTCACCGCGGATGGCCTGTGCCGGGCCGTCGCGCCGCTGCTGTCCGACCCCTCGCGCCGTGCCGAGATGGCGCACCGGGCCCGCGCCCAGGGCCGCCCCGACGCCGCCGAGCGCCTGGTGGACGTCCTGCTGGAGGCCGCCGCGGCGAAGTAGTCCGCGGGCGGCTCCGGAAACCACGCGCCGACCGGCGCTCCCTGCGGGGGAGCGCCGGTCGGCGCGTTGCTGCGCGGGGTCGCGGCGGACTACTGGCCGTTCACCTGGGCCTGGATCTCGGCGTCGGCCACGGCGATGGCGACACCGAGGGCCTCGGTGATGTGCCCGGCGGCGGACATCACCCGGGCCGTCCCCACGATCGGGGCGATGGCCACCAGGACGTCCTGCAGCTGGCTCGCGGTCACATTGGCCTCGACGGCCGGACCGAGGTGGGCGAGGTAGGAGATCGTCGGTGCGTCCATGGCGGCGAGCGCGGCGATCCGGGTGAGGATGAGCATGTCCTCGCTCATCCCGCACCGCTCGATCGAGTCGATCGTCATCGCGGCGAGGGTGTCCAGGACGGGCGTTTCGGACGTCGTAGGCATGGTCGACTGCCTTCCGAGGAGTGCGGAGCGGAACGGCCGCCGGGCGCGTGCACCCGTTCGGCCGCTTGCAGTCCGACCCTAGGTCAGCCGGCCGGATCACGCCGTCCCGGTGTCCGGCATCGGAGTGGTTCCGTCGGCGGGCCGGTGTGTCCGCGGCCGGGAGCCGGCCGCCGACAGGGTCTGCCGGACGGATCCGACGACCCTGCCCGCCGAGTCCCGCAGGCACGTCCCTGCGCGGGTCCACCCGCGGCTCGCGGACCCGTACCGCTAGGCCGTGTCTCATAATTGATCTTGTGGTGGGTCGAGGAGAGATAACGGATGCTGCGTGGGCTCGGATCGAGCCGTTGCTGCCGCAGCGGGAC
>NZ_JBFBDW010000102.1:0-10851 GCF_040683455.1 Kitasatospora sp. NPDC093679
CCACACCTACAATCACCACCGCGGACACACCGCACTCGCAGGCAAGCCACCCGCCAGCCGCGTCCCCAACCTCACGGGTCAGAACACCTAGTGCCCGTGGTGCGGGTTCTGCGGGTGGTCGCCGGGGCGGCTGACCAGCATCAGCAGGGCGTCGTCGCCGAGTGCGCCGCCGGTGTGCACCAGCAGGTCGGCGTAGACCCGGCCGACCGCGGACTCCAGTTCGGCGGCGGAGCGGGCGGTGCCGCGGACCAGCGGTCCGACCCGCTCGGCCAGCGGGTAGAACTCGCCGGTGCGGTGGTGGCGGGCCTCGACCACGCCGTCGGTGCAGAGCACCAGCACGTCCTCGGGCCCGAAGGGCTGCCGGACGGCGGTGGGTTCGCCGGTGGCGAGCGGGCCGAGGCCGAGCGGCACCCACGGGTCGGTGGCCTCCAGCACGGCGACGGTGCCGTCCGCGGCGACCCGGATCGGCGGGACGTGGCCGAAGTGCAGCAGCTCGACCGTCCCGGGCGCGCCGAACTCGGCGAACAGGGCGGTGGTGAACTCCCCGTCGGGCACGTGCCGCTCGACGCTGGCCTCGATCCGGGCCGCGACCCGGTTGAGCTTCTCCTCGTCGTAGGCGGCCTCGCGGAAGGCGCCGAGCACCACCGCGGCGGTCTGCACCGCGCCCAGGCCCTTGCCGCGGACGTCGCCGACCAGCAGCCGGGTGCCGTGCGGGGTGTCCAGGGCGGAGTAGAGGTCGCCGCCGATCCTGGCCTCGTCCGCGGCCGAGACGTAGCGCACGGCGAGGCGCAGCGGTCCGACCTTGGGTCCGGGGCGGCGCAGCAGGGCGCGCTGGGCGGCCTCGGCGACGGAGCTGACGGCGGCGAAGGCGGCGGCCCGGCGCATGCGCAGTTCGGCGATGTACGCGCTGATCGCGGTGAGCGCGACGTAGCTGACCATGGCGCCGATCAGGAAGCGGCCGTCGTGGAAGTTGGCGACCTGGTCGTAGTTGCTGAGCCAGAGCAGCGAGAGGAAGCCGACGCCGCAGACCAGCAGGAGTTCGACGGGGGTGAGCAGCAGCGCGGAGACGGGCGGGACGACGACCATCAGCGGGGCGAGGTAGCGGTCCTGGCCGGTGAAGAAGTCGACCAGCGAGATGGCGAGGACGGCGAGCAGCGCCGGGGTGGCGCGGCGGCGGAAGGAGAGGTCCTGGAGGTCGGTGGCCAGCAGGGCGGACTTGCGGCGGGCCGGGGCCAGCCCGGTGGCGTCGCGCACGGCGGCGCGCTGGACTCGGCTGCTCCGGAACACATACCGAACATATCGGACACGAGGCCGCATCGCGCCGTTCGCGGCCGCCCGCCGACGGGGTGACACCCGCGCGCACGCCGGATGTGCGGAGCGCGCCGGCACGGCCTGCGCCCGCCGCGGCGGTGTACGTTCCGAGATCCACGCCACAGCCGACCCGCCGGCCTCGGAATACCCCCTGGGGGTATGGTGTTGGCAGAGGCAGGCGCACGGCAGAAGGCCGCGCCCCGACACCGCCCGGAGGCACCGATGTCCAGCACCGTCACCTACACCGTCGCCGGCATGAGCTGCGGCCACTGCGAGAAGTCGGTGACCGCCGAGGTGTCCGGCATCGCCGGTGTCACCGAGGTCGCCGCCGACGCCAAGGCCGGCACCGTCACCGTCTCCTCCGCCGCGCCGCTCGACGACGAGCAGGTCCGCGCCGCCGTGGACGAGGCCGGCTACGAGCTCGTCGGCCGCACCGCCTGAGACCGCCGCGGGGGCGCGGCCTCAGGCACTCTCTTTCGGATCTTGTCGGATCAGCGCGCGGCGGTGGGCGCCCGGCTGGGCGTGCCGGCGGATCGGCCTCGTACTGGACCGTACTTGGACGATTCGCCGGTGCGTTCAGGCGGGATGCCCGGCGTCGCGCGCCCGGCAAGATCCGAAAGAGAGTGCCTAGCCCGCGCCCCCGGTACGCTCGTCCGAGGAGATGAGATGAGCACGACCATGCACGCCACCGGGGACACCGCCCGGCAGCGCGTCGAGCTGTCGATCGGCGGAATGACCTGCGCCTCCTGCGCCGCCCGGATCGAGAAGAAGCTCAACCGGATGGACGGCGTCGAGGCCACCGTCAACTTCGCCACGGAGAAGGCCCGGGTGGACTTCACCGACGGCGTCACCGTCGACGACCTGATCGCCACCGTCGAACGCACCGGCTACACCGCGGAGCTCCCGCCGCCGCCCGCCCCGGAGCCCGCCGCCGAACCGGCCGCCGGCTCCCCGGCGGACACCGCCCGGGAGCCGGACCCGCTGCGCGAGCGGCTGCTGGTCAGCGCCGTGCTGACGGTGCCGGTGGTGCTGCTGTCGATGGTCCCCGCCCTGCAGTTCGACGACTGGCAGTGGCTGGCCTTCGCCCTCACCGGCCCGGTCGTCGTGTACGGCGGTCTGCCCTTCCACCGCGCCGCCTGGACCAACCTCCGGCACGGCGCCGCGACCATGGACACCCTGGTCTCGCTCGGCACCCTGGCCGCGTTCGGCTGGTCGGTGTGGGCCCTGTTCCTCGGCGACGCCGGGATGCCGGGCATGCGGCACGCCTTCACCCTCGCGGTCGGCACCGGCGACGCCTCCTCCACGCTCTACCTGGAGACCGCCGCCGCGGTCACCACCCTGATCCTGCTCGGCCGCTGGCTGGAGGCGAGGTCCAAGCGGCGGGCCGGCGCCGCCCTGCACGCCCTGTTGGACCTCGGCGCCAAGGACGTCGCCGTGCTGCGCGACGGCCGCGAGCAGCGCGTCCCGGTCGCCCGGCTGGTCCCCGGCATGCGGTTCGTCGTCCGCCCCGGCGAGAAGATCGCCACCGACGGCACCGTCGTCGAGGGCGCCTCCGCCGTCGACGCCTCCATGCTCACCGGCGAGTCCGTCCCGGTCGAGGTCTCGGTCGGCGACACCGTCACCGGCGCCACCGTCAACGCCGGCGGTCGCCTCGTCGTCGAGGCGACCCGGGTCGGCGCCGACACCCAGCTCGCCCGGATGGCCCGGCTGGTGGAGGAGGCGCAGAACGGCAAGGCCGCCGCCCAGCGCCTCGCCGACCGGATCTCCGCCGTCTTCGTGCCGATCGTCATCCTGATCGCCCTCGGCACGCTGGTCGCCTGGCTGCTGGCCGACGCCGACCCCACCGCGGCGTTCACCGCCGCCGTCGCCGTGCTGATCATCGCCTGCCCGTGCGCACTGGGCCTGGCCACCCCGACCGCGCTGATGGTCGGCACCGGCCGCGGCGCCCAGCTCGGCATCCTCATCAAGGGCCCCGAGGTGCTGGAGACCACCCGCCGGGTCGACACCGTCGTCCTCGACAAGACAGGCACCGTCACCACCGGACGGATGTCCCTGGTCGCCGTGCACACCGCCGACGGCACCGACGAGCGGCAGGCGCTGCGCCTGGCCGGCGCCGTCGAGCACGCCTCCGAGCACCCGGTGGCCGCCGCGATCGTCGCCGCCGCGGCCGAGCGCACCGGCCAGCTGCCGCCGGTCGACGCCTTCGCCAACGTCCCAGGTCTCGGCGTCCAGGGCACCGTCGAGGGCCGCACCGTGGTCGCCGGCCGCGAGGCCCTGCTGACCGCCCGCTCGCTGCCGGTGCCGGCGGAGCTGGCCGCCGCCCGCGTCGCCGCCGAGCGGGCCGGCCGCACCGCCGTCGTGGTCGGCTGGGACGGCTCCGCCCGGGCCGTCCTGGAGATCGCCGACACGGTGAAGCCGACCAGCGCCGCCGCCGTCGCCGACCTGCGCGCGCTCGGCCTGCGCCCGGTGCTGCTCACCGGCGACAACCGGGCCGTCGCCGAGGCCGTCGCGGCCGAGGTCGGCATCCCCGCCGAGGACGTCCTCGCCGAGGTGCTCCCCGAGGACAAGGTCGCCGTGGTGAAGCGGCTGCAGGCCGAGGGCCGTTCGGTCGCCATGGTCGGCGACGGCGTGAACGACGCCGCGGCGCTCGCCCAGGCCGACCTCGGCCTCGCCATGGGCACCGGGACGGACGCCGCGATCGAGGCCGGCGACCTCACCCTCGTCCGCGGGGACCTGCGCACCGCCGGCGACGCCATCCGGCTCGCCCGCCGCACCCTCGGCACCATCAAGGGCAACCTGTTCTGGGCCTTCGCCTACAATGTCGCGGCGATCCCGCTCGCCGCGGCCGGGCTGCTCAACCCGGTCGTCGCCGGTGCCACCATGGCCTTCTCCTCGGTCTTCGTGGTCACCAACAGCCTGCGGCTGCGCCGCTTCGACGCCTCCTCCTGAGGCGTCCGCACATGGCCGACGGCCCCGGGCGGATCTCCGCCCGGGGCCGTCGCCGTGGTGCTCAGCGGCCGAGCAGCTCGCCGCCGTTGCAGTGCAGGATCTCGCCGGTGATGAACCCGGCCTCCGGCGAGGCCAGGAAGTGGACCGCTGCGGCGACCTCGAACGGCTCGCCGATCCGCCCCAGCAGGGTGCGCGCCGCGCGGCGCGAGACCTCCGCCTCGTCCAGCCGCGGGCCGAAGAACTCGGTGCCGGAGACGGTGCCCGGGGCGACGATGTTCGCGGTGATCCCGGACGGGCCCAACTGGGCGGCCAGGAAGTTGTTCCAGGCGTGCAGCGAGGCCTTCGCCGCCCCGTACGAGCCGGCGCCGCGCAGCGCCGCGATGGAACTGACCGTCACCACCCGGCCGGAACCCGGCGTGAGCCGCTCCCGGATCGACTCGGTGAGCAGCACCACCGTGAGCACGTTGCGCTCGAAGTCGCCGCGCCAGCGCGCCAGTACGGCGTGCGGGCCGGCACCGATCACGGTCTCCCGGCTGCCCGCGTTGTTGACCAGGACGTCCACGGTCGCCGGCAGGGAGTCCAGGGCGTGCTCGACCGCGTCCGGGTCGGCGAGGTCGCAGACCAGGGTGGAGACGTTCTCGCCGAGCTCGGCGGCCGCCCGTTCCAGGACCGCGCGCCGGCGCCCGACGATCACCACGCGCTCCCCCTCCTCGGCGAAGCGGCGGGCCACCTCGTACCCGATGCCGGTGCCACCACCGGTGACGACGACGTTCCTGGTCATCCGCGCTCTCCCTCCCTGCCCCGACGCCGCCGCAGACACGTGCGGACGGTCCGTACCGGAATGGGTCGATTCCTATCACGCTGGGTTGCGAAGACTGCGGGGAGGGTGACGCAGCGCGCCGGAAAGCGTGTGATAAGGGGACGGACCGCTCGGCTCGGCTCCGGCACCGCGCGCACACGGAGCGTGGAGAGAGGCAAGTCACACTCCGGGAACGTAACTCCCGGACCCCGGATACGTCATACCGTGTGTACTGCGGCGGTTTTCTCCGGCCGAGCGGCGGTGTGGCGAACGGCTTCACGCCTCCGCACCGGTCGCGCTGCCGCGAACGGGGCTCCGGCGGGCCCCGGTACCGCCGCCGACGAGTTCGGCGGCACAGCGCACGGCGCCGGGGTGCGAAGGTCAGGGACGCTTTGAGCGGCCGTTCCTGGCACGGTCGCACCCGGGTGCCGTGCGCCGGGTCTTTCCCGGCGGCCCCGGGGCCCGACGGAACGCCGAAGGGCCCGGCCGCCCCGAGGGGAGCGGCCGGGCCCTTCGCACGGACCGGGTCAGCGGTCGCCGAGGTCCACGTAGTCGCGGATCGCGGTGCCGGTGTAGATCTGCCGCGGACGGCCGATGCGGCTGGTCGGGTCGTTGATCATCTCGTGCCAGTGGGCGATCCAGCCGGGCAGCCGGCCCAGCGCGAACAGCACGGTGAACATGCTGGTCGGGAAGCCCATGGCGCGGTAGATCAGGCCCGTGTAGAAGTCCACGTTCGGGTACAGCTTGCGCGAGACGAAGAAGTCGTCGCTGAGCGCGTGCTCCTCCAGCTTCAGCGCGATGTCGAGCAGCTCGTCGCTCTTGCCGAGCTGGCCGAGCACCTCGTGCGCCAGGAGCTTGACCTGCGCGGCACGCGGGTCGAACGCCTTGTACACGCGGTGGCCGAAGCCCATCAGCTTGACGCCGTCCTCGCGGTTCTTCACCTTGCGGATGAAGGCGTCGACGTCGCCGCCGTCCTTCTGGATCTGCTCGAGCATCTCCAGGACGGCCTGGTTCGCACCGCCGTGCAGCGGGCCCCACAGCGCCGAGATGCCCGCCGAGATCGAGGCGAACAGGTTGGCGTGGCTGGAGCCGACCAGGCGCACGGTGGACGTCGAGCAGTTCTGCTCGTGGTCCGCGTGCAGGATCAGCAGCTTGTCGAGGGCGTTGACGATGACCGGGTTGATCTCGAAGTCCTCGGCGGGGACGGCGAACGTCATCCGCAGGAAGTTCTCGACGTAGCTCAGGTCGTTGCGCGGGTAGACGAAGGGCTGGCCCATCGCCTTCTTGTAGGCGTAGGCCGCGATCGTCGGCAGCTTGGCCATCAGGCGCACCGTCGACATGTGGCGCTGGTCCGCGTCGAACGGGTTGTGGCTCTGCGGGTAGAACGTCGAGAGGGCGCCGACCACCGAGGACAGCATCGCCATCGGGTGGGCGTCCCGCGGGAAGCCCTGGTAGAAGCGCTTGACGTCCTCGTGCAGCAGGGTGTGCTGGGTGATCTCGTCGCTGAAGGCCGTCAGCTCCTCGGCCTTCGGCAGCTCACCGTTGATCAGCAGGTACGCGGTCTCGATGAAGTTGCCGCGCTCGGCGAGCTGCTCGATCGGGTAGCCGCGGTAGCGCAGGATGCCGTTGTCGCCGTCCACGAAGGTGATCGCGGACTTGTAGGCGGCGGTGTTGCCGAAGCCGTTGTCCAGGGTGACCAGGCCGGTCTGCGGGAGCAGCTTCGAGATGTCGAAGCCGGCGTTGCCCGCAGTGCTCTCGACGACGGGGTACTCGTACTCGCCGTCCTGGTACCGCAGTACTACCGAGTTGTCGCTCACGTCTTCCTCACCGACGAAATGAATCCTCATCCGAGTGCCCTGACGTTCCTACGATCCCCCATCCGGAGGACAGCCGCGCACCCGGGGTGGGCCGAAAAGGGGCCCGCCATACAAAACCTGTCGCCGAAGCCGGTGTGAACCGGACAAGATCGGCACCAGACCAGGTTCCGCCCTAAATCTCTTCACGTCAAGACAACCCGGGACCGTACCGCACCCCCGGCGGATCATCCAATCGCCAGCCGATGATCAAGCGCGGAGTGCCGACGACCTGCACTGACGGCCCTCACCGCCTGCCCGATCGCCCTCCGTGACCCCACCAGTACAACCAGTCTCTTCGCCCTCGTCACAGCCGTGTAGAGAAGATTTCGCTGAAGCATCGACCATGCCGATGTAGTGACCGGAATCACCACCGCCGGATACTCGCTCCCCTGCGACCGGTGGATCGTCACCGCGTACGCGTGCGCCAGCTCGTCCAACTCGTCGAAGTCGTACGGCACCTCCTCGTCCTCGTCGGTGCGCACCACCAGCCGCTGCTCCTCCACGCTCAGTGAGACGACCACCCCCACCGTGCCGTTGAAGACGCCGTTCGCCCCCTTCTCGTAGTTGTTCCGGATCTGCGTCACCTTGTCCCCCACCCGGAACGTCCGCCCGCCGAACCGCCGCTCCGCCAACCCCTCCCGGGCCGGCGTCACCGCCCCCTGCAACAGCGTGTTCAGGTTCCCCGCCCCCGCCGGACCACGGTGCATCGGCGCCAGCACCTGCACGTCCCGCCGCGGATCCAGGCCGAACCGCTGCGGGATCCGCCGCGCCACCACGTCCACCGTCAGCCCCGCCGCCCGCTCCGCGTCCTCCTCCGCGAACAGGAAGAAGTCCGGCAGCCCCTCCGTCACCGGCGGCAGCCCCTCGTTGATCCGGTGCGCGTTCGTCACCACCCCCGACTGCTGTGCCTGCCGGAAGATCCGCGTCAACCGCACCGACGGGATCGGACTGCCCTCCGACAGCATGTCCCGCAGCACCTCGCCGGCCCCCACCGACGGCAGCTGGTCCACGTCCCCCACGAACAGCAGGTGCGCCCCCGGCGCCACCGCCTTCACCAGCTTGTTCGCCAGGATCAGGTCCAGCATCGACGCCTCGTCGACCACCACCAGGTCCGCGTCCAGCGGCCGGTCCCGGTCGTACGCCGCCTCCCCGCCCGGCCGCAGCTCCAGCAGCCGGTGCACCGTCGACGCCTCCGCCCCCGTCAGCTCCGCCAACCGCTTCGCCGCCCGCCCGGTCGGCGCCGCCAGCACCACCTTCGCCCGCTTCGCCAGCGCCAGCTCCACCACCGACCGCACCGTGAACGACTTCCCGCAGCCCGGACCACCGGTCAGCACCGCCACCTTCCGGGTCAGCGCCAACTTCACCGACTCCCGCTGCTCCGGCGCCAGTTCGGCCCCCGTCCGACGCGCCAGCCAGCCGAGCGCCGCCTCCCAGTCGACCCCCGCGAAGCCCGGCAGCCGGTCTCCCTCCGCGTTCAGCAGCCGCAGCAACTGGTTCGACAGCGACACCTCCGCCCGGTGAAACGGCACCAGGTACACCGCCGTGATCGGCTCCCCGCCCTCCCCCGGCACCCGCTCCCGGACGACGCCCTCCTCCGCCACCAGCTCGGACAGGCAGTCGATCACCAACCCCACGTCCACCTGCAGCAGCTTCACCCCGTCCGCGATCAGCCGCTCCTCCGGCAGGTAGCAGTGCCCCTGGTCGCTGCTCTGCGACAGCGCGTACTGCAGCCCCGCCTTCACCCGCTCCGGAGAGTCGTGCGGGATCCCCACCGCCTGCGCGATCCGGTCCGCCGTCAGGAAGCCGATCCCCCACACGTCCGCCGCCAGCCGGTACGGCTCGTTCTTCACCACCCCGATCGAGGAGTCGCCGTACTTCTTGAAGATCCGCACCGCCAGCGACGTCGACACCCCGACCCCCTGCAGGAAGACCATCACCTCCTTGATGGCCTTCTGCTCCTCCCACGCCGCCGCGATCATCTTCGTCCGTTTCGGGCCCAGCCCCGGCACCTCGATCAGCCGGCCCGGCTCGTTCTCGATGACCTCCAGCGTGTCCACCCCGAAGGCGTCCACGATCCGCTCCGCGAACCGCGGCCCGATCCCCTTGATCAACCCGGACCCCAGGTACCGCCGGATGCCCTGCACCGTCGCCGGCAGCACCGTCGTGTAGTTCTCCACCGTGAACTGCCGCCCGTACTGCGGATGCGACCCCCACCGCCCGAACATCCGCAGCGACTCGCCCGGCTGCGCCCCCAGCAGCGCCCCCACCACCGTCAGCAGGTCGTTCCCGCCGCGCCCGGTGTCCACCCTGGCCACCGTGTAGCCGGTCTCCTCGTTCGCGTACGTGATCCGCTCCAGCACGCCCTCGACCTGGGCGAGCTGCCGCGGGGCACCCTGCTGCGCCGCACCCTGCCCCGCGGCGCCGGGCTGCCCCGTGCGCTGCTGCCCCGTGCGCTGCTGCTCCGTGGTCACGAGGCCCTCCCAGTCCTGCTCACACCGACGCCGGCGACCGTTGTGCCACGCACGGTACCTCCCGCTGCGGACAGCCGGGCCCGTCACCGGGGAGAACACCGCTCCCGGGGCGCTTCCCGGCCACCCGCGCGACCCCGCACCACCCCGCCGGGTGACGCCCCGTCGGACCGGCGTAGGGTCGGTCCATGAGCGACCTCGTCATCCGGCCCGCGACCGAGGCCGACCTGCCCGCCGTCGTCGCCATGCTGGGCGACGACCCGCTCGGCGCCGGCCGCGAGTCCCCCGACGACCTCACGCCGTACCGCGCCGCCCTCGCCCGGATCGCCGCCGACCCCCACCAGCACCTGGTCGTCGCCGAACGGGACGGCCGCACCGTCGGCACGCTGCAGCTCACCGTCGTCCCCGGCCTCTCCCGCCGCGGAGCCACCCGGACGATCGTCGAAGGCGTCCGGATCCACTCCGGCGAACGCGGCAGCGGCCTCGGCACCACCCTGATCGAGTGGGCCGTCGAGCGGTCCCGCGAACTCGGCGCCTCCCTCGTCCAACTCACCTCCGACGCCACCCGCACCGACGCCCACCGCTTCTACGAACGCCTCGGCTTCACCGCCTCCCACCTCGGTTTCAAACTCGCCCTGCCGGCACGGGAGTAGACGCCGCACGGCACCCGGATCCGTCGGCCGCGACTGTCGTACCCCCCTGGCAGACTCGACCGATGACCGACCCCCACGCCCCGATCGCGGCCTACTGGGACGCAGCGGCCGACACCTTCGACGACGAGCCCGACCACGGCCTGCACGACCCAGCCGTCCGTGCCGCCTGGGCCTCCCGCCTGCACGGATGGCTCCCCGAGCCGCCGGCCCACGTCCTCGACCTCGGCTGCGGCACCGGCTCGCTCTCCCTCCTGCTCGCCCGCCAGGGCCACCACGTCACCGGCATCGACCTCGCCCCCGGCATGATCGCCCGGGCCCGCGCCAAACTGGCCGCCACCGGCCTGGAGGCCGCCTTCCACGTCGGCAACGCCGACACCCCGCCCGCCCGCTCCGGCGGCTACGACGCCCTGCTCTGCCGCCACCTGGCATGGACCCTCGCCGACCCGCCGGCCACCCTGCGGCACTGGGTGACCCTGCTGCGCCCGGGCGGCACCCTGGCGCTCGTCGAGGGCCGCTGGCGCGAGGCGGGCGACACCGCCTCCCCGTACGAACCCGGAGCCCACCCACTCCCCTGGGCCGGCGGCGTCCGCGCCCGGGACCTCGCCGACGCACTGCGCCCGCACGTCACCGAACTGGCGGTGACGCCGCTCAGCCAGGACGCGACCCTCTGGGGCGGGCCGGTCTCCGACGAGCGGTACGCCCTGGTCGCGCGAATCTGATCCGGAAATGCGAGAAGCCCCGCCCGGGGTCCCCGGGCGGGGCTTCTCAGAAGAATTGTTCGGCGGCGTCCTACTCTCCCACAGGGTCCCCCCTGC
>NZ_JBFBDW010000103.1:0-10573 GCF_040683455.1 Kitasatospora sp. NPDC093679
GCGACCCGGTGAGGATCTGGAAGTGGCGTTTCAAGGGATTGGCCGCTCCGGGACCGTCCGCGCAGATGCGTGTCCGGTGCTCCCTGCCGAGCGACTAGGAAACACTACGCCCATCGGCGGCCGCAGGCAAATCCGGCACGCGGACGAGCCGGCTGCAGGTGTCGCGGCCTGCCTTCACGTACTCCCCGTTCGGGTGGTCGTTGGCGGCGATCCGCAGTGCCGCGGCCCGCTGGTCCTGGCCTCCGCCGGTGTGGCGGTCGATCAGGCGGCGGTGGCGGAGCTCGTCGTCCGCGTCGACGTACCAGAGCTCGCGGAACAGGGCCCGGGCCGTCGTCCACGGGGCCTCGGGGGCGGCGAGGTAGTTGCCCTCGGTCACCACGAGGCGGGTGTGCGGCCTGATGACGTGGCGTGCGGCGATCGGCTCGTCGAGGGCCCGGTCGAAGTCCGGCACGTAGATGTCGTGGAAGCGCTCGTTGGTGACCCGCCGGAGCAGAGCCAGGTAGCCGGCGGAGTCGAAGGTCTCGGGGGCGCCCTTGCGGGCCCGCAGGCCGAGGCGGTCGAGCTGGACGTTGGCCAGGTGGAATCCGTCGAGCGGGAGGTGGGCAGCGGCCTCCGGGCCCTCGTGGCGGACGACCGCGCCGACCAGGTGGCGGGCGAGGGTCGACTTGCCGGCCGCCGGCGGGCCGGCGAGGCCGAGGATCACGCGTCCGCTACCGCTCCCGGGACCGCGCAGCAGTCCGAGCGCCCGCGCGACCAGGTCGTCCGGCGTCGCGACCTCGGTCACCCCGGCCGCCTCGGCGACACCCGCGGCACCAGCAGCACCACCGGTCTCCGCGGAACGGCGTCCCGCCGCCGCCCGACCGTTCTCCGACGTGTGGCCCCCGTGTACGTCAACGTGCATGGGTCGCACCCTACTCAGCCGGGACGCCGGAAGCACCGCACCGCGAGACCGACGTCCGCAGGACGGCGACCACAAGGCAGACCCGCCCGGGCCGTGGGCGCGGCGCGCTCAGGCAGCGGCCTCCCCGACCGCCGCGGCACCGAACACCGGCTCGTCGAGGGTCAGGGTGCCGGCGTCCGCGTCCAGGACCGCGTGGACGCCCAGCGGGACGGTGAGGCTGCTGGGGCCGTGCCCGAAGCCGAGCTCCCAGATCACCGGGACGCCCAGCGGTGCCAGCCGGTCGAGCATGACCTCGCGGACGGGCCCGGGCGGGCCACAGCCCTCCCAGGATCCGAGGGCGATGCCGGCGACTCCGTCCATCGCGCCGGAGCGGAGCAGCTGGGTGAGGGTGCGGTCGAGGCGGTAGGGCAGCTCGTTGACGTCCTCCAGCAGCAGGATGGTGCCGGCGAAGGAACGGCGGGCTGTCGGGGTGCCGCGGTCGGTGGCGAGGAGTGCGGCGCAGCCCCCGGCGGTGGTGCCGGCGGCCCGGCCGGGGACGAGCGGTTCGGCGGTGGCCGCGGTGAGGACGCGGGTGGTCTCGGGCTCGAAGAGGGTGCGCCGGAGGTGGTCGGCGGTGGCGGGGTCGTCCAGGAAGGTGGCCGCCGTTCCCATCGGGCCGTAGAGGGTGGGGAGGCCGAGTCGGAGGTCGACGGTCTCGTGCAGCACGGTGATGTCGCTGAAGCCGACCAGGATCTTGGGCGGTGCGGCGCGCAGGGCCTCCCAGTCGACGAGGTCGACCATCCGTTGGACGCCGTAGCCGCCGCGGGCGCAGACGACGGCCGCGATGCCGGGGTCGAGCCAGGCCCGTTGGAAGTCGGCGGCGCGGTCGGCGTCGGTGCCGGCGAGGTACCCGTGGACGGGGTGGCGGTCGAGGAGGTGGTCGCCGGGGACGACCTGCAGGCCCCAGGAGCGGAGCAGGGCGGTGCCTGCGGCGAGGCGCTGCGGGTCGATCGGGCCGCTGGGGGCGACCAGGGCGACACGGTCGCCTGCCGTCAGCCGTCGTGGGCGCCTCCGCGGTCCCGGAACCGGCAGACCGGTGGCGGGCAGGCCCGGTACCGGAAGACGCGGTGCCCGCGGGCGTGGTGCGGGGGCCGGTGTCGGCCCCGGGGCGGGGTCGTGGCCGTCCGCGGCGCCGCCGGTCGTCAGCTGATCCATCGACAGTTCCTCCCCCTTGGTCGCAGGTTCGTCTGCTCACGGTATTCCCCGGTACGGGGGTGGAACGATCCACCCCCGCACCGGGAATGCTGCCGCTTCACACGGTGCCCATCACCTCGCGGACCTCGGCCAGGGTGGTCGCGGCCACGGCGTTCGCGCGCTCGTTGCCGGCGCGCAGCACCTCGCGGAGGAAACCGCGGTCGGCGGCGAGTTCGGCCCGGCGTGCCCGGTGCGGGCGGAAGTACTCGTTGACGGCCTCGGTGACCAGTTTCTTCAGCTGGGCGGCGCCGCTGTCGCCGACCTCCTCGGCGACGGCTTCGGGGGTGCGGTCCAGGCAGAGGGCGGCGAGCTGGAGGAGGCCGGCGACGCCGGGGCGGTGCTCGGGGTCGTAGGTGATCCGGCGGTCGGCGTCGGTGGTCGCGGCGCGGAGGAGTCGGGCGGTCTCGTCCTCGGTGGCGCCGAGCGGGACGGCGTTGCCCCGGCTCTTGCTCATCTTGCCGCCGTCGGTGCCGAGCAGCAGCGGGGCGGCGGAGAGCAGGGCGTCGGGCTCCGGGAAGACGGGGGCGCCGTAGCGCTCGTTGAAGCGGCGGGCGACGGTGCGGGTGGTCTCCAGGTGCGGGAGCTGGTCCTGGCCGACGGGGACGAGGTCGGCCTTGCAGAAGAGGATGTCCGCGGCCTGGTGGACGGGGTAGGTGAACATCAGGCCGCTGACGGTGGCGCGGCCGGAGTGGGCGATCTCGTCCTTGACGGTGGGGTTGCGGCCGAGTTCGGCGACGCTGACCAGGCTGAGGAAGGGCACCAGCAGCTGGTTGAGCGCGGGGACGGCGCTGTGGGCGAAGACGGTGGCCCGGTCGGGGTCGACGCCGGCTGCGAGGTAGTCGAGGACGAGGTTCTCGGCGTGCTCGGCGAGGTCGTCGGCCAGGTCGCGGTCGGTGAGGACCTGGTAGTCGGCGACGACGAGGAAGAGGTCGACGCCGAGGCGCTGCAGTTCGACGCGGTTCTGCAGGGTGCCGAAGTAGTGGCCGAGGTGAAGCGGGCCGGTCGGCCGGTCCCCGGTGAGGATGCGGTGGCGCGCGGGGTTGCGGCGGATGCCGTCGACGGTGGTGATCACTGAGGTTCTCCTCGGGTGGCGGGCGGGTGGTGGCGCCGTCCGCCGGGCGTTGCCGCCCCGGGGGTGAAAAGCATCAGGGCCGCCCGTACGGACGGCCCTGTGGTCATGCGTGAGGGGTGGCCGTCCTAGGACGGCCACCAGTTCAGGCACGGCTGACGCTTCATGGGACCAGGGTACGCGCACGTCCGGCCGTTCTCCGCACCGGTTTTCGGCCCGCCACCCGCCGCGGTGGCTCCTGGGCGGCGGCCGGGCCCGTCCGCGGCCGACACATGGTGGACCACCCTGGCTCCCAAGGGCCTTGTGCGGCAGGATCGTTCGTGCCGCAGACCGAAGGGCCCGCACCCATGACCCCGCTCGACCCGCCAGCCGCCGACCGATCCTCTCCCGGTCCCGTACCTCGGGACGGGGCCCCCGGCCCCCGCGGTCCCCACGGTCCGCTCGGCCCCGCGGCGCCCTCGACAGAAGCACCGACGGCACCGGCACCGGCACCGGCACCGGCACCGGCACCCACGGTGGCAGGTCCGGAGGGCGGGGCCCAGCCCGTCGACCCCACCGCGGTGCGGCTGCTGGCGGGGCTGGCGGCCCGGCTGCGCGGGGCGTACGAATGGGGCATCCATCCCGCCGATCTGGCGGCGGCCTGCCACAAGTCGGAGGCGGAGGTGCGCCAACTGCTGGCCGCTGCCGGGGCGGACCTCGATGCGGCCAGGCCGGTGGGCGACGGCCCCGCGACCGCGGCGGGCCCCACGGGCGGACCGGGCGACGGCGGCCGCCAGTTGCGCCGGGCGCGGCGGCCGGTTCCGTCGCGGCGGCTGCGTCGGCTGCACCCGCGACCGCAGGAACGGCAGGAGTCGTGGCATCCGGCCGGCGCGGGCGGCCAGGCCCAGGAGGGCGGTGGGCCCGGGGGCGGACCGCCGTTGGGGATATTGATCGGCGGATCGTCCTCGATGCCGGGTGCGGGGGCGCGGCAGCCCGAGCGGGTCGAGGCGCGGTTGGTGCGGTTCGGCACCGGCACCTGCCTGGTGGTGCTGCCCGCCTGGCGGGAGGCGATCGCCGTGGCCGTGCCGACCGAGCGGCTGCTCGCCTCCACCGGGCTGACGGTCGAGCAGGTGGCGGGTGCGCGTCTCTCGGTGCTGATCAATCCGGAGGCGCTGCACGACCGCGACCTCGGACTGCACGACTGGCGGGCGGACCAGCCGCACTGAACCGGCCCGCGTCGGCGGCGCGGCGGCCCGCCCGGTGACCCGTCGTCATCCGGTGCGCGACGGGCCGGGGTCAGCCGGCCGTCCGCACCGGCTCGTCAGGGGCGCTGTTCGGTGTGCCGTGCGGGACGTGGCCCAGGTGCACCGGCCCGGCGGTGGGGTCGGCATCGCGTCCCCGTGCACCCCGGACGGCGGCCAGCAGTGCCGGCAGTTGCGGCGGCCAGAGTGCGTCGGCCTCGGGCGAGGCCAGTTCCTCCGGGCTCCACCAGCGCCATTCGAGGATGCCGTCGGCCCGGTGGACTCCGCTGACGTCGCCGAGCGGGCCGCGGCGCGGGCCGGTGGCCAGGTAGATGTGCTCGTGCTGGCGGACGGGGATGCCGTGCCAGGTGAAGTCGTGCTCCCAGGTGCACAGCAGGCGGGCGGGCTCGATGTCCGTCCAGCCGGTCTCCTCGTGCAGTTCGCGCAGTGCGCCGACGGTCGGGGTCTCGCCCTCCTCCAGCCCGCCGCCCGGCGCCGTCCAGTGCACGCCGACCTCGGCGTTGTCGCTGCGGAGCAGGAAGACGGCGCCGTCCGGGGCGAGGACGACCGTGCGGGCCGCGGCCCTCGGTGTGCGGCCGCCCGCCGTGGCGTCAGGTCGTGCGGTCGGTCGGCCCGGTGGGCGGCCGAGGAGTCGGCCCAGCACGGGTCCCAGGAGTCGTTGCAGCTTCGGCATCGGATCACCGTGGCACGCACCGCCGGGGGTGTCGACCGGTATTCGGGGAGCCGGTCCCGGCCGGCCGCGGTCCTGACCCGATGGTCCCCGGGTGCGGGCGGCGTGTGCCCGGCGGGGCGTGTGCCCGGCGGGGCGGATGCGGGCGGGTGCGGGGCGGGGTGCGAACGGGCCGGTGCGCCGTACGCTGTGGGCCATGACCACCCCGGCCGTCCTGCTGCCCGCCGATCCGCTCGCGCCGCGCAGGCCCGACCCGCACTACGGCTGGGAGGCGCAGCTGGTGCGCGACCTCGGCGGTGCCTGTGTGCTGCTCGACCACGACGCGCTGCTCGCGGGTGACGCGGAGGCGGCGGTGCGGCGGGTGCCGGTGGGCGTCGGGCCGCTCTGGTACCGCGGCTGGATGGTGCCGGTGCCCGCGTACCAGGAGTTGGCGCAGGCGCTGGCTGCGCGCGGCGGGGTGCTGCTGACCACGCCGACCGGATACGGGGACGCCCATGAGCTCCCCGGCTGGTACGGGGTGTTCGAGGGGGCGACGCCGGAGAGCCGCTGGCTGCCGGGGGCGGCCGTGCCGTCCCGGGAGGAGCTCGCCGCGCTGGCGGGGCGGTTGGGTGGGCACGGGCCGGCGGTCGTCAAGGACTACGTGAAGTCCCGCAAGTACGAGTGGGAGGAGGCCTGCTTCGTCCCGGACCTCGCGGACACCGACCGGCTGTGCGCGGTGGTGTCGCGGTTCGTGGAGCTGCAGGACGGGGCGCCGACCGGCGGGATCGTGCTGCGCCGGTACGAGGAGTTCGTCCGGGACGCGCGGGGGCGGGCCGAGGAGTCCCGGGTCTGGTGGGTGGACGGCGAGCCGGTGCTGCGCGGTGCCCACCCGGATGCGCCGCCGGGGCCGGCCCCGCACGCGGACCTGTCGGTGGTGGGGCCGCTGGTTCACACGCTGGGCTGCCGGTTCGTGACCACCGATCTGGCGCGGCGGGCGGACGGGTCGGGCTGGCGGGTGGTGGAGGTCGGTGACGGCCAGGTGAGCGACCTGCCGCGGGGCGCGGACGCGGCCTCGCTGTACGCCGCGCTGCTCGCGGTCTGACCCTGCCGGTGGCGGGCACGCCCCGGCGGACCCCGGGTGGGGTCCGCCGGGGGCGCGGCGGTCAGCCGACCGGGGTGGGGCGGCCGTCGGAGACGAAGGCCTGCCAGAGCCGGTGGTAGGTGCCGCCCGCGGCGAGGAGTTCGCTGTGGGTGCCGTCCTCGACGATCCGGCCGTGGTCGAGGACGACGATCCGGTCGGCGCGTTCGGCGGTGGTCAGGCGGTGGGCGATGACCAGGGTGGTGCGGCCGCCGCTGAGGCGGTCGGCGGCCTGGTTGACGGCGGCCTCGCTGGCGAGGTCGAGGGCGGCGGTCGCCTCGTCCAGCAGCAGGATGTCGGGGTCGACGAGTTCGGCGCGGGCGAGGGCGACGAGCTGGCGCTGGCCGGCGGAGAGGTTCCGTCCGCGGGGGGCGACCTCGTGGTCGTAGCCGCCGGAGAGGCCGAGGATCATCTCGTGGGCGCCGACGGCGCGGGCCGCGGCCTCGACCTCGGCGCGGGTCGCGCCGGGCCGGCCGTAGGCGATCGCCTCGTGGAGGGTGCCGGCGAACAGGTACGCCTCCTGCGGGACGACGCCGAGCCGGTGCCGGTACTGGGAGAGGTCGTAGCCGGTGATGTCGGTGCCGTCGACCCGGACGGTGCCCGAGGTGGCGTCGTAGAACCGGGCGACCAGCTTGACCAGGGTGGACTTGCCGGCGCCGGTCTCGCCGACCAGGGCGACGGTCTGGCCGGCCGGGATGTGCAGGTCGATGCCGGTGAGCACGTTCGGCAGGTCCTCGCCGTCGCTGTTGTAGGCGAAGCCGACGCCGTCGAGGTGGATGTCGCCCTTGAGGCGGGTGACCGGCACGGGCGGGTCGGCCTCGGGGGTGCTGGTCGGGGTGCGCAGCAGTTCGCCGATCCGGCCGAGGCTGACGCTGGCCTGCTGGTAGCCGTCGAACACCTGGGAGAGCTGGTTGACCGGGGCGAAGAACAGGTCGATGTAGAGCAGGTAGGCGACCAGGGCGCCGATGGTGAGGGTGCCGGCGTCGACCCGGGCGGCGCCGGCGATCAGGACGAGCGCGGAGGCGACGCTGGAGAGGAACTGGACGAACGGGAAGTACAGCGAGATGTAGAGCTGGGCCCGGGCGCGGGCGTCGCGGTACTCCAGGCCGCGGGCGACGAAGCGGGCGGTGTTGACGTCCTGCCGGCGGAAGGCCTGGACGATCCGCATGCCGGCGACGTTCTCCTGCAGGTCGGCGTTGACGGTGGAGATCAGGTCCCGGGAGATCTGGTACTGGACGGTGGACTTGCGGCGGAAGACCAGGGTGGCCACGACCAGCACGGGCAGGACGGCGAAGACCACCAGCGCGAGGCCGGCGTCGAGGATCAGCAGTGCGGCGAAGATCCCGAAGAAGGTGAGCAGGCTGACCACGGCGGTGACGACGCCGGTCTGCAGGAAGGTCGAGATCGAGTCGACGTCGGTGGTCATCCGGGTCATGATCCGGCCGGTGAGCTCGCGCTCGAAGTAGTCGAGGCCGAGCCGGTTGAGGTGCGCGAAGATCTTCAGCCGCAGGGTGTAGAGGACGCGCTCGCCGGTGCGGCCGCTGACCCTGGTCTCGGCGCTCTGCACCAGCCAGTCCAGCAGGACGACCACGAGGGCGCCGAGGGCGGCGACGGTGACGCCGGTCATCGCGGCCTTGCTGACGCCGTCGTCGATGCCGTGCCGGATCAGGATCGGCAGGGTGAGGCCGGCGGCGGTGTCCAGGGCGACCAGCAGCAGGGCGAGGGCCAGCGGGCCGCGGAAGGGCGCGAGCAGGCGGCGGAGGCTGAAGTGCAGGTCGCCGGCCTCGGCGTCCTCGACCCGGATGTCGGGGGTGTCGGTGGCGGGCCGCAGTGCGGCGACCTTGGCGAGGAGTCCGGCGTCGGCGGCGGGCTTCTTGGCCGGGGCGCCGTCGCCGGTCGTCGCGGCCGCGGTGCTCCCGGGCGCAGCGGTGCTCCCGGCGGCAGCGGCACCTTCCGCGCTGCCGCGGGCGGTGGCGTCGGCGGCGTCCGGGTCGGTGATCAGTGCCCGGTAGAGCGGGCATCGCTCGTCCAGCTCGCGGTGGGTGCCGATGTCGACGAGGCGGCCGCGTTCGAGGACGGCGATCCGGTCGGCGAGCTGCAGGGTGGAGCGGCGGTGGGCGATCAGCAGGGTGGTGCGTCCGGCCATGACCGAGCGGAGCGCCTCGAAGATCTCGGCCTCGACCTGCGGGTCGACCGCGGAGGTCGCGTCGTCGAGCAGCAGGATCCGCGGGTCGGTGAGGATGGCGCGGGCCAGGGCGATCCGCTGCCGCTGGCCGCCGGAGAGGGTGAGTCCCTGCTCGCCGACCTTGGTGTCGTAGCCGTCGGGCAGCTCGCGGATGAAGCCGTCGGCCTGGGCGGCGCGGGCGGCGGCCTCGATCTGCTCGTCGGTCGCCTCGGGGTGGCCGTAGGCGATGTTGGTGCGGACGCTCTCGGAGAACAGGAAGCTCTCCTCGGGCACGATGCCGACGGTGGCGCGCAGCGAGTCGAGGGTGATGTCGCGCAGGTCGTGGCCGTAGAGCCGGACGCTGCCGGCCGTGGGGTCGTAGAAGCGCGGGACGAGCTGGGCGACGGTCGACTTGCCGGAGCCGGAGGCGCCGACCAGGGCGAGGGTCTCGCCGGGCTGGAGGCGCAGGCTGAGGCCGTCGAGGACGGGGACGGCGTCCCCGTCGCCCGGGTGGGCGTCCCCGTGGTCCTCGTAGTGGAAGTCGACGCGGTCGAGTTCGAGGGCGGCGGTGCCGGGTGCGGGCGCGCCGGGCGCGGTGGCACCGGGGTCGGTGTCGGCGGGGGTGAGCGGCCGGGCGTCGGGGCGCTCCTGGACGTGCGGGCGCTGGTCGATCAGCTGGAGGACGCGTTCCACACCGGCCCTGGCCTGCTGGCCGACGGTGATGACCATGGCGAGCATCCGCACCGGGCCGGTCATCTGGGCGACGTAGGTGGAGAAGGCGACGAAGGTGCCCAGCGAGACCTGGCCCCGGACGGCCAGCCAGCCGCCGAGGGCGAGCACGGCGACCTGGGCGAGGGCGGGGACGGCCTGCATGGCCGGGGTGTAGCGGCTGTTCAGCCGGATCGAGCGGAGCCGGGCGGCGTACAGGCCGCGGGAGGCCTTCTCCAGCTTGGCGCGCTCCTGGGCCTCCTGGCCGAAGCCCTTGACCACCCGGACGCCGCCGACAGCCGCGTCGACGACACCGGCGACCGCGGCGGCCTCCTGCTGGGCGGCCCAGGTCGCGGGGAAGAGCCGCTTGCGGCTGAGCGCGGCGCACCACCAGAGGGCGGGCGCCATCACCAGGGCGATCAGGGTGAGCGGCAGCGAGAGCCAGAGCATGACCGCGAAGGACATGCCGAACATCAGCAGGTAGCCGGTCATCATCGGCAGCATCGAGAGCAGGCCGTTGATGAGCTGCAGGTCGGAGGTGGCGCGGCCGACGACCTGGCCGGTGTCCAGGCGGTCCTGGCGGCGGCCGTCGAGGCGGGTCAGCGAGGTGAAGAGGTCCGCCCGCAGGTCGTGCTGGACGTCGAGGGCGAGCTGTCCGCCGTAGT
Organism: Kitasatospora sp. NPDC093679; assembly: GCF_040683455.1. NCBI lineage: Bacteria > Bacillati > Actinomycetota > Actinomycetes > Kitasatosporales > Streptomycetaceae > Kitasatospora > Kitasatospora sp. NPDC093679. The sequence goes on from NZ_JBFBDW010000103.1 coordinate 9,769, forward strand.
AGCGGCGGATCTGCGCGCAGAGGAAGACCACGGCCGCGGCGAGCAGCAGCACGACCGCCCAGGGGGCGAGCGGACGGGTGTGGGCGGTGATGACGTCGTCGATGATCAGCTTGGTGATCAGCGGGACGACGGCGCTGACGGCCATGCCGACGAGCGAGGCGCCGAAGGCGAGCAGGACGTTCTTGCGGTAGCGCCAGGAGTAGCCGCCCAGTCTGCGCAGCCAGCGGGACTCGTCCGGGGTGCCGGGGGTCCGCCGGTCTCCGGACCGGCGGCGGCGCAGGTGGGCCTTGCCGGACCGGCTGCTCTGAGGATCGGCGTCCCGGGAAATCTCCGCAGTAGAACCATGAGTCTCAGGCATATTTAGGGATACTAACCATTCGGCTCGACCGCCGTCCATCGCCTTTCGACGGACGCCCGGCAGGCTCAACGACGAGGGGCCCGCGAAACCTTCCCGCCGCCTCCCAGGGTCGCCGATCCACCCGCCCGGACGCACGGGCCGCCGGACCGGCCGGACCTCCGGCGCTGGTCCTACGCCCGGCCGCGGGAGACCCGGGCGGAGCTCCTAGGCCGTGTCTTCAAAGGCGTACGGATGCCACACGGGGGCGCGGGGAACTGCGCAGCCCGGGAGTGGTGCTCCTGACAAATCCGGCGCACCCCCGGTCCGGACGGTGGCCCGCATCCGAATCGCGCAGTTCCCCGCGCCCCTGAAGCGACCACCCGAGCGCCGTTTGAAGACAGCTCCTAGGGCCTGTGTGATGTTGTGATCAATCTTCGGGTTCTGCCCCCGTTTCGGGGTGGAAACCGG
>NZ_JBFBDW010000104.1:0-10224 GCF_040683455.1 Kitasatospora sp. NPDC093679
CCGTCGCGGAGAAGGTCCTCGCCGCGCAGGGCCCGGGCGCCTGGCCGGTGTGCTCGGTCAAGGCCGGCCTGGCCAAGTAACACCCGCCTGCCGCACGTAGTCTTCGGCGGCCGGACCGGCGACCCCGGATCCGGCCCCCGCACCCCCGCACGGCCCGCTCCCCGCACCCGGGAAGCGGGCCGTCGCCATACCCGGATCAGGCCAGGGCGTAGCGGAAGACGTAGCTGTGCACGCCCGCGTCGTCGATCCGGATCTCGAAGCCGCCGGTGATCCCGGCCAGCTCCTCGGTGCCGGTACCCGGCACCACCGCGATCACCAGCCGCTCGCCGCGGCTGCCGGGCGCGCAGTGCTGCAGCACGAAGCCGCCCTTGCGGCCGTCCAACTCGCCGACGTACCGCTCGAAGGCGGTGTACGCCGCGGGCTGGCCCTCGCCGTCCGCCGCGCTGATCATGTGCACGGTGCCGGTGCCGGTCAGTCCGCCCCGGAACGTCTTGGTCAGCTTCACCCGGGCGAGTGTCGCCCCCGGCAGTTCGTCCAGCACCTCCGGCTCCCAGCTGTCCACCGTGAAGCCGCCCTCGGCCAGCCCGTCCATCCCGTCCGTCCCCTCGTCGCTGCGGATCGCTGCGGCCAGCCTGGCACGGGCCGCCGACAACCGGGCCGAGGACCGGCGTCCGGGCCCGCGCGCACTCCGGGGTCAGCCGGCGAGCGCCCGTACCGCGGCCGCCAGTCGTGCCGGCGCCCCGGCCTCGTACTGCAGGAACAGCCGCGGCTCGGTCAGCTCCAGCTCGATCAGCAGCGGAGTGCCCTCCGGCCCGCGGACCAGGTCCACCCGCGCGTACAGCAGCTCCGCGCGCTCCGGCACGGCCGCGAGCACCCGCTCGGCGACGGCCAGCTGGTCGGCGTCGGGCCGCCGCGGCTCGTCCGCGAAGCGGCCCTCCGGGCCGGACAGCATCGGCCCGCGCCGCACCGCGTGGCTGAACGCGCCGCCGATGAACACCAGCGAGGTCTCGCCCTCCCCGTCCACCGCCGGCAGGTACGGCTGCACCATCGCCGTCCGGCCGGCCGCGGTCAGCAGGTCGACGTGCGCCGCGGCGGCCGCCCGGTCGGTGGTCCGCACGGTGTCCCGCGCGCCGGCCGACACGGTGGGCTTCACCACCAGCTCCGGCCACGGCGCCGTCCCCCCGTCCAGCCGCTCGCCGGGCCCGACCCAGGCGGTCGGCACCACCGGCACCCCGGCCAGGGCCAGCTCCCGCAGATAGGTCTTGTCGGTGTTCCGCTCCAGCACCGGCACCGGATTGCAGACCCGGGTGAGCCCGGCCGCGCGGCGCGCCCAGGCCAGGAACTCGTCCCGCCGCCCGGTGTAGTCCCAGGTGCTGCGGACCACCGCCGCGTCGAACCGCTCCCAGGCGACCGCCGGGTCGTCCCACACCACCGCCTCCGCGGCCACCCCCTGCCCGGCGAACGCGGCCAGGGCCGCCCCCACCTCCTGGTCCGGGGCGTCCTTGCCGGTCACATAGGCCACGGCGGGGGTCGCGGTCACGGGGTCCCTCCTTGCTCGGTGCGGTGCCGGTTGCGGGTCTCGTGCCGGACGGCACGCCGCTCGGGCGGAAACCAGTGGTCGGCGACGGGCTGCTGCACGGTCGGCCCGCCCGAGTGCGAGCTGCGGACGTACCCCTCCGGCGGGGTGGGGAGCGCCGCGACGCAGGCCTTGGAGCAGGCGTCGACCAGCAGGGGCAGGACGTCGGTGGCCACCCGCAGCGTGATCCACACCCGGCGCGGCCGCGCGGCCGGCCCGCCGCAGACACTGCAGACCGCGCCGCCCTCGCGCGGCTGCCGGTCCAGCGGCGGGAACGGCGGCCTGGTCTTCTCGTTGCCGTACAGCGCCCGGGTGCTGACCCGGCTCTGCCGCAGCCGTGCGCAGCGGGTCAGTTCGTAGGGGAGCCAGTGCAGGCGGTACGAGGTGTAGACGTCGAGGTCCTCCAGCGCCGACATCGCCCCGATCTCGGGCGGGACGCGCACCAGGTTGCTGCCGTACAGCCCGAGCCTGCGGACGGCGGTCAGCCTCGCGATCGTCGGCGGCAGGGTGATGATCTGCCGCCGCTGCTCCGCGGGCAGCCCCTGCAGCGGGTGGAACTCCTCGCGGCCGTCCGCCGCGGCCTCCTCCACCAGGTCGAGCAGCCGCAGCCAGCCCGGCGCCGTGGTGTCCTGCTGCTCGGGGTGGAAGGCGACCCGACGCCGGTTCGTCGCGCGGTCCCGGTCGAAGCACCGGCAGGTGTCCTGCCGGGCGTTCCGCCCGTCGCGGACGCCGGGCACCTGCGGACGGTTCGTCATGCGACCACCCTAGGCAGCACTGCCGCCCGGGTCCGCAGGGGGGTTGTGGTCCGCCGTAGGGTGGCCGGCATGGGTGATCTTGTCGGGGACGTGGAACTCGCGGCCTCCCCCGTGGTGGCGAACAGCACCATGAACCGGGAGCGGACCCTCACCGGGGTGAACAGCTACGCCCGGGAGCTCGGCTTCGACCCGGCCGAGCGGCTGCGGGGGCGGCCCGGTGCCTGGCTGGACCTGTGCAGCGGGGAGGGGCGGGCCCTGGTCGCCGCCGCCGGGTCGGTCGCCGCGGGCAGCGAGCTGACCGGCGTCGACCTGGTCGGCCCGCTCGGTCCGGTACCCGTCGTGCCCGGGTTGCGGCTGCTGACCGCCTCGGTCGCCGACTGGGAGCCGGAGCGCACGTACGACCTCGTCACCTGCGTCCACGGCCTGCCCTACCTCGGGGACAAGCTCGGGCTGCTGGCCCGCTGGGCCGGTGCCCTCACCGGGGACGGCCTGCTCGCGGCCACCTTCGACCCGGCCTCGGTCCGCCGGCCGGACGGCCGCAGCGCCGCCCGCCCGGTCCTGGCCGCCCTGCGCGCCGCAGGCTTCGAGTACGACGCGCGCCGCCGGCTGCTCACCCTGCAGGGCGGGCGCCGTCCGCGCGTGGCCTTCCCGGGATTCCGCTACCTCGGCGCCGACCCGGCGGCCGGCCCGAACTGGACCGGCCAGCCGGCGGTGGCCTCGTACTACGCCTGAACCGGCTACCGGGCGGTGCCGGTGAGGTCGGCGAGCAGGCGACGGCCCTCGGGCCAGTCACCGAGGCCGGAGTCGCTGTTGATGTGTCCGAGGGCGCCGACGTCCACCAGCTTCGCGCCCCAGGCGTCGGCGAAGGCCGCGGCCCGCTCGGAGGTGCACCAGGGGTCGTCGGTGCTGGCGACCACCGTGGTCGGGAAGGGCAGCGGGTGCAGCGGCACGGGCCGGAAGTTCACCAGTTCCGGGACCTCGGCGGTGTCCACGTCGGCGGGGGCGACGAGCAGGGCGCCGACGACCGGGCCGGGCCCGGTGCGGCCGGCGGCCCAGTGGGCCACGGTGATGCAGCCGAGGCTGTGCGCGACCAGGACGACCGGGCGGTCGGCGGCGGCGACCGCGGCGTCCAGGGCGGCGACCCAGTCGGTGCGCCGCGGCGCGTCCCAGTCGGCCTGCTCGACCCGGACGAGGCCGGGGTCTGCGGCCTCCCACCGGCTCTGCCAGTGCGCGGGGCCGGAGTTCTGGTAGCCGGGCAGGACGAGGTGCAGGGGTGCGGCGGGGGACACGGCGGGCTCCTCGGATCGGGTCGTGGGTACGGGGTGCGGGCGACCGGGGCGGGGCGGTTCAGCCGACGGGCGGCAGGACCTCCTCGACCGCGCTCGTGCCGGCGCCCGGGCGGGACTCCCAGCGCCAGGACTCGTCGAGCCGCAGGCGTCCGTCGGTCAGCCGGGACAGCGTACTGACGCAGTGTCCGCTGCTGGTCTCGCCGGCACGGTTGAGCTGCACGTACCGGAATTCGAGGGTGTCGCCCGCGCGGGTGCCGACGAGGTGGCCGTGCACGATATCGCCGCCCTGGTAGGAGGCCCAGACCCGGCCGTCCTGCTCGCGGTAGGCGAAGCTGGTGGCGGCGTCGACCTCGCCGTGCTCGGCGCGCCCGGTGGGCGAGAAGACCAGGCCGTCGAGGGATGGCAGCATGGCGGTGCTCCTTCCGTGCGGGAGCGCACAGTCGATCACGGCGGTCGCGGACGCTGCCAACGTTTCCGCATGCTGGGACGGCGTTCTCGCCCCTCGGGCGCCGGTCCTGCTCCGGCCGGGTCGGGCCTGCTCCGGCCGGGTCGGGGCGGGGCGGGGCGAGCCAGGGCGGTCCGGCGGTGTCAGAGGTAGTCGTCGAGCAGGGCCAGGGCGAAGCCCTGCTCGTTCACCGTGCGGAGCACCCGGCGGAGCACGTCCGTCATCGTGCCGCCCCACTCGGCGCGCCCGCGGAAGTGGGTGAGGATGATGTCGCCGGGGTGCAGGACCCGGTCCGCGTAGCGGTACTCCATGCGGTCGGGGAAGGCCTCCTCGTTCCACAGCGCGACGGCGCGGATGCCGCACTGCCGGGCGGCTCGCAGGGTGTCGTCGGTGTACTCGCCGTAGGGCGGGCGGAACAGCGGCGGCCGGGAGCCGGTCTCGCGTTCGAGCTCGTCCTGCTGGCCGCAGATCTCGGTGCGCTGCTCGGCGGCGGTGAGCCCCCGCATGTCGCGGTGGTTGAGCGTGTGGTTGCCGGTGGCGGCGTGCCCGTTCGCGAGCAGACCGCGGAAGTAGCCCCAGTCGGGCCGGGCCAGGTAGCCGGTGAGGAAGGTGCTGTAGGGGATGCCGAGTTCGGCGGTCATCCGGGCGAACTCCGGGTCCTTCTCCGCTCCGTCGTCGATGGTCAGGAAGACCACCCGGTCCTCGGTGGGGACGCGCTGGACGACCGGGGGCAGGCCGGGCCGCAGGACGAGGCCGGGTCGGCCGGCGGTGAGCGCTGGCCGCTGTTCGGGCGGGGCGGGGGCGGCGGTCGGCAGCCGGTCGAGTCCCCAGCGGGCGGCCTGCTCGCGGGCCCGGCGCTCCGCGGACTGCCGGGCGGCCTGCACCGGGTCGATCCCCAGGGGTGCGTGGCGTTCGCGGGTTTCGACGGCGGCGAGCGGCGGGAGTGCGGCCGGCGCCGTGGCGGCCGGGGGAGCGGCGCTCCGGGAGGGCGCCGTCGAACAGGCCGTCAGGACGACGGCCAGCCCGGCCCAGAGCGCCGGGCCGACCCGAGGATGACAACCCGATGAGCCGATCTTCATACCGGCGGATGATCCCCGAGATGCCCGGCGGTCAACCGCCCGCCGCCGCAGGGACGCACGGACGGCCCAGCGGCGGGGTGTCAGGCCGGGGGCTGGACGTCACCCGTGGTAGTGCTCCGCCCGCCGGGCCGTCCGGGGAGGTCGCCGGGCGGGATGCCCGGATGGTGCGCGGCCGCGCCGCTCCCGCCTTCGGCCGCGGCCCCGGGAGGACCGTCGTCGAAGGCGATCCGGGAGACGATCCGGTACCGGTCGCCGCGGTACACCGAGTGCACGTACTCCACCGGCCGCCCGGCCGCGTCACTGGTCAGCCGCTCGAACAGCAGTGCCGGCGACAGCACCGGCACCCCCAGCAGCCGGGACTCCGCCTCGTTGGTGACGGTGGGTTCGATCGACTGGACGGCCTCCCGCACCCGTACGCCGTGCCGTTCGCGCAGCAGGTCGTAGAAGTCGCCCGACTCCATGTCGGCCGGGGCCAGCCCGGGCACCAGCGCGGCCGGGACGTGCAGGTGCTCGATGGCCATCGGCTCGCCGTCGACCAGGCGCAGCCGGGCCACCCGGGTCAGCTCCGCGGCGGGGGAGATCCGCAGCCGCCGGCCGAGCCGCGCCCCGGCCGGCACGGTCTCGAACTCCAGCACCCGCCCGGCCCAGCTGCCGGCGGCCCGCGGCACGCTGAAGGCACTGCCCTCGGAGGCCATCGCCATCTCCTGGACGACCTTCTCCGGGGCCACGAACATGCCGCGCCCGTGCTCGCGGACGAGCAGGCCGGTGGCCACCAGCTCGTCCACCGCCGCCCGCAGGGTCGGCCGGGACACCCCGAGCTCCTCGCACAGCGCCCGTTCGGACGGGATCGGCTCACCGGGCCTGCGGGCCTCCACCAGATCCCGCAGGTGGTCGCGCACCCGCGTCCGCTTCACCGCCACGGCGGCTCCCCTCGTCCGAACCTGACCAGCACCTTACCAGTGTGGGCGGCCGGGGCGCCTCCGGGCGGCCCTCAGGTCGCCACCACGACGTAGAAGGTCACCGAGGCGAGGAAGGGCCCGTTCCCGAGGTGGTCGAGCCAGCGGTCGGCGCCGTCCGGGGTGAGGTACCCGGCGGTGACGGCCCGGCGGGTGCAGCGTTCCAGTCCGAGGATCCGGTCGGCCGCCCGGACGTCGCGGAGGACCGGCGTGATCGGGAGGACGGCGGGCACCTCGAACCCGGCCTGGACCGCCAGCCGCGGGAGGCGGCTGCCGATGCGGGCGTTGTGCACCGCTCGTTCGGTGACGTACCGGGTGTAGGCCTGCGTCAACTCGCCGTCCGGGTGGTCGACGGTCAGGGTGCCCCAGTCGAGCTCGCCCATGACGAGCCGGCCGCCGGGCCGCAGCACCCGCCGGATCTCGGCGAGCGCCCGGCCCGGGTCGGCGACGTGCTGCAGCACCCGGTCGGTGCGGGCGCGGTCCGCGGCGCCGTCCGGCAGCGGCAGGTCGTGGAGGTCGCCGAGCCGGACCTCGACGGCGGGCCGTCCGGCGGTGCGCGCGGCGGCGGTGTCGACGGCGGCCCGGTCGTGGTCGACGCCGATCACCCGCCCTGCCGGGCCGGCGGCCGTGGCCAGGGAATCGAGGTCGGTCCCGGGGCCGCAGCCGAGGTCCAGCACCGTCGCGCCGGGCCGGACGTCGAGTTCGTCGAGCATGCGCTGCTTGTAGGCCCGGCCCAGGTCGGTCGCGGCCACCCGGTCGAGGTAGGCGGTCGGGTCGGGGGTGTCGGTCTCGAACACGGTGGAGGTCATGGCTGCCAGTCAATCAACTCCCGTCCGGGAGCGGGCCGCCGGGCGTGTTCCGGTGCCGCCCCTTGACGCGCCAACTGGTCTATGCCACTTTCTCTTACCAGTGGTGCTCCAGTCCGCAAGTGGTAAGTTTCCAGTCCTCCCGAGGTGGTCCCGACGTGATCATTCCGACGCCCCGCCGGATCGTCCCCGCGCCCGGCCGGTTCACGTTCGACCACGCCACGGCCGTGCACGCCCCCGGCCCGGCCGCGGCCGCCGCCGACCTGCTGCGCACCCTGCTCCGCCCGGCCACCGGTCTGCCGCTGCCGTCCTCGCCGGACGGTGCCGTCCTGCTCGCCGTGGACCCCGCGCTCACCGCACAACTCGGCCCCGAGGGCTACCGGCTCGCGGTCGCCCCCGAGGCCGTCCGGCTGCACGCGGCCGCCACCGCCGGACTGCTGCACGGCATCCAGCGGCTGCGCCAACTGCTCCCCGCCGAGGCGCTGCTGGACCGCCCGGCGCCGGACGTCCGCTGGGAGCTGCCCTGCCTGACCGTCACCGACCGCCCCCGGTACCCGTGGCGCGGCCTGATGCTGGACGTCGCGCGGCACTTCCTGCCGGTGTCCTACCTGCACCGCACCGTCGACCTGCTCGCCCTGCACGGACTGAACGTCCTGCACCTGCACCTGACGGACGACCAGGGCTGGCGGATGCCGGTCTACGCCTACCCGCGGCTCACCGCGGTCGGCTCCGTCCGGGCACGGACGATGACCGGCCGGGCCGGCAGCGACAGCTTCGACGACCGCCCGCACGGCGGCGCGTACACCAAGGCCGAACTGCGCGGCCTCGTCCGCCACGCGGCCGAGCGCGGGGTCACCGTCGTCCCCGAGATCGAGATGCCCGGCCACGCCCGCGCCGCCCTCGCCGCCCACCCGAGGCTCGGCAACCACCCCGAACGCCGGCTCGACGTCTGGACGGAGTGGGGCGTCTGCGAGAACGTCCTCGGGGTGCACGAGGAGGCGCTGGCCTTCTGCACCGACGTGCTGGACGAGGTGATGGACGTCTTCCCCTCGCCGTACGTGCACCTCGGCGGCGACGAGTGCCCCACCGCCGAGTGGGAGGCCGCCCCGTCCGCCCGGCGGCGCGCCGCCGAACTCGGCCTCGCCTCGCCCAAGGAACTGCACGGCTGGTTCCTCGGCCGGGTCGGCACCCACCTGCTGGAGCACGGCCGCCGGCCGGTCTGCTGGGCCGAGGACAGCAGCAGCCCCGGCCTGCCGCCGGAGTTCACCGTGATGCCCTGGCGGGACGCCGACCACGGCCTGGACGCCGCCCGGCGCGGCCACGACATCGTGATGGCGCCCCACCGCGCGACCTACCTGGACTACCCCGCCTCCGACCGTCCCGGTGAGCCGCTCGGCCAGGACGGCGCGGTGGTCGACCTGCGGGCCGTCCACGGGCTCGACCCGGCCCCCGCGCACTGGCCGGAGGAGGCCCGGGCCCGGGTCCTCGGCGCCCAGGCCCAGCTCTGGACCGAGTTCGTGCCCGACCCCGCGGAGGCCGACCGCCGGCTCTACCCCCGGCTGTGCGCCCTCGCCGAGCGCGCCTGGAACCCGGACACCGACTGGCCCGCCTTCGAGCAGGCCCTCACCGGCCACCGCCCGAGACTGGCGGCGCTCGGCCTGCCGGTGGACCGCTGACCCCGCTGACCCCGCGCCCGCCCCGCCCGCGGCCCATCGGCCGCCCCCGATCCGCACCACCCGTTCGCTCCCTGCACCGCCCGGGTGCCCGCCGACCGCGGCGCCCGCGTCCGCACCGCCCCCCCACGGAGAGAGGGAACACCGTGTCAGGAAAGCCCCGCGTCCCGCGCCGCCTGCGCACCGCGACGGCCGTCTGCGTCGCCGCCGGCCTGGCCGGCGCCGCGCTGCTCACCCCGCCGGCCTCGGCCGCGACCGACGCGCTGAGCGTCCAGTACCGCACCAGCGCCACCGGTGCCACCGCCGACCAGGCCGAACCCTGGCTGGAAGTGGTCAACACCGGCTCGACCAGCGTGCCGCTGAGCGAGCTCAAGCTGCGCTACTACTTCAAGGCCGACGGCCCGACGACCACCTACCGCTTCGCCTGCTCCTGGGCGGTCAAGGGCTGCGGCAACATCACCGGCACCTTCGGTACCCTCGCGAACCCGACCGCGACCGCCGACCGCTACCTGGAGATCGGCTTCACCGCGGGCGCCGGCTCGCTCGCCCCCGGGCAGGACACCGGCGACATGCAGCTGCGCTTCTACCGCTCGGACTGGCAGACCCTCACCCAGTCCGACGACTACTCCTTCGGCGCCGCCCGCACCAGCTACGCCACCTGGGACAAGGTCACCCTGCAGCGCTCCGGCGCGCTCGTCTGGGGCACCGCCCCGGACGGCAACACCCCGACCACGCCGCCCACCACACCCCCGACGACCCCGCCGACCGACCCGAACGCGCCCGCGCTCTTCGACGACTTCGGCTACGGCTCCAGCAGCGACCCGGCGCTGCAGCAGCACGGCTGGACGGTGAAGTCCGGCCAGGGCGGCCCTGGCGTGCCCGGCGCGACCTGGTCGCCGGCCGACGTCACCTTCGCCAACTCGGTGATGAACCTCCGCCTCACCACCGACGGCACCGCCGCCGGCACCCGGGAGACGGAGATCCAGACCACCGCCCGCAAGTTCAAGAACGGCACCTACGCGGCGCGGGTGAAGTTCGACGACACCCCGAGCGGCGGACCCGACGGCGACCACGTCAACCAGACGTTCTTCGCCTTCACCCCGCTCAACGCGCCGATGGACCCGGACTACAGCGAGCAGGACTTCGAGTACCTGCCCAACGGCGGCTGGGGCGAGCAGGGCGACATCATGTACACCACGTCCTGGGAGACCTACAACCCGGACCCGTGGAACGCCGTCAACACCCACACCGAGAGCCGCACCTCGTTCGACGGCTGGCACGACCTGCAGATCACCATCGACGGCACGGCGATCACCTACTACATCGACGGACGGGTGTTCGCGGTGCACGGCGAGCCGTACCTGCCCGAGACGCCGCAGTGGATCGACTTCAACCACTGGCTGATCGACCTCAACGGGCAGACCGGCAGCACCCCGCGCTCCTACGACGAGCAGGTCGACTACGTGTACTTCGTGAAGGACCAGGTGCTCAGCCCCGCGCAGGTCGCGGCCAAGGTCGCCGGCTACCGCGCCGCGGGCACCTCGTTCACCGACACGGTGCCCGCGGGCTGATCCGCCCGCCCCGCGGCCCCGCCCCCGCACCCCGGTGCAGCTTCCCCGCGGTTCCGCGGAACGCCGGAGGCCCG
>NZ_JBFBDW010000105.1:0-9948 GCF_040683455.1 Kitasatospora sp. NPDC093679
GCGCCCGCCCGTGTGCCCCCCCGACCGCCCCCCCGCGCGGCGCCGCCCGCCGGCCGCCCCCGCCCCCCCCGCGGGCCCCCGGACAACAGGCGAGCCGACCGCACCGGCCGCACCCTGGACACAGACGGTCATCGCTCTCCACCGAGTCGCGAGGTGAAGCCATGTCACTCCTGTCCACCATCAAGGGGCCCGCCGACCTGAGACGCCTGCCCGCCGGCGACCTCCCCCTGCTCGCCGACGAGATCCGCGACTTCCTGATCGACGCCGTCACCCGCACCGGAGGGCATCTCGGACCCAACCTCGGCGTGGTCGAACTGACCATCGCCGTCCACCGCGTCTTCGACTCCCCGCGCGACCGCATCCTCTGGGACACCGGCCACCAGGCCTACGTCCACAAGCTCCTCACCGGCCGGCAGGACTTCAGCCGCCTGCGCGGCCGCGGCGGCCTCTCCGGCTACCCCTCGCGCGCCGAGTCCGACCACGACCTCATCGAGAACTCGCACGCCTCCACCGCGCTCGGCTACGCCGACGGCATCGCCAAGGCCAACCAACTGCTCGGCCGCACCGACCGGCACACCGTCGCCGTCGTCGGCGACGGCGCGCTCACCGGCGGCATGGCCTGGGAGGCCCTCAACAACATCGCCGAGGCCGACGACCGACCCCTGGTCATCGTGGTCAACGACAACGAACGCTCCTACGCCCGCACCATCGGCGGCCTCGCCCACCACCTCGCTACCCTGCGCACCACCCGCGGCTACGAACGCTTCCTCGCCTGGGGCAAGGAGGCCCTGCAGCGCACCCCGATCGTCGGCCAGCCCATCTTCGGCGCCCTGCACGGCGCCAAGAAGGGCTTCAAGGACGCCTTCGCCCCGCAGGGCATGTTCGAGGACCTCGGCCTCAAGTACGTCGGCCCGATCGACGGCCACGACATCGGCGCCGTCGAACAGGCACTGCGCCGCGCCAAGCGCTTCGGCGGCCCCGTCATCGTGCACTGCATCACCGAGAAGGGCCGCGGCTACCGCCCCGCCGAACAGGACGAGGCCGACCGCTTCCACGCCGTCGGCGCCATGGACCCGTACACCTGCCTGCCGGTCTCGCCCTCCCGCGGGACCTCCTGGACCTCCGTCTTCGGCACCGAGATGGTCGAACTCGGCAGGGAACGGGCCGACGTCGTCGCCGTCACCGCCGCCATGCTCCAGCCGGTCGGGCTCGCCGACTTCGCCGCCGCCCACCCCGACCGCACCTTCGACGTCGGCATCGCCGAACAGCACGCCGTCGCCAGCGCCGCCGGCCTCGCCACCGCCGGACTGCACCCGGTCGTCGCCGTCTACGCGACCTTCCTCAACCGGGCCTTCGACCAGGTGCTGATGGACGTCGCCCTGCACAGGCTGGGCGTCACCTTCGTCCTCGACCGGGCCGGCGTCACCGGCAACGACGGAGCCTCCCACAACGGCATGTGGGACATGTCGATCCTCCAGGTCGTCCCCGGCCTGCGGCTCGCCGCCCCGCGCGACGCCGAACAGCTGCGCACCCAGCTCCGCGAGGCCGTCGAGGTCCCCGACGCACCCACCGTGCTGCGCTTCCCCAAGGGCGACCTCGGCCCCGGCGTGCCCGCCCTGGAACGGGTCGGCGGCGTCGACGTGCTGCACCGCACCGGGCCCGCGCCCGAGATCCTGCTGGTCGCCGTCGGCGCGATGGCCCCCGCCTGCCTCGACGCCGCCGCCCTGCTGCTCGCCGAGGGCTTCACCGCCACCGTCGTCGACCCCCGCTGGGTGAAGCCGGTCGACCCCGCCCTGGTCGACCTGGCCGCCGCCCACCGGCTCGTCGTCACCGTCGAGGACAACGGCCGCACCGGAGGCGTCGGCGCCGCCGTCGCCCAGGCCATGCGCGACGCCGGTGTCGACACCCCGCTGCGCGACCTCGGCGTCCCGCAGGAGTTCCTGGCGCACGCCGGCCGCGGTGAGATCCTCGAGGAGATCGGACTCACCGGCACCGGCGTCGCCGCCCAGACCGCCGCCCACGCCAAGCAGCTGCTACCGATCCGAGGAGCGAACCAGCACCATGCCGGCTGACCGTCCCACCGGGGGCCTCGACCTCGCCGCCCTGCTCGCCGACCGCGCCGCCGAGCGCTACGAGCTGCACGCCAGGTACCTCAACCCGCAGCTGCCCCGGATGCTGCACACCATCGGCTTCGACAAGTACTACGAGCGCGCCGAGGGCCCGTACTTCTACGACGCCGACGGCAACGAGTACCTGGACATGCTGGCAGGGTTCGGGATCTTCGCGCTCGGCCGGCACCACCCGGTGGTGCGCGCCGCCGTGCAGCAGGTCATGGACCTCGGACTGCCCGACCTCACCCGCTTCGACTGCGCCCCGCTCCCCGGCCTGCTCGCCGAGCGGCTGCTCGCCGAAGCCCCCGGCCTGGACCGGGTGTTCTTCGGCAACAGCGGCACCGAGGCGGTCGAGACCGCGCTCAAGTTCGCCCGCTGCGCCACCGGCCGGCGGCGGATCCTCTACTGCGACCACGCCTTCCACGGCCTGACGGCGGGCTCGCTCTCGGTCAACGGCGAGAGCGGCTTCCGCAAGGGCTTCGAGCCGCTGCTGCCGGACACCGCGGTGCCGCTCGGCGACCTCGGCGCGCTGGAGAAGGAGTTGAAGAAGGGCGACGTCGCCGCACTGATCGTCGAACCGATCCAGGGCAAGGGCGTGCACGCCGCCCCGCCCGGCTGGCTGTACGCCGCGCAGGAACTGCTGCACGCCCACAAGGCACTGCTGATCTGCGACGAGGTGCAGACCGGCATCGGCCGCACCGGCGACTTCTTCGCCTACCAGCACGAGGAGGGCGTGCGGCCCGACCTCGTCTGCGCGGCCAAGGCGCTCTCGGGCGGCTACGTGCCGATCGGTGCGACCCTCGGCAAGGACTGGATCTTCGACAAGGTGTACTCGTCGATGGACCGGGTGCTGGTGCACTCCGCCAGCTTCGGCTCCAACGCGCAGGCGATGGCGGCCGGCCTCGCCACGCTCCACGTGATGCGCGACGAGCAGGTGGTGGCCAACGCCCGGAAGGTCGGCGACCTGTTCCGCGGCCGGCTCGCGGAACTGGTCGACCGGTACGAGCTGCTGGCCGACGTGCGGGGCCGCGGGCTGATGATCGGCATCGAGTTCGGCCGGCCCAAGTCGCTGAAGCTGCGCACCGGGTGGACGGCGCTGCAGGCCGCCCGCAAGGGGCTGTTCGCGCAGATGGTGGTCGTGCCGCTGCTGCAGCGGCACCGGATCCTCACCCAGGTGTCCGGCGACCACCTGGAGGTGATCAAGCTGATCCCGCCGCTGATCATCACCGAGAAGGAGGTCGACCGCTTCGTCGACGCCTTCACCGGGGTGATGGACGAGGCGCACCGCGGCAGCGGCCTGATGTGGGACTTCGGCCGCACCCTGGTCAAGCAGGCGGTCGGCGGGCGGTGAACTCCGCGCCCTGACCCGACCGCTCAGCGTGGTGGTTCGATCTCGGTGAAGGCGCCGCCGAGGAAGCGGGCGTCGACGCCGTCCGGCTCCGGTTCGCCGTGTTCGGCGATCACCTCGGCGGCGTACGCCTCGGCGTCGTCCTGCGGTTCGTAGCCGAGCGCCCGGGCCGGGGCCAGGTCCCACCAGGCGCGGGTGTTGGCGCTGATGCCGTTGACCACCACGTGGCCCTCGACGGGGGCGGTGAGGGCGGCGTGCACCAGCCGGGCGCAGTCGGCGGGGCTGAGCCAGGTGGAGAGCATCCGGGTGGAGCGCGGCTTCGGGAAGCAGGAGCCGATCCGGATCGAGACGGTGTCGATGCCGTACTTGTCGGCGTAGAGCTGGGCCAGGCCCTCGCCGAACACCTTCGACAGGCCGTAGTAGGTGTCGGGCCGGGGCGGCACGTCGGTGCCGATCAGGCCCCGGCCGCCCGGGCCGAGGCCGTGCAGCGGGGTGAAGCCGACGGCGTGGTTGGAGCTGGCGAAGACCACCCGCCGCACCCCCTCCAACCGGGCGGCCTCGTAGAGGTGGTAGGTGCCTTCGACGTTGGCGCCGAGGATGCGGGCGAAGGTGTCCTCCAACGAGATGCCGCCGAGGTGCACGACCGCGTCCACGCCGCGGACGGCCGCCCGGACGGCCCCGGCGTCCCGCAGGTCGAAGGCGAGGGCGTCCGGGGCGTCCGGGACCGGTGCGAGGTCGGCGAGCCGGAGGCGGTGGCCGTACGCGGGCAGCAGCTCGCGCAGCATGCTGCCGACGCCGCCGGCCGCGCCGGTGAGCAGGATGGTCCGTGGCATCGTCGGTCCGTGGTGATCGTGTGGCGCTTGACGTGGTCGAGGTCGAGGTGGTCGCCGAGGCCCGGCCGGTCGGGGAGCCGGACGGTGCCATGCTCGTCCATCGCGTCCACGATCGCGTGGAGGTGCGGCGGCACGGCGTCGAAGTCGGTGCGGGGGTGGAGCAGCCCGCGTTCGTACCGGCGGTTGCCGGTGGCGCCGAGCAGCGAGAGCTTGGCGGAGCCGTTGCCCTGCACCTCGCAGTCCATGCCGATGGCCTCGGCGAGGTGCAGGGTGCGGACGGCCGGGGTGATGCCGCCGACGTCGGCCCGGGTGCTGGAGTCCGCCGACGGGCCGGTGCTGCCCGACCCGGCCCGCACCCTGCCGCTCGCCGCGTCCCACCGGCGGCCCGGCACCGTGCTCGCGGCCGACCTGCCGGTGGTCGCCGGGCCGGGCGGGCCCCGCCGCGGGCCGTCCCGGGCGCCGACGAACTACGGCTCCACCACGCGGGCCCGGCCTTCGACGCGGACCTGGCGGCGGTGCGGCTGCTGCGGCCGGCGGGCTGACACGCACGCGGGCCCCGACCGGAGGACGGTCGGGGCCCGCGGCTGTCGACGGGTCAGATGCGGGTGCACAGGCCCGAGGCCTGCACGGCGGCGAGGATCTTCTCCGAGACCTCCGGGCCGAAGCCTTGCGGGTGCGCGGCGGAGGTGAAGGTGCTGCCCGCCACCTCGACCAGCCTGGCGTGGTCCTTCGGGTAGTTGTAGACGGCCTGGCACTGCTTGCGGGCCGCCTCCACCGTCTTCGCCGGCCCCGCCGAGACGATGTCCGGGTCCAGCGCCTTCAGCGCCGCGACCAGCTTGGCGGCGGTCGCGGAGTCCGGCTCGGCGGGCAGCCCGGCGTTCGACGGCGGCGCGGGCTTGGCGCCGGCCGGCGTGCCGGCAGCGGCGTCGCCGGAGGCTGCGGCCCCGGACACGGCGGGGGCGCCGGAGGCGGCCGGAGCGGCGGAGGCCGCCGGGGCGGCGGAGGCGGGTGCGGCGGGGTCGGCCTTCGACGCGGAGCCGGTGGAGCCGGAGCATCCGGCCAGCCCGATCACGGCGGCGGCCGCGACGGCCACGGTGAGGGAACGTGTGCGCATGGCGGACAGACTGTCATGCCCGCTGCGATCGGGGGAGGGGTGGACCGGGATCGGGCCGTCGGACGAGCCGCCCCGCCCCGCGCCGGCCGGTGCGGTGCGGGGCGAGCGGTCGGTCAGAGGTGCCGGGTGGCGAGGGTGAGGCGGTCGCGGGCGTCCATCGGGGCGTCGCGGATCGTCTGCTCACGGCCCGGGGTCAACCGGGCGACCGGCACCGACACGCTCACCGCGTCCCGCGCGGGATGCCGGTAGGGGATCGCCACGCCGAAGCAGCGCACGCCGAGGGTGTTCTCCTCGCGGTCCACGGCGTAGCCGAGCTCGCGCACCCGCTGCAGCTTCGCGATGAGCTCCTCGCGGTCGGTGCGGGTGTGCTCGGTGCGCGGCTCCAGCTCCTCCGGCAGCAGCCGGCGGATCTGCTCGTCGGTTTGGGTGGCCGGCAGTGCCTTGCCGTGCGAGGTGCAGTGCGCGGGCAGCCGCCCGGCCGATCCGGGTGAAGGGCCGCAGGCTGTGCGGGGACTGACGGGTCGCCAGGTGCACCACGTCGGTGCCGTCGAGGCGGGCGAGGTGGATCGTCTCGCCGGCGTCGTCGGCCAGCCGGTCCAGGGTCGGGCGGGCCTCGGCCACCGCCTCGTCGCCGTCGATGTACGAGCTGCCGACCAGCAGGGCGCGGACGCCGATGCCGTAGCGGGTGCCGGTCGCGTCGGTCTCCACCCAGCCGAGCTCGACCAGGGTGCGCAGCAGCATGTACAGGCCGGACTTGGGGTACCCGGTCTGCTCCTGCACCTCGGCCTCGGTCGGCGCCACCGCGATCGAGCGCCGGCTCCGCCCGGTCAGCCACCAGAACGCCCCGGAGGAGCTGCTGCCGCCCGAACTGCGCGACGCCGACCCGTTCGGAAGCCCGCTCGGACTGGCCCCGCCGGGGCGACGGACGCCGCGTGCCCTGACGCCCCGCGGCGAGCGCCGGGCCGGGCGTCACAGCTCGGTGCGGCGGCGCCGGACCACCACGTACAGGTCCACGGCGGCGAACACCGTCAGCACCCCGGAGAGCACCGCGAAGCCCGTCAGCGCACCGCTGCTCGGCAGGTCGGAGCCGGTGCTGCGGGAGGCCCAGAGCGCGAACCCGGCCGTCATCGCCACGAACACCGGCAGGAACATCACCGACAGCAGGAAGCGCAGCTTCAGATCGCTGCGGGCGGTCGCCGGCTCGGTGCCGCTGCGCCAGTACCGGGGTGTCCTCGCCGGACGCATGGCGCTCACCTCCAGCCCCCCTTCCAGGGTAGGCCCGGGGTCAGCGCCCGGTGCGGCGGGCCGGGCCGTGGTACAGCGCGGTGATCCGGCGGTCCGCGGCGTCCACCAGCGGCTCGGCGAGCGGCAGGGCGAGCAGCACCAGCAGGCCGGCCGTCCAGCCGGCCACCACGTCCGAGATCCAGTGGGTGCCGAGGTAGACGGTGGTGAGGCCGATCGACGCCGCCGTCAGCCCGGCCAGCACCGCCCCGGTGCGCCGCCACCGCACCGCCAGGTAGGCGAGGACGCCCCAGGTCACCACCGCGTTGGCGGTGTGCCCGGACGGGAAGATCGTTCCTCCGGCGAACAGCTCGGGGGAGTCGATGACGTGCGCGTAGTGCGGGCCGAGCCGACCGGTGACGATCTTGACGCCGCCCACGGTGATGTTGAGGAGCAGCAGGGCCGCGCCCATCACCAGCAGCGGCCGCACGGTCCGGCTGCGCCAGGAGCGCCAGCCGAGCCAGAGGCAGGCGGCGACCGCGGAGGGGCCGCGCTGGCCCGCCACGATCCACACGTCGAGCAGCGGCCGCACCTCGGGCCACCGCTTGTACGGCTTGAGCAGCTCCAGCCACCAGTCGAAGCGGACCAGGGCGGTGTCGGCGAGCACCCCGACCACGACCGCCGCGTACACCAGAGCGGTGGCGGCGATCAGCAGCACGCGCCCGCGGCCGATCGGCGCCCGGGCCGGCTCCGCCGGCGGGACGGCCGCGGACCGCCGGTCGAGGGGGGATTCGGTCAGGACTCGCACCCCAGAGACCCTACCCGCTGCACCACGGCGGTCCGGGCCGGGCCGGGACCGCCGGTTCCCCCGCCGGAGCCGCGGCGGCGGAACGCGAGAGGCCCCGCGGGCGCGGGGCCTCTCGGCGGCGGCGGTACGGACTCCAGATCAGGGGAGCAGGCGCTCCACGGCGACCCGGCCGTACTTCTGGAGGTCCTGCCGGGCCTTCTCGATGAGCTCCGGCGTGGGGGTGCGGCCGGAGGCCATCACCAGGTCCTCGGGGTCGACGGGGTGCTCCGCCCCGGTGTGGAGCAGGTGGTCCGGGGTGGGCATCGATCGGCTGTCAGTGGACTCGGACATGGAGGCCTCCAGTGGTACGAGTGCCGACCGTGCCGTCGGCGACCGGCCGGCTGCGGCTCCGCGGCCCTCCTCGGGCAGCGGACGTCTGCTACCGAGTGTGGACCATCGGAGGGCCTGTGCGCACTGCGACGCTCGGGCTTCTTCCGCACCGCGGCGACCGGCACGTCCGCGCCGGTCGCCGCGGTGCGGTCCGCAGCACCCGTCCGCGGGTCAGTCGAGCGGGCCGCCGGCCACGTACACGACCTGGCCGGAGACGAAGCCGGCGCCCTCGCTCGCCAGGAAGGAGATGGTGTGGGCGACGTCCTCGGGGGTGCCGACCCGGTTCACCGGGATCTGGGTCGCGGCGGCCTGCTTGAACGCCTCGAACTCCATGCCCACCCGGGCGGCGGTGGCCGCAGTCATGTCGGTGGCGATGAAGCCGGGGGCGACCGCGTTGGCGGTGATGCCGAACTTGCCGAGCTCGATCGCCAGGGTCTTGGTGAAGCCCTGCAGACCGGCCTTCGCGGACGAGTAGTTGGCCTGGCCGCGGTTGCCCTGGGCGGACGAGGAGGAGAGGTTGACGATCCGTCCGAAGCCGGCGTCCACCATGTGCTTCTGCACCGCACGGGTCATCAGGAAGGCGCCTTTGAGGTGCACGTTCATGACGGTGTCCCAGTCGGACTCGGACATCTTGAAGAGCAGGTTGTCGCGGAGCACGCCGGCGTTGTTCACCAGCACCACGGGGGCGCCGAGTTCGGCGGCGATCCGGTCGACGGCGGCCTGCACCTGCTCGGCGTTCGAGACGTCGGCGCCGACGGCGAGCGCACGGCCGCCCGCGGCCACGATGGCGTCCACGGTCTGCTTGCCCGCGGACTCCTCCAGGTCGACCACGGCGACGGCGTAGCCGTCGGCGGCCAGGCGCAGGGCGGTGGCGGCGCCGATGCCGCGGGCGCCACCGGTGACGACGGCGACCCGGGTGGCGGGGGACTGTTCGGTCATGCTCGTACTCGTCTCTCTCGGAGGGGAGGGAGGCCGGCACCGGGGGCGGCGGCCTCCCCGCGCGCCCCGGCCGGTGAGCCCGGGGCGAAAGGTGGTACACAGCGCGCTGCGGCGACACCCTACCGGCGGGTAGTCTCGTGGGCCAGGGTATAGAGCCGCAGGTGACGGAGGGTGAGGGCAGGCAGCGGCCGGACGGGCGAAACCCGACCTGTCGTGGGCCCGACAGATGGCGGAAATATGCCAACTTTGCCGAACATGCGACTACTATCAGCCCCTGCCTGCCAGGGCGGCTGAACCGTTTGTATAGTGTGCGCCAGCAGCCACCGGCTGCACGGCTGACGCGCCCTCCCACACAGCGGGACGCTTACTCGCCGTTACTGCCCCGCTCGGGTGTCCCACACACACCGAGCGTGACACCGGGACGGATTTCATGGTGCTGGGGGAGATCCCGACAACCCGAGTGGCTGGTCGACTGCAGCAGTCGCCCGGCCACCTCATCCGAGTGGCCCAGCAGGTGCACACCCGCTTGTGGTCCGAGCACGTCGGAGCCGATCTGACGGCTCCGCAGTTCGCCGTGCTCCTCGCGCTCGCCCTCGAGCCCGGTGCCGATCAGCGCACCGTGGGCGAACGGGCCTCGCTGGACAAGGCGACGATGGCCGAGATGGTGGCCCGACTCGTCCGACGCGGCCTGGTGCTGCGCCGGCGCGACCCGGCCGACGGCCGGCGCAAGCTGCTGGCCCTGTCTCAGAACGGCGCCCAGGCGGTCCGCGAGGCCACCGGCGGAGTCGTCCGCGTGCAGCGGACGCTCTTCGAGCCGCTCACCCCCGACGAGCAGATCGAGATCGTCCGGGTCATGGCCAAGATAGCCCGGCTGGAACCGGCCGCGGTCGCGGCGCTGACCGACGCGCGCCCGCTGCTCGACGCCCAGCGGGCGATCGGCTACCTCATCCGGGTGGCCCAGCAGGTGCACACCAAGCTCTGGTCCGACAAGGTCGGCGCCGAGCTGACCGCGCCCCAGTATGCGGTGCTGGAGGCGCTGGAGACGGAGCCGGGTGCGGACCAGCGCACCGTCGGCGAACTCGCTTCGCTGGACAAGGCGACGATGGCCGAGATGGTCAGCCGGCTCGTCCGGCGCGGCCTGGTGCTCCGCCGCCGCGACCCCTCGGACGGGCGGCGCAACCTGCTGTCGCTCTCGCCCGCCGGGC
>NZ_JBFBDW010000106.1:0-8987 GCF_040683455.1 Kitasatospora sp. NPDC093679
CCGGCAGTCGGCCACCGACTGCCGGACACGGGCCTGAGGGCTGCCACTGCGACCTCTACCGCGTCTGCGACTGCGCCTGCATCGACGACGGGCGACTACAGCACGTGGTGGCCGTCAGCCGCCGCCGGCGGCGGGTACCGGCTCGGGCTGCGGGGCAGGGGTGCGCCGCGGGAGGAGCAGGGGGGTCGCCAGCACGAGCACGCCGGCCAGGGCGATGGCCGTGCGCGGGCCGAACAGGGCGCCGAGCACGCCCCAGACGGCGGTGAGGAGGGCCGTCGCGGCCTTGGTCGTCACCGCCCAGGCGGACAGCGTGCGGGTGGTCCGGTCGGTCGGGGTCCGTTCGAGGCGGTAGGTGGCGCAGACGGGGTTGAAGACCGCGCAGCAGAAGATGAGGCCGAGTTCGACGCCCATCACCAGGAGCAGGCCTGCGGTTCCCGGTCCGACGAAGGCGAGGCCCACGGGCCACAGTGCGCGCAGGGCGCCGGCCGCGGCGAGGACCCGTCGTTGTCCGAACTCGGCGGCGAGGGGTCGGGCCAGGCGCGCACCGAGCAGTCCGCCGATCGACGGGACGGCGAAGGCGAGTCCGTACTGCCAGGCTGCGAAGTCGAGCCGGCCGAGCATGAGGACGGCGAGCAGTGGCTCCGCGGCCATCACCAGGCCGTTGAACAGCGCGGTGTTGAAGAACAGGGGGCGCAGGGTCGGGTCGGCGAGGATGTACCGCCAGCCGTCGAGCAGGTCGCGGGCCCGCAGGCGCTGGGCCGGTCGGGGTCCGGGCGGTGGCTCGGTCCCGCCCGTGGCGCGGATGCCGAGGGCCGAGAGCAGGTAGCTGGCCGCGTCGGCCGCCACCGTCGCCACCGGTCCGAGGAGACCGATCGCGGCGCCGCCCAGTGGGGGGCCGACGATGGTGGTCGTCCAGGCGGTGGACTCGAACCGGGCGTTGGCGACGAGCAGGTCCTCGGCCGGCAGCAGGGTCTTCAGGTACGCGCCGGAGGCGGCGCGGAAGGTGATGTCGGCGGCCGCGACGACGACCGAGACCAGCAGGAGCTGGACGAAGGTGAGCACGCCGAGCGCGAACGCGGTGGGGATCGTCAGCAGTGCGGCGCACCGCACCAGGTCCGCCGCGATCAGCACGGGCCGTTTGCGGCGGAACTCCACCCAGGGGCCGAGCGGCACGGCCGCGGCCGCTCCGACCGCGGCGCCTGCGGCGGAGAGCACGGCGACCTCGGCAGGTCCGGCGTGCAGCACCCGGACGGCGATCAGCGGGAAGGCCCCGAAGGCGAGCCACGTGCCGAGCGCACTCGTCCCGTACGCTGCCCAGAGCCACCCGAACGGCCGCCCCAGCCGGTGTCCGCTCCGCACGTCCGACACCCCTCGCCCCGCACCAGTGACCCGTACCCGTGACCCGAACGACCGGTCCGCGACCGAACCGTTCAGAGGGAGCACCCTACCCGGGGTCAGGACCGCCTCGGGACCGATCGCCCCGCGCCCTTCCGAGGGCAGCCGGGCGCCGGAACACCGTTCACCGGCCGGGACCGCAGACCGCAGACCGCAGACCGCAGACCGCAGACCGCTCAGGGCATACCGGGCACGGCCGCCTCGAACGGCAGCGGACGGTGGAAGACGACCCGGGTCCGGCCGGGGCCGCCGTAGTCCTCGACCGAAGTCGCTTCGAAACCGAGGTTGCGGTGGAAGGCGATCGAGCCGGTGTTGCCGGGCGAGGTGATCGCTTTGAGCCGCCGTGCTCCGTGTCGGTGCGCGATGACGGCGAAGGCCGCGTACAGCCGGCGGCCGAGGCCGGTGCCCCGGGCGTCGTCCCGGGTGGCGACCAGGTGGACGTATCCGGTGCCGTCGGGGGTGGTGAACCCGATGAGGTAGCCGTGGATGCCGTCGTCCGCGCGGGCGACCAGCCAGGTCTCGCCGAACTCGTGGACCAGCGCGTCGAGGTGGAGGGACCGGAGGTCCCGCTCGCCCCAGTAGCGGTGGTGGTCGGTGAGGACCTGGTGGAGGTCGGCGATGGTGCCGGGGGTGATGTGTGGTCGCACTCCGGGATCATGGCAGGCCGGGCGTGGACGCCGTGCACCGCCCGGACACCGGGGTGCGCGTCATCCGGGGACGGACGGCGAGCAGCGGCCGCCGGGTCAGTCGAGCGGACGGCCTGCCTGCCGCGGGCTCCGGGCCTCCTGGCGGGGCTGCTCGACGTGCTCGGCCCGATCGCTCTCCTCGGCCCCCTCGGCCCCCTCGGCGTCGTCGGTCAGCAGGGGCGATCGGGTCAGCACGAGGACGGCGGCGCAGACCACGGCGGCGGAAGCGGCCGCGAGGACCAGGGGCAGACCGCTGCGGACCTTCTCGCCGAACACCAGGGTCCCCCACAGGACGGAGACCACCGGGTCGCCCAGCGACAGCCCGGGCTGTACGGCGAGCAGGCTTCCGGCGTGCACCGCCGACTGCAGCAGGAACATGGATCCGGCGCCGACGGCGAGCATCGCGTACAGCTGCCACGCCGCGAACACGCTGCCGATGCCGGCGGAGGCGTTGGCGGTCGCCCCTTTGATCAGGCCTGCGGTCAGCCCGAAGCCGCAGCCGGTGGCGACGCCGAGGATCGCCGCCCTACGGGTGCCGTCGGCGGACAGCGCCCACCACACGCCTGCGGCGATCAGCAGGGCGTTGACGCCCAGGGCCAGGGCCCAGGTCGGACCGGAGGCACGGGCACCGGAGTCGGCGGACGGCGACAGACCGAGCAGCAGCCCGGCCAGGCCGCCGGCCATCGCCGCCACGGCGCCCCACTCGCGCCACCGCATCCGGCTGTGCAGGAGGAGCGAGGACAGCAGGAGCGTGGCCGGCAGGTCGAGGACGAGCAGGGACTCGACCACCGAGAGCTTGCCGTTGGCGAGGGCCTCGGCCTGGAGCAGGAATCCGAACGTGACCGCGGTGACCCCGCCGAGCCAGACCGGCCGGTGCAGCAGGTGCCAGACCAGGCGCCAGTTCAGGCTCTCGCTCGCCGGCCGGGTGCGTGCCTCGCGGCGTTGCAGCACGGAGGCCAGGCCGTTGGCGACGGCGGCCAGTACTGCCAGCAGCACACTCAGCACGGTGGATCAGCCCTTGCTCCCTCGGCGGCGTTCGTCGGTGTCCGCTGCCGTCGGGACGGAACGGGCCGGCCCTGCGGCTCCTGCCGTTCGTGCCCGGCCGGTCAGGAGGCCCGGAACGGCACGGGGCCGGGAGTGCCTCGCAGGGCGGCGCCTGCCCGGGATCGGCCCGCTCCATGCACGGGCCGGTCCGGCCGGAGCCCGTACCGACCGCCCCGGCGCCACTGCGGGCAGCAACGGCCGGGGCACCGGGGCGCCACGACACCGGGGCGCCACGACACCGAGGGGCGGGGCGGCCGGGGCGGGACGGATGCGGGCTCAGTGCTCGGCCGGGCAGAGGGTGTCGTGTGCGGGGCGTCGGCCGTCGACGAGGAAGCGGGTCACCAGCTGGTCGCCGCAGGCGTTGCCGTGCGCGGCGTAGGCGTCGTGGCCGCCGGAGTCGACGCTCGCCAGGCGGGCCCGGTCGCCGAGTGCTGCGCGCAGGCGCAGGGCGCCGGCGTAGGGCGTGGCGGGGTCGCGGAGGTTCTGCACCATGAGGATGTTCGACGGCCCGTCGGGCGTGATCCGGGTCGGCGGTTCGGCCGGGTCTGTGGGCCAGAAGGCGCAGGGCATGACGTTGACCGGCATGCCGGCGGTCAACGGGTGCGCGGTGCGGTCGGCGGCGACGGCGCGGGCGTAGCCGTCGGCGGAGCGGGGCCAGCGGACGTCGTTGCACATGGTGGCGGCGGAGGCGGCGACGGTGTTCTGCATCGCGGCGTCGGGCGGGGTGGCGGCCGGGGGCAGCTCGGCGCGGCCGTCGGCGGCGAGCATCAGGCGGGCGAGCCGGGGGAAGCGGGCGTCGTCGTAGAGGGTGTCGAGCATGGCCGCGCGCAGGGCGTTCCCGTCGAGTCGGGCGGGGTTGGCGCCGGGCCAGGGCAGCGGGGCGGTGTCGAGGCGGGCGGCGAGCCGCAGGAACAGGTCGCGTACCTGCTGCGGGGTGTCGGCGAGCCGCTGGTCGCCGGCGGCGGGTGCGGAGGCCCAGGCGGCGAAGTCCGGGAAGCGGTCCTCTGCGCCGGTGGCGTAGGCGGCGAGCCAGCCGCGTTCGACGCGGCGCGGGTCGGGGTCGTCGTTGCTGTCGAGGACGATCCGGTCGGTGCGGTCGGGGTACATGGTGGCGTACACGGCGCCGGCGTAGGTGCCGTAGGAGACGCCCCAGGCGGAGATCCGGCGTTCGCCGAGGGCCTGGCGGATGCGGTCCATGTCGCGGGCCTCGTTGCGGGTGCTGATGCTGCGGAGCACGGGGCCGCCGTTGCGGGTGCAGGCGGCGGCGATCCGGCGGGCGGCGGCGAGGTTGCCGGTGACGGAGCCGTCGGGTGCGGGCCAGGGCAGCAGGGTGGTCATCGACAGGTCTTCGTGGGCGAGCCCGCAGTCGACGGGGCTGCTGCGGCCGACGCCGCGGGGGTCGAAGCCGATGAGGTCGTAGCGGTCGAGGACGGACCGGGGCAGTCGGCGGACGGCGTTGGTGGGGCCGTTGAGTCCGGGGTTGCCGGGCCCGCCGGGGACGATGAGCAGGGCGCCGCGGCGCTGGTCGGGGCGGGCGGCGGTGATCCGGGAGACGGCGAGGTCCAGCTGCGGGCCGGTGGGATCGGCGTGGTCGAGCGGGACGGCGAGGGTGGCGCACTGCTGGCGGGTGTCGGCCGTGCTGTCGGGGCAGCCGCCCCAGGCGATCG
This sequence comes from Kitasatospora sp. NPDC093679, assembly GCF_040683455.1. Classification (NCBI taxonomy): domain Bacteria; kingdom Bacillati; phylum Actinomycetota; class Actinomycetes; order Kitasatosporales; family Streptomycetaceae; genus Kitasatospora; species Kitasatospora sp. NPDC093679. Next base: position 4,793 of record NZ_JBFBDW010000106.1, read on the forward strand.
GGGCGGCCGGCCGGGTGGCGGTCGCGGGCGGGCCGGCGGGCCGGGTGGCGGCGGTCGCGGGCGGGGCGGTGCCGAGGAGGGTGAGGAGTGCGGCGGCGGCCGTCGTGGCCGTGGCGTGGGCGATTCGCATGCCGAGCAGTCTTCGCGGCCGGGCTCGGCGGGGCGATCCTGTCGGCACCCGGATCCGGCCTGGTGCGGGCTTCACCCGCATCCGGGGGGCTCGCCCCACCCCCGGGTCGGCGGTGCCCCCGTGTGCGGCCCCGGGGTGGCCGTCCGGGCGCCCTGACCCGGTGTCAGTAATTCGTTCGGTGGAATTCGCGGAATATCCACCGGGGGCACTTGAGGGAGAATTCTGACGAGACCCCGCCAGAACAATGGCAAAAGGGTTCCCGAAAGCCGATCACGTCTTGATGGCGATCGAGGCGTGATCGGACGTATCGGACTGGTCGTTCAGTTTTCCATCATCCGGCGCGCGTAGCGTACGACCGCCGAGCACGGGGTGGGCGTCATGGGCGACAGGCCGTCCTGCCCCCTCCGCGAGCCCGACGACGGGCGCAGCCCGCACCGTCGGAGCCTCCCCGGGCGCCTCGGCCTCCCACGGGCCGACCGGTGCGAGCGCCAAGCCGTCCGCCTCCGTCTCCGTCTCCGTCTCCGGCCGGCCCTCCGGCACCGCGAAGACGACCACCAAGGCCGGCACGGCCGGTACAGCCGGTACGGCGAAGACGGCCGCCACGCCCGGCACCGCACGCCGGGCCGGTCGGCCGACGGACCGCAGGCGGGTGCGCATGACGGGGGTGTGTCCAGCGACTGGCTCTGGCGCACATTCGGTGGTGACGCGTGGTGACTATCGCTACGTACCGCGATCTGCCCAGCTCAAAGCGGAGGCCGGCGGGCTGTTCCCTGGGTGCCTCGACGGAAGGGCGACGCCCCTGGGCGGACACCAAAGCAGGCTCTACCAGGCACAATTCTCCATGACTCTCTGTCACCACCGAATGTGCGCCAGAGCCAGTCACCGTACAGACCCTCTGACCAGCGCCGGCCTCGTCGTCGAGACCGAGCTCGATACCCCAGTTGGTGGACGCCCACTATCGTGGAATCTGCGCAGGACAGGATGGGCTAGGGGGAACCTTGTATTACAGCGGCTTGGGGCTTGACCGGGTTGGCGGCCGGCGTACCGACTCGGAGTGGGTCGCCGGGCTGTTGACGAGCCCCAGTACCCAGGTGATTCCCTTGTGGCGGGACCACTGTCTGGTCCGCGACGACAGGCCCATCCGGCTGCCGCTGGCCGAGGCGCGTGGCATCCTCGACGCCGCCGACGACCAGGTGTTTCTCGGCCTGGACGGAGAGGCCGCGGTGTTCGCGGCCGACGTGTCCCGCGTCGACCGGTCCAACGCCGTCGAACTGGCCACCGCGGACACGGTGCTGGAGGTGCGAGCCATGGTTCCCACCATCACGCCGGACGAGGCGGGCCTGCTCGCGTATGCCCGTGGAATCCTGCACTGGAACCGGAATCAGCGGTTCTGCGGCGCGTGCGGCGGTCCGGCCGTCCCCAGCAACGGTGGCCACCTGCGGACCTGTCAGGACTGCGGAAAGCTGCTCTTCCCGCGGATCGAACCGGCCGTGATTGTGCTGGTCGAACTACCCGGCACGCCTCGGCGCTGCCTGCTCGGCCGGCACGCGGGATCCGGTCCGGACCGCTTCAGCACGCTGGCTGGGTTCGTCGAGATCGGGGAGAGCCTCGAGGACGCGGTGCGCCGCGAGGTCGCCGAAGAGGCCGGTGTCGAGGTGGGGACGATCACCTATCAGGGATCCCAGTCGTGGCCGTTCCCATCCGGGATGATGATCGGGTTCCGCGCCGAGGCCGTTTCCGACCGGATCGACGTGGACAACGTGGAGGTGGTGGAGGCACGTTGGTTCACGGCGGCCGAACTTCGATCGCGAATTACGGACTCCGCTGTCGGCGGGCCCTACCGGGTCGACTCGATCGGCAAGGTGCTCATCGACCAGTGGTTGGCCGACGTGGAGTGAGTCAGCTTGCCACACTGTTGGGGGGAATGTGAGCCGAACTCGACGCGGAACGCGCCGACCTGGCAATCGCCCGCAAAGTCATCCTGTCCCTCGGCGACGACGAGCCCACCGGCGACCGGATGCCGGGCCTGCCCGACAACCCGATCTACCAGCAGATCCTCACCGCGCTCATCGACGCCGCAGCCCCGCAACGCTGCCGCGACCTGTGCCGCACCCTGGCCACCGGCACCGAGCCCACGCACATCTCCGGCATGCGCAACAAGCTCAAGCGTCTGACCAGCGCCGGCCTCGTCGTCGAGACCGAGCCCGGACTGTTCGCAATCCCCACACCCAGAACAGCCGACTGACCGCGTGACCTGCCCACACACCGTCACAACGACGAAACGGACATAGCCTCACTCAACGCCCTCTGAGACCTCTTCCCCCGGCGCTTGTCGGATCAGACCGACAAACACACAGTGCGCGTCCATGCAGTACGGGCCTGTCAAGATCCGCCGGACAGAACCTGGCGCTGCTGCCTGCTCTCCAGCCAGACGGTGACGTCGCGTCGGAACTCCGGGTCCTTGTAGACGTTCTCCCGGGCGAGCCACTCCAAGTCACGAACGACCCCGGGCGATCCGGCGGGGTCGCGTACCGCGTACAGGCCCACGCCCGATTCGTACGTGTCGGTGAGGATCCAGACGCTGTTGTCCAGAGCCATTGCGGCGAAGCCGGGGTGGCCGGCGCGAACGCCGAGGAACGAGGCGGCGCCGGCCCCCACGAGGTCCCACCGGTCCAGCAGGCGGACGCGGTGCCAGACGTGCACCCGGTGAAGCAGCCGGCGGTCCACCGCTGCCGTCCAGGTGCCTCGCGGCAGGTTGAGGAGGAATTCGCGGTTCTCGTCGAACAGGCCGGCGGACACCGCGAGGTCGTACCAGCCCTCGTTGAGGCGCTCCACGAGCCGGCGGTCCCGGTAGTCGACGCGGAAGCCACCGAAGATCCGCTCCGGCTCGTAACCGAGGACATGCGGTGGCGCCGACGCCGGAACCGCGTCGGGTATCACCTCCAGCCCGGCCCGCAACAGCGGCTTGTACACCTTGCGGTGCCTCTCCTGACGGCCCAAGCCGTTGCCTCCTCACCCCATGACCGGTTCGGTCCGACCGCGTCGCGCCCACCCTATGACCGAGATCGACCCCCGCCCCCACCCGGACGGCGGGGCGTCGCGCACCACCGCGCCGGGGCGGCTACCCGGTGGGCAGGCTCTGCAGCTGCGCACGCGCCTGGTCCTTCACGGAGAGCTGCGCGCCGAGCACGACCTGCGGCGAGCCGCTGCCGTTGCTCGTGCAGAAGCGCCCGTCCTTCACCGGGACGGACAGGTGGAGCTTGCCCTCGTTGCGGGCCAGGACGAGCCGGGAGCCGCTGGTGCAGTCGGCGTCGGTGCCGGCCGGCGAGGCCGACACCCAGCTGACGGCATGGTAGAGCGACTCGCCCGGATTGATCACCATCGACTGCGCCCTCGTGGTGATGAAGCGCAGATTCCCAGCACGCCGGTGGTGAGCTTGGTGTACGAGCCGCCCTTGCCGTCGGTCCGCACATCGGCCGGTCCGTACAGCTTGCACGAGTACGGCAGGTGGTTGGTGACCTCGATGAGGCCGGTGTGCCGGGAGCCGCTCTCGTGCAGCTCGATCAGCTTGGCGGTGACGTCGTCCCCCGGCCCCCAAGCCGCCGCACACCGGATCCTTCGGGACGTCCGTCAAGGTGGGCACGACGTCGGCCGCCGCCGGCACACCGCCCGGGGTCGCGGACGCGGCGGTCGGCGCTGCGGTGGCGGAGCCCGCCGGGGCGGCCGCCGGACTCGCACCGGACCCACAGGCGGTGAGCGCGAACGACCCGAGGGCCACCGCACCGGCCAGGGTCACATGACGGATCTTCACAACGATGCTCCACCGGTCATCGGGAGGGGCCTGCGGCGGCGAGGGTCTGCGTGTCCACGCGGTCCACTGTGCCGGGTCGGCCGCGGATCGTCCGTCCGGTTCGTTTCCGATCCACCGTCAGGACGACTGTCACGACGACCACTCGGCTTCCGGAAGGACCGTTCGGGGAGTGGACCCCGAGGGTGGACACCGCCCCGGGCCGGGTCGTTCGCGTGGCGGGCGCCCGCTCCGGCCGCCGGGGGTGCGGCGGCCGG
>NZ_JBFBDW010000107.1:0-6514 GCF_040683455.1 Kitasatospora sp. NPDC093679
CCCACGCCCTTGTCGCTGCGGGTCCGGTCGGCGCCCTTGACCCGGCGGCCCGGGCCCGGTCCAGCAGCACCCGGCCCGCACCCCGATCGGCGCGGCCGCCGCCGGGCGGCCCGCCGCGCAGTACCACCCCGGCGACGGACTGTTCGCCTGGCTGTCGCTGCGCCCCACCGTGCGGATCAGGCTCACCCTGCTCTACGGCGGGATGTTCCTGATGGCCGGCGTCGTCCTGCTGCTGCTCATGTACTACTTCGTCCGCGAGGCCATGCAGAGCGCCACCCTGCCCACCCTGCGGCTGGGCCCCGGCGTCTCCCTCACCACCCCCGACGGCGAGGTCATCAACAGCCAGGCGGAGCTGACCCGCTGGCTCAACCACTACCAGGACATCGAGGCCGAGCGGTCGCTCAACACCCTGCTGCGCAAGGCCCTCACCGCCCTGATCTGCCTCGCCGTGATCGCCTTCGCGGCCGGCTACGCGATGGCCGGCCGGGTGCTGCGCCCGCTCGGCCGGATCACCCGCACCGCCCGCGAGGTCGCCGGCTCCGACCTGCACCGCCGCATCCAGCTCGACGGGCCCGACGACGAGCTGAAGGAGCTCGCCGACACCTTCGACGACATGCTCGACCGACTCGACCGCTCCTTCGACTCGCAGCGCCGCTTCGTCGCCAACGCCTCGCACGAGTTGCGCACCCCGCTGGCGATCAACCGGACGCTGCTGGAGGTCCAGCTCGCCGACCCGGAGGCCTCGCCCGAGGTGCAGCAGCTCGGCAAGACCCTGCTCGCCACCAACGAGCGCAGCGAGCAGCTCGTCGAGGGCCTGCTGCTGCTCGCCCGCAGCGACAACGAGATCACCGACCGGCGCCCGGTCGAGCTCTCCGAGGTCGCCCTGCGGGCCCTGGAGCAGCTGAGGCCCGAGGCGGCGACCCGCGAGGTCGAGCTCCGCTCCGAGCTCCACCCGGTGACGGTCTCCGGCAACGGCGTGCTGCTGGAGCGGATCGCGCTCAACCTGCTGCAGAACGCGGTGCGCTACAACACCCCGGACGGCTGGGTGGAGATGTCCAGCGCCCCCGCCCCGGGCGGCGTCGGCGAGCTGGTCGTCTCCAACACCGGCCCGGTGGTGCCCGGCTACGAGATGGAGCACATCTTCGAGCCGTTCCGCCGGGTCAAGGGCGCCGACCGGACCCGCAGCGACAAGGGCGTGGGCCTCGGCCTGTCCATCGTCCGCTCGGTCGTCCGCGCGCACGGCGGCACCATCGAGGCCACGCCGCGCCCCGGCGGCGGCCTGACGATCCGGGTGCGCATCCCCGGGCCCTGACGCACACCGGGCCCGCCGAGTCCGCCCAGGGCCCCGCCAGGCCCCTTCCGGGCCCCTTCCCGACCCCTTCCGCCGCCGTCCCGGACCCCTCCGGGGCGGCGGCGGACGCCGTTGCGCCGACGCTGCCGCACCCGGCCGCGCCGCTCCGTGCGCGACCGATCACCGACCGCCCTCCGCCGCCCCCGCCGGCCGTGTCAAGACGGCATAAGCGCTGGCAGGGGGCGGCTTGTCTTTTCCCGCCGAAACAACTTACGGTGTCGTAACCTACGCAGCCGTAAGTGGGCCGACCCGGACGGCCGCCGCGTCCGCCTCCGCGCTCGTGCCGCCCGCCCCCGTCCCCCGTTCCGTCACCGTCCGCGCAGCCGCCGTCGGCCCCATCCCGCCCGACGCGCCGGACGCCGCACACAGGAGCACCAGCCGTGACCATCGCACCCGTCCAGCGCACCGCACCGCCCGCGTCGACCGCCTGGACCGACGCCAAGCTGATCCTGGCCCTCGAAGAGGTCGTCGAGGGCGAGCTGAACCGGCACCTCAAGGTCGCCAAGGAGTGGATGCCCCACGAGTACGTGCCGTGGAGCCAGGGGCGGGACTTCGACGGCGTGCTCGGCGGGGAGGCGTGGGCGCCCGAGCAGTCCAAGGTGACCCCGCTGGCGCGGATCTCGCTGGTGGTCAACCTGCTCACCGAGGACAACCTCCCGAGCTACCACCACGAGATCGCGACCATGTTCGGCCGCGAGGGCGCCTGGGGCACCTGGGTGCACCGCTGGACGGCCGAGGAGGGCCGGCACGGCATAGCCATCCGCGACTACCTGCTGGCCACCCGCGCCGTGGACCCGGTCGAGCTGGAGCGGGCCCGCATGGCGCACATGTCGGAGGGCTTCGAGTCCGACAACGCGCACAGCATGCTGCACTCGGTGGCCTACGTGGCCTTCCAGGAGCTCGCGACCCGCATCGCGCACCGCAACACCGGCCACCACTCCGGCGACCCGCTGTGCGACCAGCTGCTGGCGAAGATCGCCAACGACGAGAACCTGCACATGGTCTTCTACCGGAACCTGCTGAAGGCGGCTCTGGAGATCGCCCCGGACGAGGCGATGAACGCCATCACCGAGGTCGTCACCAACTTCCGGATGCCCGGCCACGGCATGCCCGGCTTCGAGCGCTCCGCCGCCCAGATCGCCATCGGCGGCGTCTACAACCTGCGCATCCACCACGACGACGTGCTGCAGCCGGTGCTGCGCCACCTGAAGGTCCTGGAGACCACCGGGCTCGGCGGCTCCGGCCAGCAGGCCCAGGAGCAGCTCGGCGCCTTCCTGGACGGCCTGGACGCCCAGGCCACCAAGTTCGACGAGCGCCAGGCCGCGCTGCTCGCCCGCCGGGCCGCCGCGGCCGCCGCGAAGGCCTGATCCGGCCGTTTCCGCGAGGGCGTCCGCGAAGCCGTCCGGCCGCACCGGGAATGTCCGGGATTCTCCGGAAAGGTGTGAGATGTGACCAAGTTCACATCGGGCCATTCGATGCATCCCCGCGGCGCCGCACGGCGCTCGACCCCCGGTCGGGCGCCGTGGCGCTGGGTGACGGGCCGGAGAGGTCCCGAAAATGTCGATCTGTCACCAAATGTGCTGTGGCCAGGGTCAATTGGTGAAGGAACGGCAGGGGCGCCGCTACCCAAGGTAGTCGTCCGGGCCCCGTCCCGGCCCGACCGGGCCGACCACCCGCGGCGGTGTTCGAACCCCGTTCGGTCACCCCAACGGGTCCGAAACCGGGTGTCGATTGAGTAACGGGGCTTGAAGTAAGGCAAAATCTCCGCCTCGGGTCGGGCACAAGACCGGCCCCCCACGCGTTACGTGCGCTGGAGATACCGCACACACCCAAAGGGGGAGAGCGAAAACATGGCTACGGACTACGACACCCCACGCAAGACCGATGACGACCTCAACGAGGACAGCATCGAGGAACTGAAGGCGCGGCGGAACGAGAAGACGACCGGTTCGGTCGACATCGACGAGTTCGACGCGGCGGAGGGTCTGGAGCTCCCCGGCGCCGACCTCTCGAACGAGGAGCTGTCGGTCCGGGTGCTGCCGCGCCAGGCCGACGAGTTCACCTGCATGAGCTGCTTCCTGGTGCACCACCGCAGCCAGCTCTACAGCGAGAAGAACGGTCAGCCGATCTGCCGGGACTGCGGCGCCTGAGCACGGTGCGGAATGGCCCGGGCCCGACGCCTCACCGTCGGCCCGGAAGGCCACCCCGCCGGCCCTGGGCAGCAAGGCCGGAGGCAGCAGACGCGGGCCCCGTAGGGGGGCCGCACCCGCAGGCCGGGCGCCTGCGACCACAGGAGCAATGGGACGGTCCGCCACCCGCGGAGCCGTCCCTCCTCCGTTTCCGGGCCCGTCCGCGGCATGTCCGCCCGGGCCCGGCGGCCTTCCCCCGAGGATCAGCGCTGGGCGGCCCGGCGGGCACCCTGCAGCGCGTCGGCCAGCTTCTGCGGCGAGCGGGTGGACAGGTACAGGTACGGCGTCGGGTCGGACGGGTCGGTGACCTCCACCCGCAGCGCCGTCGGCACGTAGCTGCGCAGCAGCATGAAGGCCCGCGGGTCCGCCTTCACACCGCGCCAGGCGACCGCCTCCGCCGGGTTGAGCACCTCGGCGGTGCCGAGCGCGTCCACCGGGATCCGGGCCTGCCCGGCCACCAGCGAGCCCTGGACCACCCGGATCCGGGCCGAGCCGTAGGAGCTGAGCGCGGCCGCGGCGGCGGCGATGCCGACCACCAGGCCGATCAGGGCGCCGAGACCGCTGAAGCGCAGCAGGACCAGGCCGAGGGACAGGCCCGTCACGAGCGGGAGCAGCCACCAGGACCGCGGGACGGTGAGGCGTTCGTCGTACATGCCCCCTATTGTGGGCGCCCGCACGGCCGCTCCCGCCCACGCCCCTCCCGCCGTTTGCTACTGGCGGGTAGCATCGCGAGCGTGACCGGTTCCACCGCCCCCGCCGCCGCGCCGCAGGGCGCCCCCGCGCCGCCGCCCCGCCCCGCCGCCCCGACGCCGACGCCGACCACGCCGCCCGCCGACGCCGTGCTGCCGCCCCGTGCACCCGGCGCGCCGGCCCCCGGCACGCCGATCGGGCCCCACTACGACCTCTGCTTCGGCTGCGGCCCGCAGCGCCCCGACGGGCTGCAGCTGACCGCGGTGGCCGGGGAGGGCCTCACCGTCGACGCGAGGTTCACCGTCCGCGCGGTGCACCAGGGCGGCCCCGGCCTCGCCCACGGCGGTCTGCTCACCACCGCGATGGACGAGACGCTCGGCACCCTCAACTGGCTGCTGCACGCCCCCGCCGTGACCGGCCGGCTGGAGACCGACTTCGTCCGTCCGGTGCCGGTCGACAGCGAGCTGCACATCCACGCCTGGGTGACGGGCGTGCACGGCCGCAAGGTCTACAGCGCGGCCGAGGGCCGCATCGGCGGCCCCGACGGACCGGTCGCCATCCGGGCGCAGGCGCTCTTCATCCAGGTGAAGCTGGAACACTTCACCACGCACGGTCGTCCCGAGGACATCAAGAAGGCCTTGGACGACCCGGACCTGTTCAAGCGCGCCAGAGCCTTCGAGGTGAACCCGTGACCAGCACCGCCCGTCCGCCGGTGGACGTCCTGATCAGGCGGATCGACGCCGATCTCCCGATGCCCGGCTACGAGCACCCCGGCGACGCCGGAGCCGACCTGCGCACCACCGTCGACGCCGAACTCGCCCCCGGCGAGCGGGTCGTCCTCCCCACCGGCGTCGCCATTGCGCTGCCGGACGGTTACGCGGCGTTCGTGCACCCGCGTTCGGGCCTCGCAGCTCGTTGCGGAGTTGCCCTTGTGAACGCCCCGGGGACGGTCGATGCCGGGTACCGTGGTGAGATCAAGGTGATCGTCGTCAACCTGGACCCGCGCGAGGCCGTCAGCTTCCGTCGAGGGGACCGCATCGCCCAGCTGGTCATCCAGCAGGTGGAGAGGGCGCGTTTCCACGAGGTGGCCGAGCTGCCAGGGTCGGCGCGAGCCGAAGGCGGGTTCGGGTCGACCGGCGGCCACGCCGCGGTCTAGCATGCCCGCGGTCTCGCAGTAGCCGAGCAGGTATTCGCTTCGGTCTTGGATTCGGTCTTGGACCGGGAAGGACAGTGACCGTGTTCCGTCGTCGCCACAAGAGCGAGGACGCTGTCGAGCAGCTCGCCGAGGACGCCACCAGCGCCGACGAGACGGCCGATGACGTCGAAGGTTCCGCCGAGAGCGAGAACGACACCGAGCTGGACCCGGCCGACCGGGTCGGTCTGCCGCCGGCACCGCGCCCGGACGGGCCGTGGGACATCTCCGAGCTCGAGCAGCCCGAGGAGGGGCGAGTGGACCTCGGGGGTCTGCTGGTCCCCGGGGTCGAGGGCATGGAGCTGCGCGTCGAGGTCGCCGGTGACGCGATCGTCGCCGCGACCCTCGTCCTCGGCAACAGTGCGATCCAGCTGCAGGCCTTCGCGGCCCCCAAGTCGGAGGGCATCTGGGGCGAGGTCCGCGAGGAGATCGCCAACGGCATCACCCAGCAGGGCGGCCTGATCGAGGAGGAGGAGGGCACGCTCGGCTGGCACCTGCGCGCCCAGGTCCCCGTCCAGCTGCCCGACGGCACCCACGGCGCCCAGCTGGTGCGGTTCGTCGGCTGCGACGGTCCGCGCTGGTTCCTGCGCGGCGTGATCTCCGGCCAGGCCGCCGTCCAGCCCGAGATGGCCGGCATCCTGGAAGAGGTCTTCCGCCAGACCGTCGTGGTCCGGGGCGAGGCGCCGATGGCGCCGCGCGACCCGATCGTGCTGAAGCTCCCCGAGGACGCGCAGATGGTCGCCGACGGCGCCCCCACCGAGGGCGGCGAACAGCGCTACAGCGCCTCGCTGGACCCGTTCGCACGCGGCCCGGAGATCACCGAGGTCCGCTGAGCCGAGCACCTCGCCTCCGCCCGGTCGGACACCGGGCGGAGGCGATTTGCTTGTGGGGCCCCGGGCCCCGTACAGTTCCGGAGTCGCGCCGAGAGGGGCGACGAAAAAGCGAGTCGAAGGAAACGCCCGGTGAAACGGGTCGGAAATCCTCTGATAAGCTGGAGACACGAAAGAGCGAAACGCCCGGAGGGTCCGCTGGAAGGCGGTCCGAAGGAAGTGTCCGTTCCTTGAGAACTCAACAGCGTGCCAAAAGTCAACG
>NZ_JBFBDW010000108.1:0-6376 GCF_040683455.1 Kitasatospora sp. NPDC093679
GAACCACACGGCCCCATCGAGACCGAAGCAGCCCGCCGCCTCGCCGACGACCTCAAGAACCAGTAACCACTCGATTACCCAACACTTTCTGAGCCGGTCGGGGCGGCGGCGGGAATAGCCGCCGCCACGGGTTCGTTCAGCCGCATGTAGTTGAAAGCTGAACGATCTGGAGAGTGAGCGCCATGCAGTTCGGGATCTTCACCGTGGGTGACGTCACCGAGGACCCGACCACCGGCCGGACGCCGACCGAGCACGAGCGGATCAAGGCCATGGTGGCGATCGCGCAGAAGGCCGAGGAGGTGGGCCTGGACGTCTTCGCGACCGGCGAGCACCACAACCCGCCGTTCGTGCCGTCCTCGCCGACCACCATGCTCGGCCACATCGCGGCCCGCACCGACCGGCTGATCCTCTCCACCTCGACCACGCTGATCACCACCAACGACCCGGTGAAGATCGCCGAGGACTTCGCGATGCTCCAGCACCTGGCCGACGGCCGGGTCGACCTGATGCTCGGCCGCGGCAACACCGGCCCGGTGTACCCGTGGTTCGGCCAGGACATCCGCCAGGGCATCCCGCTCGCGATCGAGAACTACGCGCTGCTGCACAAGCTGTGGCGCGAGGACGTGGTCGACTGGCAGGGCCGCTTCCGCACCCCGCTGCAGGGCTTCACCTCGACCCCACGCCCGCTGGACGGCGTCCCGCCGTTCGTCTGGCACGGCTCGATCCGCAGCCCCGAGATCGCCGAGCAGGCCGCGTACTACGGCGACGGCTTCTTCGCCAACAACATCTTCTGGCCGAAGGAGCACTTCCAGCGCCTGGTCAACCTCTACCGCGAGCGGTACGCGCACTACGGCCACGGCACCCCGGAGCAGGCCGTCGTCGGCCTCGGCGGGCAGGTCTTCCTGCGCCGCAACTCGCAGGACGCGGTGCGCGAGTTCCGCCCGTACTTCGACAACGCCCCGGTCTACGGGCACGGCCCGTCGCTGGAGGAGTTCACCGAGCAGACCCCGCTGACCGTCGGCAGCCCGCAGGAGGTCGTCGACAAGACGCTCACCTTCCGCGAGTCCTTCGGCGACTACCAGCGCCAGCTCTTCCTGGTCGACCACGCCGGCCTGCCGCTGAAGACGGTGCTGGAGCAGCTGGACCTGCTCGGCGAAGAGGTGATCCCGGTGCTGCGCAAGGAGTTCGCCTCCGCTCGCCCCGCCGGCGTGCCGGACGCCCCCACCCACGCCTCGCTGCTCGCCCGGCGGGACGCCGCCGACAACACCCCCGAGGAGGCCCGATGACCGCCCCGCTCAAGCTGGTCGCCGTGTCGGCCGGCCTGTCCGTGCCCTCGTCCACCCGGCTGCTCGCCGACCGCCTGGCCGGCGCCGTCCGGACGGCGCTGGAGGGCCGGCGGGAGGTCGAGGTCGAGGTGGTCGAACTGCGCGGCCTCGCCCGGCCGATCGCCGACCACCTGGTGACCGGCTTCCCCGGTCCGGAGCTGCGGGCTGCCCTGGAGTCGGTGGAGGCCGCGGACGGCCTGATCGCGGTCACGCCGATCTTCAGCGCCTCGTACAGCGGCCTGTTCAAGTCCTTCTTCGACGTGCTCGACCGGGAGGCGCTGACCGGCACCCCGGTGCTGGTCGCCGCCACCGGCGGCACCGCCCGGCACTCGCTGGCCCTGGAGCACGCCGTACGGCCGCTCTTCGCCCACCTGCGGGCGGTCGTGGTGCCGACCGCGGTGTTCGCCGCCTCCGAGGACTGGGGCCCCGGCGGCGACGCCGAGGGGCTCGGCCCGAGGATCGCCCGGGCCGGCGGGGAACTCGCCGACCTGCTCGCGGGGCGCCCGCCCCGGCCCCGGACGGGGCCCGAGGTGGTGCCCTTCGAGCAGCAGCTGGCGGCCCTGCGCGCGGGCTGACGGCGCGCTCCGCGGCGGGCGGCGGGACCGGACGGTCCCGCCGCCCGCCGTCGCGTTCCGGGGGCGTGCCGCCGCGCGGGGCGGCACGGATCCTGGTCCGATTGGTGCTGAGGTCTGGCTTCCGAGTGAATGACTGGATATATTCAGTCTCGGTAAGCCTGAATGAATTCATCCGCAAGGAGGCCGGAGGCATGGTGGACCAGGTGAGCGGCCCGCGCGAGGTGCGCGCGGCACGGGGGACGCAGCTGACCGCACAGGGCTGGCAGCAGGAGGCCGCCCTGCGGATGCTCATGAACAACCTCGACCCGGAGGTCGCCGAGCACCCGTCGAAGCTCGTCGTCTACGGCGGCACCGGCAAGGCGGCCCGCGACTGGCGCTCGTACGACGCCATGGTCCGCACCCTGCAGAACCTCAAGCAGGACGAGACCATGCTGGTGCAGTCCGGCCGGCCGGTCGGCGTCATGCAGACCCACGAGTGGGCGCCGCGCGTCCTGATCGCCAACTCCAACCTGGTCGGCGACTGGGCGAACTGGGAGGAGTTCCGGCGCCTGGAGTCGCTCGGCCTCACCATGTACGGCCAGATGACCGCCGGCTCCTGGATCTACATCGGCACCCAGGGCATCCTCCAGGGCACCTACGAGACCTTCGCGGCCGTCGCCGACAAGAAGTTCAACGGCACCCTCGAAGGCACCATCACCCTCACCGCCGGCCTCGGCGGCATGGGCGGCGCCCAGCCGCTCGCCGTCACCATGAACGGCGGCGTCGCGATCTGCATCGACTGCGACCCCTCCCGGATCGCCCGCCGGATCGAGCACCGCTACCTGGACGTGGAGGCCAAGAACCTCGCCCACGCCCTCGAACTCGCCACCGCCGCCCGGGACAAGAAGCAGCCGCTCTCCATCGGCCTGCTCGGCAACGCCGCCGAGCTCGTCCCGCAGCTGCTCGCGATGGACGCCCCGATCGACATCGTCACCGACCAGACCAGCGCCCACGACCCGCTGAGCTACCTGCCGATCGGCGTCGCCTTCGACGACATGGCCACCTACGCCGCCGAGAAGCCCGCCGAGTTCACCGAGCGCTCGCGCGAGTCGATGGCCAAGCACGTCGAGGCCATGGTCGGCTTCCAGGACCGCGGCGCCGAGGTCTTCGACTACGGCAACTCGATCCGCGGCGAGGCCCAGCTCGCCGGCTACGACCGGGCGTTCGCCTTCCCCGGCTTCGTCCCGGCGTACATCCGCCCGCTGTTCTGCGAGGGCAAGGGCCCGTTCCGCTGGGCCGCGCTCTCCGGCGACCCGCAGGACATCGCCAAGACCGACAAGGCCGTCCTCGACCTCTTCCCGGAGAACGAGTCGCTGCACCGCTGGATCAAGATGGCCCAGGAGAAGGTCCACTTCCAGGGCCTCCCGGCGCGCATCTGCTGGCTCGGCTACGGCGAGCGCGACAAGGCCGGCGAGCGCTTCAACGACATGGTCGCCTCCGGCGAGCTGTCCGCGCCGATCGTCATCGGCCGCGACCACCTCGACTGCGGCTCCGTCGCCTCCCCGTACCGCGAGACCGAGTCCATGCTCGACGGCTCCGACGCCATCGCCGACTGGCCGCTGCTCAACGCCATGGTCAACGTCGCCTCCGGCGCCTCCTGGGTCTCCATCCACCACGGCGGCGGCGTCGGCATCGGCCGCTCGATCCACGCCGGCCAGGTCACCGTCGCCGACGGCACCGCCCTCGCCGGCGAGAAGATCCGCCGGGTGCTCACCAACGACCCGGGCATGGGCGTCATCCGGCACGTCGACGCCGGCTACGACCGCGCCGTCGAGGTCGCCGGCGAGCGGGGCGTGCGCGTCCCCATGGGCGAGCTGTGACCGACACCTTCCAGCGGATGTGGGCGGAGCTGCTCCCCGTGGGCCGCTCCGCCTCGTCCGGCGGCTACCGCCGCTTCGCCTGGAACTCCGCCGACGCCGAATGCCGGGCCTGGTTCGAGCAGCAGGCCCGCGACCGCGGCCTGCACCACGAACTCGACCACAACGGCAACCAGTGGGCCTGGCTGGGCGATCCGCACGGCGAGGGCGCCGTGGTCACCGGCTCGCACCTGGACTCCGTGCCGGACGGCGGCGCCTTCGACGGCCCGCTCGGCGTGGTCTCCGCCTTCGCCGCCCTGGACGAACTCCGCTCCCGCGGCGCCCGGTTCACCAAGCCGCTGGCCATCGTCAACTTCGGGGACGAGGAGGGCGCCCGGTTCGGCGTCGCCTGCATCGGCTCCCGGCTCACCGCCGGCGTCCTCTCCAAGGAGCAGGCGCACGGCCTGCGCGACGCCGACGGCGTCCGGCTGCCCGACGCCATGGAGAAGGCCGGGTACGACCCCGACGCCATCGGCGCCGACCGCGAACGGCTCGCCCGCATCGGCGCGTTCGTCGAACTCCACGTCGAGCAGGGCCGCCACCTCGCCGAGGGGCAGAGCGTCGGCGTCGCCAGCGCGATCTGGCCGCACGGCCGCTGGCGGTTCGACTTCCACGGCGAGGCCAACCACGCCGGCACCACCCGCATCGAGGACCGCCGCGACCCGATGCTCACCTACGCCAACACCGTGCTCGCCGCCCGGAAGAAGGCGAAGCTGGCCGGCGCCCTCGCCACCTTCGGCAAGGTCGCCGTCGAGCCCAACGGCACCAACGCCATCGCCTCCCTCGTCCGCGGCTGGCTCGACTCCCGCGCCGCCGACGAGGCCACCCTCGACGAGGTCGTGGAGGAGATCCGGCGGGCCGCGTACGAGCGCGGCGAGCGCGACGGCGTCCGGGTCGAGCTGACCCGCGAGTCGTACACGCCCGTCGTCGACTTCGACGGCCCGCTGCGCGACCGGCTCGCCCGCGTCATCGGCCGGGCCGACGGTCGCCCCGTCCCGGTGCTGCCCACCGGCGCGGGACACGACGCCGGAATCCTGGCATCGGCCATTCCGACCGCCATGCTGTTCGTACGTAACCCGAGCGGAGTCTCGCACTCGCCGGCGGAGCACGCCGAGGAGGACGACTGCCTCGCGGGTGTGGCCGCGCTCGCCGACGTACTGGAGGACCTCGCATGTCAGGGCTGACGTACTGGGCGGAGTACGCCTGGCTGCCGCACGCCAGCGGCACCGTCGTCGAGAAGGACGTGCTGATCACCGTCGGGCCCGGCGGGCGGATCGGCCACGTCACCCCCGACAGCGGGCCCTGCCCGCCCGGTGCCGTCCGGCTCGGCGGCCTGCTGCTCCCCGGTCAGGCCAACGCGCACTCGCACGCCTTCCACCGGGCGCTGCGCGGCAACGTCCAGGTCGGTTCCGGCACCTTCTGGACCTGGCGGGACACCATGTACCGCTTCGCCGGCGCCCTCGACCCCGACAGCTACCTCGACCTCGCCACCGCCGTCTACGCCGAGATGGCCCTCGCCGGCATCACCGCCGTCGGCGAGTTCCACTACCTGCACCACGCCCCCGGCGGCGCCCGCTACGAGGACCCCAACGCGATGGGCCTCGCCCTCGTCGAGGCGGCGGACCGGGCCGGCATCCGGATCACCCTGCTCGACACCTGCTACCTCTCCTCCGGCTTCGGCGAAGAGGTCACCAAGCCCCAGCTGCGCTTCAGCGACGGCGACGCCGACGCCTGGGCCGCCCGCGCGGACGCCCTCAAGCCCACCGAGCACGCGAGGATCGGCGCCGCCGTCCACTCCGTCCGCGCGGTGCCCGCCGACCAGCTGGCCACCGTCGCGCACTGGGCCGCCATGCGGAAGGCCCCGCTGCACGTCCACCTCTCCGAACAGACCGCGGAGAACGACGCCTGCCTCACCGCCCACGGCGTCACCCCCACCCGGCTGCTCGCCGACCACGGCGTGCTCGGCCCCCGGACCTCCGCGGTGCACGCCACCCACCTCACCGACGAGGACATCCGGCTGCTCGGCGACTCCGGCACGACCATCTGCATGTGCCCCACGACCGAACGGGACCTCGCGGACGGCATCGGCCCGGCCCGCCGCCTGGCGAACTCCGGCTGCCCGGTCAGCCTCGGCAGCGACAGCCACGCGATCATCGACCCCTTCGAGGAGGCGCGGGCCCTGGAGCTGAACGAACGGCTCCGCACCCGCACCCGCGGACACTGGACGGCCCACGCCCTGCTCCGCGCCGGCACCGAGGACGGCCACGCCTCCCTCGGCTGGCCCGAGGCCGGCCGGATCGAGGCCGGCGCACTCGCCGACTTCACCGCCGTCGCCCTGGACAGCGTCCGCACCGCGGGGCCCGGGCCGCAGCTCGGGGCGGAGACCGCGGTGTTCGCGGCCACCGCGGCGGACGTCCGCCACGTGGTCGTCGGCGGCCGCCACATCGTCAAGGACGGCATCCACCAGCTCGTCCAGGACGTCCCCGCCGCCCTCCGCAACGCCATCACCTCCCTCGGGACCTGAGAGGGAGTCGTCAGGGGCGCGTGGGGGCACCTCCCGGCCGGAGGCTGGGAGGTGCCG
>NZ_JBFBDW010000109.1:0-5946 GCF_040683455.1 Kitasatospora sp. NPDC093679
CGGTCTCGTCGACGGCGAGCGCGGCGCCGGGGTCGCGGGGGGCGCTGCCAAAGACGCCGACGACGGTGGCCACGGCGAAGGAGCGCCCGGACGCGAGCCAGGCGTGCAGTTGTGGGGCGATGTCCTGCATGGGGGCGGTCCTCCGAAGGCCGATGGGAAGGTGGGACGGCGGGTCCTGGGTGCGGGGAACAGCGCACTTCGGCTGTGCGGATCAGGGCTTGGCCCGTGCAGTCGTGATCACCAGCCCCGGATTGCGCAGTTCCCCGCGCCCCTGGGGGTTCACCTGAGTTGACGGCCCGTGTGCCGTCAGGCGGCGAGGTGGGAGAGGTCGACGGTGGCGCCGGTGTAGAGGCTCTCGATGGGGATCCAGCGGGGGGAGACGGCGATCGGTGTCTCGGTGCGGACGGCTGCGGCGCCGGTGTGGCGGGGGCCGCAGGGGATGTCGACGACCGTCCAGCCGGGCGGCCGGGCTGCGGCGTCGGCGCCGAGGTAGTCCTCGGCGAGCGGGCGGCCGAGTCCTGTGCCGAGTCCCTTGAGGTAGGCCTCCTTGCGGGTCCACAGCTGGCCGAAGGCGGCCCGGCGGAGCGGCTGCGGGACGGCCTCGATCTCGGTCCGCTCGGCGGGGTGGATCGCGGTCGAGCACACCTCGACGGTCGAGGCGCGCGGTACCTGTTCGATGTCCACGCCGATCGGGGCGGAGGCGATGCCGACCAGGGCCATCCCGCTGCTGTGGGAGAGCGAGAAGTGCACGGCGGAGTCCGGGACGGAGAGTGTCGGCCGGCCGTGCGGCTTGTCGCAGCAGGGGCACGGCTGCCGGGTGAACTCCAGTTCGGCGGCGGGGTGGTGGAGGTAGGCGCCGAGGAGCCGGCGCAGCGCGATGTGGGCGGAGGCGTAGAGGAATCCGCCGGTCTGGCGGCGGCAGGCGCTGGCCCGGGCGAGTTCGCGCTCGTCGAGTTCGGAGAGGTCGAGGGCACCGGTGATGTCGTCGGGGTGGGGTTGGCGGAGCAGCCAGAGGTCCACCCGGCCGTCGCCGAGGGGTGCCGCCGCGGTGGCGCTCACCCGGTGCCCGCCGAGGCGGCGAGGGGCCGGGCGGGCGCGTCCGCGAGGGCGTCCGTCAAGTCGGCGGCGAGCGCGGTGAGGTCGGGTGAGCGGAGCACGGCGGGCAGGTCGAGTTCCACGCCGGTCGCTTCGCGGATGCGCTGCCGGAGCTCCAGGCCCATCATCGACCCGATGCCGATGCTGGTGAGCGGGCGGGTGGCGTCGATGCGCTCCGGTTCGGTCTGCAGCAGGGCGGCTGCTTCGCGCCGCAGGTAGTCCACGAGCAGGGCCGTCCGTCCGGCCGGGCCGGCGGCGGCGAGGGCGGCGGGGTCGGGTGGGGTCACGGCTCCGGTGTCCTCCGGCGGGGTCTCGCTCCACTCGTCCGGGTCCAGCCACTCCGGAACCATCCGGTGGCGTGTCATATCGCTTCTTCCTCCTCGTCGGTGGCGCGGATCAGGGCCATCACCCGGTCGGGGTGCAGGGGCAGGGCGCCGACGGTGCCGGTGAGCCCGAGTGCGTCGCGGACGGCGTTGGCCACGGCGGCGCCGACGCCCGCGGTGCCGCCCTCGCCGGCGCCCCGCACACCGAGCGGGTTGCCGGGGGCGGGTGCGTCCTCGAAGATCTCGACCCGGATGTCGGGCAGGTCGCCGGCGCGCGGCCAGCGGTACTCGTCGAGGGTGGTGGCCAGCGGCAGGCCCCGCTCGTCGTAGCGGAAGTCCTCCAGGAGGGTGCCGCCGATGCCCTGGACGGTGCCGCCGAGGATCTGGGCGTGCACCAGAGCCGGGTTGACGGCCCGTCCGATCTCGTAGCTGACGGCGTAGCGCAGCAGTCTGACGGCCCCGGTGCCGGGGTCGACCTCGGCCTGCGCGTAGTGCGCGCCGTAGGGATAGGTCATCGCGCCGGCCGCGTAGGTGCCGCGGCCGATCAGGCCGGGCTCCTCGCCGGTGCGGACGAACTGCGGGGTGTAGCAGGCGGCGGCGACCCGGCCGAAGGCGATCCGGCGTTCGGGTTCGCCGTCGACGGCGAGGCAGCCGGCGTGGACGACGAGCTGCTCGGGTCCGGTGCCGAGGAGCACGGCCGCGACCCGGCGGGCCTTGGCGAGGACCTGTTCGGCGGCCAGCTTCACCGCCGTGCCGCCGACGACCGTGGTCCGGCTGGCGAAGGTGCCGGAGCCGTCCGCGAGGATGTCGGTGTCGGAGAGCACCACCGCGACGGACTCGGTGGGGACGTCGAACTCCTCGGCGACGATCTGCGCCATGACGGTCTCCACGCCCTGGCCGACGTTGGCGCCGCCCATGGCGACGCGGATCGCGCCGGTCGCCCCGATGTCGACGACGGCGCTGTCGTGGCCGAGGCCGGCCTTCTCCAGGATCACCGCGCAGCCGGCGCCGACCAGCCGGCCCTGCGTCCGGGCCTGCCGGGCCTCCTCGCGCCATGCCTCGTAGCCGAAGAGCTCCCGGGACTTGTCGAAGTGGTCCAGGTGGTCCTTGCCGTCGAGGAGCATCGGCGCGCCGAAGACGTGCAGCGGCCGCTGCTGGGGGAGTTCGCCGCCGTGCAGCAGGTTGATCCGGCGCAGCTCGACCGGGTCGACGCCGAGGCGGTCGGCGGCGAGGTCCATGGCGTGCTCGCGGACGAAGTTGTGCTGGAACCGGCCGGGCGCGCGGTAGGTGCCGACCGGGGTCTTGTTGGTGGTGACGATGTGGACGCGGCTGCGGCAGGCCGGGATCCGGTAGGGGCCGGACATCATGGCGGAGGTGAGGACGGCGACCACCGCGCCGTGGGTGCGGATGTAGGCGCCGGTGTCCATCCAGGCCTCGCCGCGCAGGCCGAGCAGGCGGTGTTCCGCGTCGAAGGCGAGCTCGATGCGGTGCTCCTGCTCCCGGGCGTGGTTGGCCGCCACGAGGTGTTCGGTGCGGTCCTCGGTCCACTTGACGGGCCGTCCGGTCCGCAGCGCGAGCAGCGGGACGAGCAGGTCCTCGGGGTAGAACTCGCCACGGATTCCGAAGCTGCCGCCGGCGTCGGTCTCCAGCATGTGGATCTGGTGCTCCGCCAGGCCGAGCATCTGCGCGGTGATCCGCCGGTTGACGTACGGGACCTTGGTGGCGCCCCAGACGGTCATCCGGTGGGCCCGGGCGTCCCATTCGGCGACCAGGCCGCGGGTCTCCAGCGGGGTGCCGCTGTGCCGGCCGACCCGCAGGTCGGCGGTGACGGTGTGCGCGGCCGCGGCGAAGGCGGCGTCGACGTCGCCGTACGCGAAGTCGACCGTGCCGACCGTGGCGCCGGCGCCGCGCAGGCTCTCGGGGTGCAGGTCCGCGCCGGTGCGGGCGTCGAGGGAGACCGGCAACTCCTCCAGGTCGAGGGCGACGAGCTCGGCCGCGTCCTCGGCCAGGTACGGGTCCTCGGAGAGGACGGCGGCGACGGGATCGCCGACGTAGCGGACGTGGCCGTCGGCCAGGGCGGACTGGAGGTAGGGGGCGAAGTCGATGCCGGGGGCGGGCTGGCGGACCGGGACGGGGGGCATCCCGGCGAGGTCGGCGGCGGTCAGGACGGCGACCGTGCCGGGGTGCGCCGCCGCGGCGGCCGTGTCGATGCCGCGGATCCGGGCGTGCGCGACGGGCGAGCGGACGACGCGCAGCCACAACTGGCCGGGCCGGACGATCTCGTCGTGGAAGCGGCCGAGACCGCGCAGCAGCCGGTCGTCCTCCAGCCGCGGGACGGAGGCTCCGATGGCGTTCACGCGCCCTCCAGGGCGACGGCGCCGCGGCGGGCGGCCGCCTCGACGGCGTCGACGATCGGCTCGTACCCGGTGCAGCGGCACAGGTTGGCGGCGGCGCACTCGGTGATGCGCGCCCGGTCGGCGTCCGGCTCCTTGCGCAGCAGGGCCGTGGTGAGCATCAGGAAGCCGGGGGTGCAGAACCCGCACTGCAGGGCGAAGTGCTCCTTGAACGAGCGCTGCAGGGAACCGAGTTCGGCGTCCGGCCCGGCGCCCTCGGCGAGGGACTCCACGGTCTCGACCGCGGTGCCGTCGGCCTGGACGGCGAGCATCAGGCAGGAGCGGACGGCCTCGCCGTCGACGAGGACGGTGCACGAGCCGCACGCCCCGGTCTCGCAGCCGACCGTGGTGCCGGTGAGCCGGAGATCGCGGCGGAGCACGTCGGCGAGGCTGCGCCTCGGGTCGACGGCCAGCGTGTGCGCGGCCCCGTTGGCGGTGAGCTCCAGCGGAACGGGTGTGGTCATGGCGCGGATGCCTCCTGGAGTCGGGCCTCGAACCGGGGCCGGAGTCGGGGCGTGCAGCGGGCGAGGGAGTCGGCCAGGGCCCGGTGGACGAGGGTGCGGACGAGGTCGCGGCGGTAGCCTGCGCCCGCCCGGTGGTCCGCCCCGGGCGCGAGCGCCTTGGCGGCCAGGCCGGCGGCGTGGCCGAGCAGTCGCGCGTCGGGGGCGCCGCCGAGCAGCGCCTGTTCGGCGGCGGCCGAGCGGACGGGGCGGTCCTCGGCGCCGCCGACGGCGATCCGTGCGGCGGTGATCCGGCCGTCGTCGAGCACGAGCTCGGCCGCGGCGGCGACCAGCGGGAGGCTGCCCGGCTGGAAGCCGTACTCGGCGACGGCCGCGGTGGGGGCGGGGCGGGGGATGCGGACGCCGGTGAGCAGTTCGCCCGGCGCGAGCGCGGTGCGGTGCGCGCCGGTGAAGAACTCCGCTGCCGGGACGGTGCGTTCACCGGCCGGGCCGAGGGCTTGCACGTCGGCGTCGAGGAGGACGGCGAGCAGGCACCACTCGGCGGCCGGGTCGGCGTGCGCGAGGCTGCCGCCGATCGTCCCGCGGAGGCGGACCGGCAGGTGGCCGATCAGCCGGGCGGTCTCGGGGACGACCGGCAGGGCCGTCCGGAGGTGGGGGTCGGTGGCCCGTTCGAGGTCGGCGTGGGTGGTGAGCGCCCCGATGTGCAGGGCGCCACCGTGCCGCCCGGTGCCGCGCAGGGCGGCGATCCGGCCGACGTCGACCAGTGCGGTGGGGCGCAGCAGGCGGCGGTTGAGCAGCGGGAGCAGGCTCTGGCCGCCGGCGAGGACGCGGGCGTCGGGTCCGTACTCGGTGAGCCGGTGGACGGCTTCCTCGGCCGTCTCCGGCCGGCAGTAGGCGAATGGCGGCGGCTTCATGCCTTCTCTCCTGGGGGTCCTGTCGGGCCGGGTGGCGGGGCGCCGGCGGTCGAGTGGTCGGGCGTGGGTGTGGGGGACGGGTGCCGAAGGGGCGGGTGGGGGTGCCCGCCGGGCCGGGGGGACGGCCCGGCGGGCGGTGCCGGACGAGGAGTCGGACCGGGGGTGTCCGACGGGACGTCCGACGCGGTGCCGGACCGGGGGAGTCCGACGGGTCAGGGGTTGTTGACGGCCGGGACCTCGAGGGTGGTGTGGCCGAGCTGGCGCATCAGGTCGGCGATGTCGAAGTGCGCCGAGCGGGAGATCACCTTGTCGCCCTCGAAGCGGTCGATGCCGATGGCGGTGAAGTCGGCCGTGCGGCCGCTCGGCGGCAGGCCCCGGAACGGGCCGAGCTGGGTGCCGATGCAGCGGACGCGGGTGATCACCGTGTCGCCCTCGGCCCACTGCTCCTGGACGGTGTCGTCCATGTCCGGGAAGGCGGTGCGGAAGGCCCGCACCCACGCCCGGACGCCCTCCGGGCCGTGCAGGCCGAACTGCGGCCAGTGGAAGTCCTCGTGGAACAGCTCGTCGGCGAGGTCCAGCTCGCCCTTGGTGATGATGTTCTCGAACAGCAGGGCGATCTTCTGCTTGCGTGCCTCGGGGGTGGTCCCCTGCGGGACGGTGGTCATGAGGTGTCCTCTCCGGACGGTGTCCGGGTGGTGGGGTGCGGCCCGGGCAGCGCGCCCCCCCCACACGGCGCGGGGAAAAAGGGGGTGAGGGCGCG
>NZ_JBFBDW010000110.1:0-5448 GCF_040683455.1 Kitasatospora sp. NPDC093679
CACATGGCGGCGATCTTCGCGGACACCTTGACCGCAAAGATCACCACCAGCGGATCACGCCACGCAGTTGATCAATTACCCAACACTTTCTCAGGCGGCCGCGCCGCCCTCCCAGTCGATGCCGATCTCGGCCAGCCAGGCGCGGTCCCGGGCGTCGACGGCCGCCGCCTCCCGGCCGGCCGCATCCTCCTGCGCCTCCCGGGCGTCCCGCGGCCCGCGGGCCGGCGGACGCGGGATCTCCTGGACCGGGCCCAGCCCGTACCGCTCGGCCGCCTCCGCGGCGGCCCGCTCGGCGGCGGTCGGCTCGGTGATCCCGATGTGCACGGCGGACTCGTCGCCCGCGTCCAGCACGGTGATGCCCGGGTCCGGCGGGCGGCGCAGCACGATCCGCCGCCCGCAGGTCGGACAGGACCACTCGTCGGCCCCGTCGGCCAGCCGAGCGGTCGGTCTCATCTGGTGGATCACCCGCATCCCGTTCACCCCCGTCCGGCCCGCGGCCGGGCCCTGTCTGGGGGATGCCCGCTCCCGGGCGGGCGCCAACCCGTCGAAACGCGCACAGTTGCACCCCGCGCGCTGCGGGGTACCCCCGTGCACCGGCTCCGCACGCCGGGAGGCGGGCGGCGGCGCGCTACTCCAGGAACAGCCCGCGGGCGGTCGCCGACTGCTCGATGGCCTCCAGCCGGGCCTCGGCGCCGGGGATCTCGTCGCACATGGTCTGCAGCAGCACCCGGCCGAGCATCATCGGCGCGCAGGCGGTGTCGAAGACCAGGCCGGTGCCGACCGCGGCCGGCAGCATCAGGTCGGAGAGCTTGGCGACCGGCGCGAAGGCGCTGTCGGCGACCGTCACCACCGTCAGCCCGCACTCGCGGGCGGTGATCAGGGCGTCCATCAGCTCCCGCGGATAGCGGGGCAGGGCGAAGCAGGCCAGCGCGGTGGCACCGGCCGAGGCGGCCTGCTCGATCCGGTCGGCCAGCATCGAGCCGCCCTCGTCCAGCAGCCGGACGTCCGGGTGCACCTTGGCGGCGAAGTAGGCGAAGCCGTGCGCCTGGGCCGAGGCGGCCCGCAGGCCGAGCACCGGCAGCGGCCGGGAGGCGGCGAGCAGCCGGGCGGCGCGGACGATCGGCTCCGGGTCGGCGAGCAGCTCGGCGAGGTGGCGCAGGTGCTCGATCTCGGCCAGCACCGCCAGCTGGTGCTCGTTGCGGACGGCGTCCGCAGGGGTCTCCGCGGCCGGCGCGGACTCCCCCGCGCCGAGTTCGCGCAGCTGCTTGCGCAGCGCCGGGTAGCCGTCGTAGCCGAGCGCGACGGCGAAGCGGGTCACCGACGGCTGGCTGACGCCGGCCAGCTCGGCGACCTCCACGCTGGACAGGAACGGCGCCTCGGTGGCGTGCCGGACGAGGGAGTGCGCGATCCGGCGCTGGGTCGGGGTGAGCCGGTGGCCCTCGAACAGCTGGAGGAGTCGGGCGGAGGGGCCCGCGGTGCCGGTCTCGTCCAGGGCTGTCATCGGCGGTTCCTCCGGGCTCGTGAGCGCTGCGCACCGTTGGCGGCGGCGGCTGGGACGACTGTCGCGCAGTCCTGGCATGCGGGCAACGGTGTTTCGCGGGTCGGGACGGCCCGCGCGGCCGGTACCGGGGTCGGGGCCAGGGTCGGCCCCGGGGTCGGTACCGGGGTCGGGGTCGCCCCCGGGGTCACCCCGAGACGGCCCTGACCCGTCCCCGAGATCGCGCTCCGGCGGTGGACCGCGGCCCGCCGAGGCGGCCAGGCTGGGGCCATGGACCTCTCGAAGGACGACCTCGCGCGCGACCTCGACGCCGCCGTGCAGACCCGCAAGGAGCTCGGCAAGGAGTACGAGGCGGAGATCGTCGACTCCTTCCTCGCGCGTCTGGACGAGCGGCTGGACGCCCGGGTCGAGCAGCGCGTGACCGAGCGCCTCGGCGCCGCCGAGCCGGTGCGGCGGCCCGGGAACCCCCAGTTCAAGGTGCAGGTGCTCTCGCTGGTGATGGGCATCCCGCTGTCCGCGATCGCCGCCGAGAGCGCCCGGCTGCCCGGCCTGATCGTCTGCTGGGCGGGCATCGTCGGCATCAACATCTCCTCCGCGCGGGCCGGCCGAGGCCGGGAGCGGCGGCGGGACGACCGGTACTGAGACCGGCCGTCCCGCCGGGACGTCAGCCCAGCGGGCCGGTGACCCGCTCGACCGCGGTGACCAGCGCGCCGGAGGCGACCAGCGCCGCGGCGGCCTCCAGGTCGGGCGAGAGGAAGCGGTCCCGGCCGGGGCCGCCGACGCCGGCCTCGCGGGCCGCGGCGATCGCGGCGGCGGTGGCCGGGGCGAGCGGGCCGCTGCCGCCCTCGGCGCGGATCTCCAGCGCCCGGCCGGCGGCGACCAGCTCCACGGCCAGCACCCGGGTCAGGTTGACGACCGCCTGGCGCAGCTTGCGCGCGGCCGACCAGCCCATCGACACGTGGTCCTCCTGCATCGCGGAGGACGGGATGGAGTCCACCGAGGCCGGGACGGCGAGCCGCTTGTTCTCGCTGACCAGGGCGGCCTGGGTGTACTGGGCGATCATCAGGCCGGAGTCCACGCCCGGGTCGTCGGCGAGGAAGGCCGGCAGGCCGTGCGAGCGGGCCTTGTCGAGCAGCCGGTCGGTGCGGCGCTCGGAGATCGAGCCGAGGTCCGCGGCGGCGATGGCGAGGAAGTCCAGCACGTACGCGACCGGGGCGCCGTGGAAGTTGCCGTTGGACTCGACCCGGCCGTCCGGCAGCACCACCGGGTTGTCGACGGAGGCGGCGAGCTCGCGCTCGGCGACGGTGCGGGCGTGCGCGACGGTGTCGCGGCCGGCGCCGGCGACCTGCGGGGCGCAGCGGATCGAGTAGGCGTCCTGGACGCGCGGCGCGTCGTCCTGGTGGTGGCCGGTGAGGCCGGAGCCCTTGAGCACGGCCAGCATGTTGGCGGCGGAGAGCGCCTGGCCGGGGTGCGGGCGGATCGGGGCGTGCAGCTCTGGGGCGAGCACCTTGTCGGTGCCGAGCAGCGCCTCCAGGCTCATCGCGGCGGTGATGTCCGCGGTGGTGAAGAGCTTCTGCAGGTCGGCGATGGCCATGACCAGCATGCCGAGCATGCCGTCGGTGCCGTTGATGAGGGCGAGGCCCTCCTTCTCCAACAGCTCGACCGGCTCGATGCCGGCGGCGGCGAGCAGCTCGGCGGCGTCCTTCTCGACGCCGTCGGGGCCGAAGGCGGTGCCCTCGCCCATCAGCACGAGGGCGCAGTGCGAGAGCGGGGCGAGGTCGCCGGAACAGCCGAGCGAGCCGAACTCGCGGACGGCGGGGGTGATGCCGGCGTTGAGCAGGGCGGCCATGGTCTCGGCGACCAGCGGGCGGACGCCGGTGCGGCCGGAGGCGAGGGTCTTCATGCGCAGGAAGACCAGGGCGCGGACGACCTCGCGCTCGACCACCGGGCCCATGCCGGCGGCGTGCGAGCGCACCAGGGAGCGCTGCAGCTGGGCGCGCAGCTCGGGGCTGATGTGCCGGACGGCGAGGGCGCCGAAGCCGGTGGAGACGCCGTAGACCGGGCGCGGCTCGGCGGCGAGCGCGTCGATCCGGGCGCGGGCGCCGGCCATCTCGGCGAGCGCGTCCGGGCCGATCTCGACCCGGGCGTTGCCGCGGGCGACGGCGAGGACGTCCTCGGCAGTGACGTCGGCCTTGCCGACCTGGACCAGTGGCGCGTCGGGGGCCACAGCACCGTGCATATCCATATGCACAATGAGATCAGGTGAATGGGAATCTGACAACCGCTGGCCGGGACGCGTTCTGCGGCCGCCGGGGACCGACCACGGCCAGGATTTCCGTCAGGACGGGGCGGTGCCGCAGGCTGGGCACAGCGGACACGGCATGCGGAGGGTCGATGGCACGGGCGACGGTACGGCGCCGGGTGGTCCGGCTGCGCGGCAGCGAGACGGGCGTGCGCCCGGACGCGCTCGCGGCCGAGGAGCCGCTGGAGATACGGCTCGGCGGCGAGCCGCTGACCGTCACCATGCGCACCCCCGGCCACGACTTCGACCTGGTCGCGGGCTTCCTGGTCGGCGAGGGCGTCGTCCACCGCACCGAGCAGTTGGCCGCGCTGCGCTACTGCGCGGGCACCGACGACGAGGGCGCCAACAGCTACAACGTGGTGGACGCGACGGTGCGCGGCGACGCGGCCCCGCTCTCCGGGCACCGCAACCTGCTCACCACCAGCGCCTGCGGGCTCTGCGGCCGGGACACCGTCGAGGCGGTGCGCACGCACAGCCGCTGGCCGGTCGACCGGGACGCCCTGCGGGTCTCCCCCGCCCTGCTCTACGCCCTGCCGGAGCGGCTCCGCGCGGCGCAGCGGGCGTTCGACTCCACCGGCGGGCTGCACGCGGCCGGGCTGTTCGACGCGGACGGCAGGCTGCTCTGCGCCCGTGAGGACGTCGGGCGGCACAACGCGGTGGACAAGGTGATCGGCTGGGCCCTGCGGGAGGGCCGGCTGCCGCTCGCCGGACACGTGCTGCTGGTGAGCGGGCGGGCCTCGTTCGAGCTGACCCAGAAGGCGGCGCTGGCGGGCGTGCCGCTGCTGGCCGCGGTCTCGGCGCCGTCCTCGCTCGCGGTCGAGCTCGCCGAGGAGCTGGGCCTCACCCTGGTGGGCTTCCTGCGCGGCGAGAGCGCCAACGTGTACGCCGGGGCGGAGCGGGTGGCGGCCGGCTGACGGGCCGCCACCCGGCGCTCCGTCAGTTCCTGCGGCGCATCGCCATCACCACGACGACGATGACGATCAGCACGATGCCGAGGATCACCACGCCGATCACGATGCCGGCGACCGTGCCGAAGAAGCTCTTCTTCTTCTTCGACTTGGACTTGGACTTCGCCACCTTGGTCTTCTGCTTGGACGCCGCCGGGGCGAGGGCGGGCGCCGCCGCCTGTCCGAGCGCGCCGGCCCGGGCCGGGGCCTGGGCGGGCGCCTGGGCCGGGGCCTGCTGAACGGCCGCCGCGGGTGCGGTGCGGGGCGTCGCCGCCGCGGCCTCGCCGCCGGCCAGCGCCGAACCGCCGACCGCCAGTGCCAGTGCGAGCAGTGCCCCCGCCAACTTGGTGTGCATGGTCCCTCCCAGGTCCCCCGATGCTGTCCGGCCACTGTCGCAGCCGCGGCCCGCGGGGCACAGCCCCCGGACGGGCCCTGTGGCCCAGCTGTGACGTACCCCGTGCGGGCCCGTCGCAGCCACCCCGTCGGATGCCCCGCCGCGACGGTTCCACTCCCCCGGGCGCGAATCCAGCGGCGCGGGTGCACCACCAGGGGCGCGCGGGGCCCCTGAATCGACCACCCGAGCTCCCCTGGGAAGCAGGCGCTAGTTGTTCTGACCCGTGAGGTTGGGGACGCGGCTGGCGGGTGGCTTGCCTGCGAGTGCGGTGTGTCCGCGGTGGTGATTGTAGGTGTGGAGCCAGTCG
>NZ_JBFBDW010000111.1:0-5245 GCF_040683455.1 Kitasatospora sp. NPDC093679
GGCAGCGGGACGGCGACGGTGGATCAGGTCTGTTCGCACGACGACGTGCTGAGCGAGGGAAGCGCGACACGGCACGCCTGAACAACCCGCCCCCCACCACGAAGTACCAATCACGCAGGGATGGTGCTAAGTTTCATTCAGCACCAGTTATTCAGGACGCGGAAACTTAACGAAGTAGTGCAAAAGTTCCAATCCGGGACTTATCGGACAGATTATTCCAGGCCTGAATAAATCACCTGGCTCGGCATAAATTAAGCCGGGTCGGGAAATATTGGGGCAGGATATTCTCCCGTCTGCATGTCGGGAGATGCGAAAGGCCGGTCCCGGCAGCCCTGGAAGCTGTCGACCGGAACCGGCCTCGGCGCATTGCGCGAAAGCGCGAAGCTAAGGCCTGCCGGGAAGGGCTCCACCCCCTCCCGGCGGGCCGGTGCACGATGCTGGCGCCCGGGCTACTCGTCCCAGAACCAGCGGTCGAAGGCCTTGAAGACGAGCTTGGCCACGATAGGCGCGACCAGGCTCCCCACCCTCCACCAGATCTCGTTCACCTTCTTGCTACGCGGCTCCGCGGTGCGCTCATCGCCTTCGTCCTCCGCGTCGGGCCGGTTCTCGGCGCGACGGCTGGTCTTGGGCATGGGCGCTCCTTCCGGAAAGGTTGCCGCTCCCCGGGCGGGGAGCGGCATTATGATGCCGTGCAGCCAGGCTGCCCGACATCCGAATGAGTCCGGAAAAGCGGAGCGAGAGCACACTATCGCCTGACGGGCCGTCGGATCAAAGCGGCTAATTGCCTGGGAGAATGTCGCATCCGGAGCACTTTCGGAAATGGTGCCATGAGCTGCTGCGATCATGTCGCATCCACTCGGAGGGCTTCCGCTCCGGCGTATCACGGCCGGGCCGAGCAGCAGGCCGGCGATCGCCCAGAAGAGCGGCTGGAGGCCCCGCAGGCGAACAGGCAAGACAGCTGGCGTTGCCGCAGCTGACGTCCGCCGACCGGCCGTTGCCGCATTCGGATGACCACGATCGATCCGGCCGGCACCCCGGCCGGGCTAGCGCGTTGGACCGGGCGACTACCGCCGCCACGCCCAAGGACACCCTCGTGCGCCTCCGCACCGCCCTCGCCGCCGCAGCCGCGGCCACCCTGCTGCTCACCGTCCCTGCCCACGCCACGACCCACACCGCCGCCACTGCGCACCGGGCGGCGGGAGAGTCGGTGACCACAACGCTGTACGAGGCGATCGACGCGCTCACCGTCGTGGACGAGGACCGCACCGGGTATGTGCGCACCGCGTTCCGGCACTGGATCGACGCGGACAAGGACGGCTGCGACACCCGCAAGGAGGTGCTGATCGCCGAGGCGGTCGAGGCGCCGGCCGTTGGGGCGAAGTGCGCACTGGCCGGCGGCGAGTGGTTCTCCCCGTATGACGACCTGGTGCTGCAGGACGCCAAGCTCCTGGACGTGGACCACCTGGTGCCGCTCGCGGAGGCCTGGGACTCCGGGGCTTCGAACTGGAGCGCGAGGGAGCGGGAGGCCTACGCCAACGACTTGGACGAGCCCCGCGCGCTGATCGCCGTCTCCGCCCGCTCCAACCGCTCCAAGGCCGACAAGGACGTCACCGACTGGCTCCCGCCCGCGACCGCCTACCGGTGCACCTACCTGGCCGACTGGACCGCGATCAAGACCCGCTGGGGCCTGACCGTCGACCAGGCCGAGGCCGACAGCCTCTACCGGCTCGCCGCCGACTGCCCCAACGAGCCGCTCACCGTCATCCTCGCCCGCTGACGCACTCCGAATCCTCATCAACGCCGCGCTCGGTGGCTCGGCCAGGGTCACGCGGCCTTCCGGGGCCGGCTTCTCGTTCCGGCACCCGGCGGTATCACCATCGGGCTGAGGTCCTGTGCACACCGGATCTGTCCGACGCGTGGGCTCGGCCTGAGCCCGGTCGGGGCGAAGCCGGGAGCGGCGAGTTGGGAGAGGAGCGCCTGCTCGTCGCTCGCGCGGCAGTGGCCGGGCCGTATCACGGCTGGCGGCAGTCGGCGGCTTCCACCGGCGGGCGACAACGGCGCCGGGTCGGCGCCGAGGGGGTCATTGCGGCGGTGCTGTCTGCGTCGGTCGGGAGGCCGTGCCTGCCCTACCTGGGTGTGGAGGGGCTGAGGTGCAGGGACCAGTGTTCGGCGTGGTGGGGGATGGCGGGTTCGGGTTTTGTCGGCGTTGTGGTGCGGCGGTTGATGGTGAGGGTGTAGGGGCCGTTGTCGAGGTGCAGTGGGAGGGGGACAGGCAGGTGGGAGATGCCGCTGGCCAGGGTGAGTTGTCCGGCCAGGTGGACGTGCAGGGTCTGCTGGTCGGGCGGGCCAGCCGCTGCCGCACGTGTGGGCGGGGGCGGGGCGGGCCCATGGGTGATGGTGATGTGGGCGTAGTGGTCGGCGAGGGTGCTGGTGAAGGTGACGGCCCCGGGTGCGGCGGCGGCGAGGTGGCCGGGCGGTGGCAGGGGCGGCTGGTCGGCCGGGTCGCCGGTGCGGGGGGTGCCGGTGTCGGTGAGGTGGAAGAGGTGGTCCTCGACCCGGACGTCGGCCTCGACACCGACGGGTGCCGGAGGGCCGTCGTGGCCCGGTGTGGGGGCTGGGTCCGGATGGGCCGGGGTGTGGCCGGCGGGCCTGCCCGAGGGGTCGGCGGGCCCGCCGGGGCCTGGGGGCGTGGGGCCGGCGGTCAGGGGGTGACCTCCACGTAGAAGGGGTCGTTGGTGAGGTCTGATCCCAGGATGCGCCGGTAGGTGTAGAAGTTGCCGACGACGGCGCCGGAGCCGCGGTTGTCCCAGTCGGGGATCGGCTCGACGGAGTAGTTCCCGGTGGCGGGGTCGGAGCCTTCCTGGGTGGAGGCGAAGGGGTACTCGTCGCAGTCCAGGCCCTCGTCCGCGTAGTTGGGGAACCACTGGTTGCAGGCGGCGACGGCCGTGGCGCGGTGGGCGTCGATGACGCCCTGGTCGGCGATGCGGTGCAGTGGCCGGCCGCTGCCCGGGGCGCCGGGGATCTGCTTGCCGGCGACCGGTGGGAGGGTCTGGTCGGGGTGGTACTGGGCGGTGAGGATGTGCGCGGCGGACTCCGGGTAGTCGGCCGCGGAGATCTGCACCGTCTCGGTCACCCAGGGGAAGACGCAGCCCTCGCCGGCGTTGGTGTTGATGATGTAGGGGGCGCTGTCGCAGCGGACCCCGGAGTTCGGGCCGTCGTGCCGGTCGGCGCCGGGAACGCCTGCGGGGATGGCGAAGTGCCAGTTGAGGTCGGCGTAGGAGATGAGGGCCTGGCCGAGGCCTCCGGCGGCCGGGAGGGTGAAGGAGTAGTAGCGGCTGGTCACACTGCCCTCGCCGGCCCAGGCTCCGATGCTCTGGACGACGGGTCCGGCCCAGCCGTCGCGGACCTGGCACGGCCCGAAGCCCTGCCGGGCGGTGCAGGTGACGTCGGTGGACAGCAGGGTGTCGGCGATGTCGCCTTTGAGCCGCCAGTTGTCGAGGACCTGGACCACGTCGATCTGCCGGGCGGCGTTGCGGGTGCGCTGGACGTCGGCGATGTCCACGTCCGCGGTTCCGGCGATCCGGCAGAAGATCAGCCAGCACTCGATCTTCGCCACCGACAGGTTGTAGGCCTGGCAGGTGGTGAACCGGGACTTGCCGTAGCCCTCACCGCTGAACGCCGACTCCTGCTCCCGGCACTCGTAGGCCGCCAGGTCGTCCTTGCCCGCCCGCCGGCCGCCATCCGCCGCTTCGGCTGCCGCCGTGTGCGGTGCGGGCGCCGCCGTGGTGCGGGCGCGCGCCAGCAGCTCCTCGAGCGGGACCTCCTGCCCGGGCGGGGTGAGCTCCATCGGAGTGTCGGAGAAGAGCGTGTACGTCGCCGTCGGGTCCCCGCCGAACCCCGGCGGGGACGGGGTACCGGCTGCGCCAGCCGGCACCGCGCAGGTCAGGGCGAGCAGCGTCGCGGCTGCCAGCGGCACCGCCCGGGCAAGGAAGCGGCGGCGCCCGGGGGAGAGAGGAAGGAAGGGCATGACGTGGTGCTCTTTTCAACTCGCGGAGCGGCAGGGGAAGACGGCCACCGCCGGCCGGCTCGGGCACGGCGGGCCGAGCCGATCCGGGCGGCCGGCTCTCGGGTCATCATTCGGGGCGGTCAGGTGGTGGCGAGGCGCCAGCCGCGCTGGCCGGTCGGCCACTCGGTGATGCTGGTGTCGGTGATGACCTGCCGGGTGTATTCGTCGGCGACCAGCCGCAGCTTCCCCTCGAAGGAGGCGACGTCGTTGCTGCACCGCGTTCCGGGGCAGTGGTCAACCCGCACCTGAACGGTGACGTTCCGGTAGATCGGCGTCGCGTCCCCGTTGACCACCCACGCCCGCACCCGCCACCCGGACCTGGCGAACCCGCCGGTCGTGGACGCCTGCGCCACGTCGACCGTCCATCGGTCCGAGGTCGTCCACGGGCACGCGTTCACCGTCAGGTCCACCCCGCCCGCCCGCTGCCACTCCCCGTAGTAATTCAGCGCTTCCAGCCGCCATGCGGGCGACGGCGCGCACGCACTGCGGATCTCGCCCGCTGCGGCGGGAGCGGGCAGAGCGGCTTGCGCGAGGAGGCCGAGGCCGGCCATGAGGGTGAGGGCGGTGCGACGGCTCCAGTTGCGGACCGTGCTCATCTGCTGTGTCCCTTCCGCCGGGTGCGGGACCGTCAGGCTTCCCCGCAGTGGTTCGTTCGCATTCGATTCAAATACCTGTGTACACGCTCGGGCACTCAAAGTCACCAATGGGGGGCGGGCAGACCCAGCCGCGCCGCGCAATTGACGAACGGCTGCAGGACCGGGCCGGGCCAGAACGGCGCCAAGCATCTCCACCCCGCGGGGCCGTCACCGTCGCAGCCGCGGACACCGACTGCTGCCGCATCCGGATGACCAGGATCGATCCGGCCGACACCTCACTTTCCTGCACGACGACGAGGAAGCCGCCGCGGAGCCGAGGACCGATCCCTGGGACTGATCCGGCTGCCGACGGCCGACGTTTCGCCGCAGCGCTCGGAGCCGAGGGCGCCGGCGGCGCGGTCCTGCGACGCTTCGACCGTTACGACCGGTCGGACGGTGTCATGGGTGTCGGGTAGTGTTTTGGGCTTCGATGATCACGGGGGTGTCGAAGCAGGTGAACGCGGGTTTGGTGCACCAGGTGCGGATGGTCCGTGCGGGTGCGGGGGATCCGGGCTCGATGCTGGCGGTGTTCCGCTCCAGTGCG
>NZ_JBFBDW010000112.1:0-5215 GCF_040683455.1 Kitasatospora sp. NPDC093679
CAGGGGGGACCCTGTGGGAGAGTAGGACGCCGCCGAACAATTCTTCTGAGAAGCCCCGCCCGGGGACCCCGGGCGGGGCTTCTCGCATTTCCGGGGGGTGCGTGGAATGCGTTGGGGTGCGGCTCTCGCCGGCGTGCTGACCGTGGTCGCGGGGCTGGGACTACGGGCCGTGGGCAGCGGGGCGGTGGCGAAGTACGGCGGTGATGCGCTGTACACCGTGCTCGTGTACGTCCTGGTGATGATGGTGGCGCCGCGGATCAGGCCGGGCAGGGCCGCCGGGGTGGCACTGCTGCTGAGTTGGTGTGTGGAGTTCTTCCAGATGACGGGCCTGCCGGCGCGGTGGTCGGCGGAGAGCACGCTGGCGCGGCTCGCCCTGGGGTCGACGTTCAACGTGCCGGATCTGTTCTGGTACGCCGTCGGTGCGGGAGGCGGCTGGGCGGTCCACCGGGGCCTGGTCCGCGGTCGTGGCAGGATGCGGACCACACCGGGGGAGGAGCACTGAGATGCACGGCGAGGTCTGGCGGTTGACACGAGGGATGGAGCTCGTCGGTGAGATCGAGATCGGTGAGGCGGACTTCCCTTGGCTGGCGGGGACGTTCCGTCCCGGGCCGGGCTACCCCGCGGTGGCGCCGTGGTTCGCCGAGACGCTCGCCCTGCTGGAGGCCGAGGAGTACGAGGAGCGTTTCGACGAGGCGTACGACCGGATCGCCGAGGCGCTGACGCTCTCCTCCCCGGAGGGACCGGTCGCGGAGTTCCTGCTGCACATCGACGGCGACCAGGCGTGGTTCCGCTGGAGTGACGAGCCGTTCGGTGAGGGGTGAGGACTGACGGCCGGTCACGGCGGTGGGGCCCAGCCCGCGGGCACGGTGTAGTGCCAGCCCGGGCGCCAGGCCGGGGGATCCCGGAGGATCTCCTCCAGGGGGACTCCGGTGAGCAGGAAGTCCAGGGCCCACCGGTTGGCGGAGTGGGCGATCAGCAGGATCCGGCGGCCGTCGTACGTGGCGGCCACCTCCTGGAGGAAGTCGGCGGTGGCCCGTACGACCTGGCGGTAGCTCTGCCCGCCGGGGAAGGGTACGTCGAGGCAGTCGGTCCGGCGTGCGGCGACGTGTGCGGCGGGCCCGCCGTTCAGCTCGCCGTAGTCGCACTCGCGGAGCCGCCGGTCCTGGTGGACGGGTGGTCGGCCGTCGGGGAAGGCGAGGGCTGCTGTCTCCACGGCCCGGTGCAGGTCCGAGGTGAACACCGCGGCGAATCCGCCGCGGCGGCGGCGTTCGCCCAGCTCGGCGGCCTGGCGCCGGCCCAGGTCGGACAGCCGGCCCGGGAGCCGTCCGGTGGCGATGCCGGCTTCGTTGTCGGTGGTGGTGGAGTGCGACTCGTAGACGAGGTCGACGGCCATCCGGGTCCTCGGGGGAGTGGGATCCGTGCGTGATCCGCGGGTGCGGCTCATGGCGGGGCTTCCCCGTGGCCGGCGCGGCCATGCCGGAGACGGCGTCAGAAGTCCTCGTCCGGGCAGGCCTCAGCTGCTGCGGGTGCCGTCGAGGGTCTCGCGGATGATGTCGGCGTGGCCCGCGTGGCGGGCGACCTCCTCGATCATGTGGAGGAGGACCCACCGGAGGTTGCGGTGGGCGAGCTTCGGCCAGGCGCAGGGGGCGTCGAGGTCGGTGGCGGCAACGATCCCGCGGGCGGTGGCGACCTGCTCCCGGTAGTACGCGAGCCAGTGCGGGAGGGTGTCGTGCTCGCCGAGGACGAAGTCGTCCTCCGCACCGTCCTCGACGTGCGGCCACTCGTCGGGGAAGTGCCGGCCGGCCAGGATCACCTGGAACCAGCGGCGCTCCCAGAGGGCGTTGTGCTTCAGCAGGCCGAGCAGGCTGAGGGAGCTCGTGGTGGGCGCCTTCCGGGCGTCCTCCTCGGAGACTCCGTCCAGGGTGCGGAGCAGGGCGGCCCGCTGCTTGTCGAGGAACCCGCAGAGGGCGTCCCGCTCGGTGGCGGTGGAGAGCTGAGGTGCCGTCATGCGCCACGACCCTACCGAGTGGCCGGCAGGGGCGTGGCGGTCGGGGCTGCTGGTCAGGGCGCCGCGGTGCCCCAGTTGGAGCGGTCGTCCAGGGTGTTCGGGTCGGGCCGGGTGATCTGGTGCAGCCCGCTGCCGTCGGGGGCCACGGTGACGACCGCACTGGTCTGCTTCTCGCCGTCGAGGTACATGCGTCCGGCGATGAGGCCGCTGGTGGTGCCGCCGCCGTACGGGAGAGGCGGGGCCCTCGGGCCGGGGCGGTGGATCCGCCGCACAGCCCGGGAGCAGGGCGAGGGCGGTCAGGGCTCCGGCAGCGAGCCGGACGGTCGGGTGCGGCACAGCACGTGGTTGGTCTCCGTCACCGGGTCGGCCCCCGAAGTGGTCGAGCCCCCGCGAGAGCTGTCACTGTGCCAGATCGGTGATGCCGAACCGATGGTGGCGCGAGTGTGGTGCGCATGCGACCGGCCCACCCGGCGTACGGGACGAGCGGTCCGTACGCCGGGCGGTCCGTACGCCGGGCGGGAGGGTCAGCCGGACTCGCCCGCACGCTCCGCCTTGGCGGCGGCCTCCGCGGCTTCGGCGGCCTCGGCCTCCTCCAGGGTGGGCGCTGTGCCGCCGAGGTGGGCCGGGACCCACCAGGTGTCGTCCTCGCCGGACGGCTTGGCGGGGTACTCGCGCTGGGCGCGGTCCAGCATCTCGCTCATGGCCGCGCGCAGGCGGCGGGTGACCATGACCGGCTTGTCCTGCGGGGTGAGCTCGATCGGCTCACCGATCATGACGGTGATCGGGACGTGCCGCTTGGTGAGGGTCTTGGGGCGGCCCTTGGTCCACAGCTGCTGGGTGCCCCAGAGGATCACGGGCAGCAGCGGCGCGCCGGAGTCGGCGGCCATCCGGGCGGCGCCGGTCTTGAACTTCTTGAGCATGAAGGAGCGGCTGATCGTGGCCTCGGGGAAGACGCCGACGATCTCGCCCTCGCGCAGCGCCTTGACGGCGGCGTCGTAGGCGGGCTGGCCGTCGGTGCGGTCCACCGGGATGTGCCGCATGCCGCGCATCAGCGGGCCGGAGATGCGGTGCTTGAAGACGTCGTCCTTGGCCATGAAGCGGGTGAGCCGCTTGCCGCCGCGCCAGGGGCCGAGGCCGGCGAAGATGAAGTCGAGGTAGCTGATGTGATTGCTCACCAGGACGGCGCCGCCCGTCGCGGGGACGTGCTCGGCTCCGACGACGGAGACGCGCAGGTCGAGCGCCTTGAACGCGGTCAAGGCGGCGCGGATCACCGGTGGGTACACGAACTCAGCCACGGTCAGCCCTACTTCTCGTCGGGCCTGATGCCCGGTCCGGAGGTACCCGGGCCGTCGGGGCCGACCGGCGAGGGCGCGGCACGCCGCGGCGGCCACGGGTGTTTCAGCCCGATGATCCCCCGAAGACGTGCCCGATGTCACGCTGCGGCGTCCGCGGGGCGGGAATCGGCGGCGAGGCTTACGTCACGTGAGAGCTGCGTCTCACCCGGTGACCGATGGCGGGTCGCTCCGGCCGATCGCTCCGGCCGGCCGCCTCGGCCTGCGGCCGTCCTACGGCCGTGACCGGAGCAGGCCGGCGGCAGGACGGCGGCCGGGACGGGTCAGGCCCGTGCGCCGACGCGGTCGGTGCCGCGCCGCAGCAGCAGGTACGCCTCGCAGCCGAGGCAGTACCCGAAGGCGGCGTTGAGGAAGGCCGCGGCGAGAGCCAGCCCGGTGGCGGCGAGGCCCAGCCAGTCGGCGCCGGACAGGAAGCCGAGGGTGCCGACGAGCGCGAAGGCGAGGCCGACGACCTGGGCGAAGCGCGGCGGCCGGGCGTCCTCCAGTTCCCGCGGCGGGGCGAGCCGGGGCCGGACGAGCACCCGGAAGAGCAGGCCGTACGGCGAGCGCTGCAGGCCGGCGAGGGCAGTGACGGCGAAGACGACGGCCTGCAGGGCGAGCAGGGCGCCGCTGCCGGTGATCAGGGCGGCGGCGAGGACGACGGAGGTGAGCGCGGCGGCGAAGCGCGGGCCGCGCGGGTCGATCAGCACGAAGGGACTCCTGGGACGCGAACCGGTCGGGGACGCCTGGCCGGCATCCCGGGGCTTCTCCGGAGCCCCGGGGCGGCCGCGGTCAGCGACAGCGCGACGCGGTGGCCCGGCACAGGTCGACCACCCGGCGGGAGGTCAGCCGGGGCAGTCGGGGTCGGGGCGAGTCCATCCGGCGATGGTAGGGCCGGCGGGGCCGGGGGGCGAACGGTGTCCACCTGGTGGAGCGGACCCCGGAGGGGTACGGGTTCCAGGGGCTCCGCAGCGGTGCGGGACACTGGAGCGATGACCGGTTGGGTGGTGTGCGGTGCGGTGCTGGTGCTGGCGAGCGCCTTCGGGCTGCTGCGCGCGCACCGGGACGGAAGGCTGCGGGTGAAGGACGGGGCGGCGGTGCGGCTCACGGCGGCGGACCTGGGCGGCGAACTGGGGGACCGGGCGACGCTGGTGCAGTTCTCCACCGCGTTCTGCCAGCCGTGCCGGGCGACCCGCCGGGTGCTCGCCGAGGTGTCGGGGATGGTCGAGGGCGTGGCCCACGTGGAGATCGACGCCGAGTCCAGGCTCGACCTGGTGCGCCGGCTCGACATCCTGCGCACGCCGACCGTACTGGTGCTCGATGCGACCGGCCGGGTGATCCGCCGCGCCGCGGGCCAGCCGCGCCGGGCGGACGTCGTCGCGGCGCTCGGAGAGGCGGTCTGACCGGCCCGGACGGGCGGTGGCCGCCGCGCCGATCATCGTCGGCGTTGTCAAGACCTTCAATCTCACAGCGGATCTGCCGCCCGGTCAGGTGGTACCGGGCGCCGCCTGGGGCAGGATGGGCGCAGACGGCAGTGCAGCCGTCCCGGAAGCCTGCCGGCCAGGGAGTGCGGCGGCGGTCGGGACGCCCCGTCCGGGGCCTCGCAGCGCTAAGCTACTCGCCAGTAGCCTGTTCGAGCTACTGGCGAGTATGCTGCCAGGAAGTTCCGGACGGGCACAGGAAGACGCGGCCCGCGTGCGGGCAGGAGCGTGCGTTCCGCCCGACTGCACAGCCGCAGCCGCCGGACAGGACCAGTACAGGAGACAGGCCGTGAGCTTGAGGATCGTTGTCTGTGTGAAGTACGTGCCCGACGCGACCGGTGACCGTCGCTTCGCGGACGACACCACCACCGACCGGGAGGGCGTGGACGGCCTCC
>NZ_JBFBDW010000113.1:0-3947 GCF_040683455.1 Kitasatospora sp. NPDC093679
CCCCGGGGCGGGTGCGAGGGCACCCGCCCCGGGGCGGCGGGGCCGGTCAGGCGAGCAGGGCCCGGACCGCGCGGCAGGTGATCGCGGACGGGCGGTGGATGCCGAGGCGGACGGCCGTCGACCGGATCCGGCGGTTGGTGGCCTGCTGGGGCAGGTACACCCCGGAGTCGAGCAGGACGACCGCGAGGCGCATGGCCTTCAGCCGGCGGTTGTGGTCGACGTACCACTCGCGGGGCATGCCGGCCGGCAGCGGCCGGACGGCGGGCGGGCCGGAGCGGTGGACGGGACGCGCCCGCCGGGTGGACGGCGTGCGGTGGGTGGACGGCGTTCGGCGGACGGACGGGACGAGTGCCTGGGCAGCGGACATCGACGACCTCCTGGTGCGGTGGTTGGGGGCGCTCGCTGATGAATCCCATGGTAGGCGGGGGTACTGACAATCCGCCGGGTCGCCGGGTCAGGCCCGCAGGAAGGCCTCCAGGGCGGTCGCGAAGGCCACCGGGATCTCGTGCATCGGGTAGTGCCCGGAGTTGGCGAGGACGATCAGTCCGGCGTTCGGGTAGTGCTCCAGCCAGGTGTGGCGCATCAGTTCGGCGGAGAGCGCCGGGTCGTGCTCGCCGACGAACACGCCGACCGGCAGCGGGCTGCCCGCGACCTTGGCGGCGAAGTCCTGCGTCGTCCAGTCCGCCAGGTAGCCGGCGAAGGCCTCCGGCCGGGAGCCGGCGACCGAGCGGGCGGTCATCCGGTCGAGCCAGCGGCCGCAGGCCCGGTGGCCGGTGACGAGGTCGAGGATGGCCCTGCGGTTGGCCGGATACTGCA
The DNA here is from genome assembly GCF_040683455.1 of Kitasatospora sp. NPDC093679. Taxonomy (NCBI): domain Bacteria; kingdom Bacillati; phylum Actinomycetota; class Actinomycetes; order Kitasatosporales; family Streptomycetaceae; genus Kitasatospora; species Kitasatospora sp. NPDC093679. The sequence continues at coordinate 817 of NZ_JBFBDW010000113.1, forward strand.
CCGCGCCGTGGAAGAGTTCGTGGGCGTCGCCCTCCAGCGGGTAGGCGCTCGCGGGGACGGGGGCCACCGCGGCGAGCCTGCGCACCCGGGTCGGCGCCTCGGCGAGGATCCGCTGCGCGGCCTTGGCCCCCATCGAGTGCCCGACCAGCGAGAAGGCGTCCCAGCCGAGCTGGTCGGCGAGCGCGAGCGCGTCCGCGGCGATCTCGGCGAGGGTGAACTCGCCGTCCACGTCGATCCGTTCGCCGTAGCCGCGGTAGTCGAGGAAGGCGTAGCCGAACGCGTCCGGATCGAGCAGGTCGGGGAAGTCGCCCCAGCCCGCGCTGGTGCCGAACCAGTCGTGCAGCACGAGGACCTTGTGCGGGCCGGTTCCGATGCTTCGGTGACTGATCGCCATCGCCTGCTCCCTCTGCGTGATGATGCCGGGCGGGTCGATCATCCCACCCCGCGCCGGGCGACACGCCAGGACGGATCGCGCCATCCCGGCCGGGAAGCGCCGTGCTGCACCCCTTGTGAAATGCGTCCACTGGACGCATGATGGGGCGCCGAAGCGGTACCGACCGGGAAATGGGGACACCGTGGCGGAGACGATCAGCGCGTTCATGCCGGTGCAGGAGGGCCTCGAGTTCGACCTGCCACCGCAGTTCGCGACCGTCGAGGAGGAGCGCGAGCACCGCAAGCAGCGCCTGGCCGGCGCCTGCCGGGTCTTCGGGCGGCTCGGCTTCTCCGAGGGGGCGGCCGGGCACATCACCGTCCGCGACCCGGAGTTCCCGGACATGTTCTGGGTCAACCCGTTCGGCCTGTCGTTCCGTCAGGTCCGGGTGTCCGACCTGCTGCTGGTCGACCACGAGGGACGGGTCCGGCACGGCCGCCGCCCGGTGAACCGGGCCGGGTTCGTCATCCACTCCGCGATCCACGCGGCCCGGCCGGACGTGGTCGCCGCCTGCCACGCGCACGCCGTGCACGGCAAGGCCTGGTCGAGCCTGGGCCGCCCGCTGGACCCGATCACCCAGGACGCCTGCGCCCTGTTCGAGAACCACGTGGTGGTGTCCGAGGGCGGCGGCGAGGTCGTCCTGGACGAGGAGGCGGGCGCGCTGCTCGCCGCCGGCCTCGGCCCGCACCGGGCCGCGATCCACCAGAACCACGGCGTCTTCACGGTCGGCGAGTCCGTCGAGGAGGCCGCCTGGTGGTTCATCAGCATGGAGCGCAGCGCCCAGGCCCAGCTGCTCGCCGAGGCCGCCGGGACGCCGCGGGTGATGAGCGCGGAGGCGGCCCGGTACACCCGCGAGCAGACCGGCTTCCCGCTCGCCGGCTGGTTCTCCTTCCAGCCGCTGTGGCAGGACGTCGTGCGCTCCGACCCGGACCTCTTCGAGTGACCGGGCCGGCCGCGCCGGGCTCGGCCGCCTGGTGGCGGCAGCGGTACGGCGAGCGGGCCCGGCGCCGGCCCCGGGCGGGCGGGCTGACCCTGGCGGCGATCACCGCCGCCGCCCTGGAGATCGCGGACGGCGAGGGGCTGGACGCCCTCACGATGCGCCGGCTCGCCGACCGGCTGGGCACCCGCCACACCTCGCTGTACCGGCACGTCGCCAGCCGGGAGGAGCTCCTGGTGGAGCTGGTGGACCACGTGCTCGCCGAGGTCCGGCTGCCGGAGGGAACGGCCGACTGGCGGTCCGCCCTGGCGGCGGGCGCCCGCGGGTTCCGCGGCGTCCTGCTCGGCCATCCCGCGGTGGCGCCGCTGTTCGTCGCCGGCCAGCTGCTCGGCCCGAACGCGCTGCGCGCCCGCGAGCACGCCCTCGGTGTGCTGATCTCGACCGGCTGGGAGCCCGCCACCGCGGTGCACGTCTACCTGACGGTCATGCACTTCGTGATCGGCTCCGCCCAGATGGACGCGGGCGGCGCCGCACGGACGGCGGCCGAGCGGGCCGCGATGGCCGAACTGTTCGCGGCCCTGCCGGAGTCCACCCACCCGGTCGTCCGCCGCCACGCCGAGCTGCTCAACGCGCCGGACAGCGACCAGGAGTTCGACTTCGGGCTCACCGCACTGCTGGACGGCGTCGCCCTGCGCCGCCCGGCGCCGTGACCGCGCCCCCGACCACCGTGCGCCCGACCACCGTGCGCCCGACCACCGGCAGTCCCCGACAGGAGGCACCGTGACCCCGCCGACCGAGACCGAGCTGCCGCCGCTGGCGGAGTGGACCGCCGGCGGGCGCCGCCTGGCCGTCCGCGGCCCGCGCGGTGCGCACACCCTGTTCGTCCGCCAGGACGGTCCGCCCGACGGACGGCCGGTGACGCTGCTGCACGGCTTCCCGACCTCCTCGCACGACTGGGCGGCCGTGGCGCCCCGGCTGGCCGCGGACGGCTGCCGGGTGACCACCCTCGACCTGCTCGGCTTCGGCGGGAGCGACAAGCCGCGCCGGCACGCGTACTCGCTGCTGGAGCAGGCCGACCTGGTGCAGGCGGTGTGGCAGGAGCTCGGCGTCGGCGCGACGGCGCTGGTGGCGCACGACTACGGGGTCAGCGTCGCGCAGGAGCTGCTGGCCCGGGACGCCCCGCGGATCACCCGCACGGCCTGGCTGAACGGCGGGCTCTGGGCCGATCTGCACCGGCCGGTCCCGATCCAGCGGCTGCTGCACGGCCCGCTCGGCCCGCTGCTGGCCCGGGCGACGACCGAGCGGCGCTTCGCCGCCTCGATGCGGCAGGTGCTGGCCCGGCCGGTGTCCGACACGGCGCTGCACGAGATGTGGCTCGGCATCGCCCGCGCGGACGGCCGGCTGCTCGCACCGCGGCTGCTGCGGTACATCGACGAGCGGCGCCGCCACGCGGCCCGCTGGAGCGCCGCCCTGGAGGGCTACGGCGGACCGATGCTGTTCGCCTGGGGCCCCGCCGACCCGATCAGCGGCGCCCACGTGCTGGCCCGGGTCCGCGAGCGGATCCCGCACGCGGCGGTGGTCGAACTCGCCGGCCCGCCACCCACCGGCCACTACCCGCAGCTGGAGAGCCCGACCGAGGTCGCGACGGCCCTGCTCGCCTTCCTGCGCGACTAGGTGTTCTGACCCGTGAGGTTGGGGACGCGGCTGGCGGGTGGCTTGCCTGCGAGTGCGGTGTGTCCGCGGTGGTGATTGTAGGTGTGGAGC
>NZ_JBFBDW010000114.1:0-3939 GCF_040683455.1 Kitasatospora sp. NPDC093679
CACCCCGGGGGTGTTGTCCACGAAATTGGTGATCAGCCAGTTCAGGTTCTGTGCGGCCTGGCTCATCTGACTCAACTCAACGCTCCTGGTGGTTCGAGCCGCCGAAGAGATCGGTGCTGCTGTTCTGGTTGCTGCCGCGACCCTGGTTCGGGTCGAAGCGGAAGCTGCCGGTGGCCCCCGGGTCACCGCCGGCGCTGCGGCCCTGCTCGACGCCGCGGCGCAGGTTGGTCAGGCGGCCGCGGACCTCCTCCGGGTTGCGGGAGACCTGCGGGCCTTCCTGCGGAGTCGGCTTGGCGTTGCCGGGCACGAGGTTCTGCTTGGGCACCCGGCGCGGCAGGCCGGCCTGGGTGGTGCCGGCCGACGAGGGCTCGCGGACCTGCTCGGCCCGCTGCCAGCCGCCGTCGTTGGCGGACTGCCAGGCGCTCGACGCGGTCGGGCCGGTCGGGCCGTAGCCGCCGAGCGCGGACACGTCGTGGCCGCGGTTCTCACCGGCGGGGCCGGAGGTGTCCTTGGCGCCGGCGAACCAGTTCGGCTTCTCGTCGCCGCCGCCGAAGGCACCGGCACCGGCACCGCCGCCGGCCAGCTGCTGGCCGGGGCGACGCTGCGGGAGACCGCCGGCCGTGGCCGCCGGGGGCAGCGCGGGCTGCTCGTCGGCCCCGTACGGGTGTCCGGCGGGCCGGTCGGCCTCGTACTGCTCCTCGTAGCCGTACGACTGGTAGGCGTCGTCCTGGGCGCCCTGCTGCTGCGGGATGCCCTGGTAGCCGTTCTGGTCGTACTGGCCCTGGTACTGGTCGTAGCCGTCCTGGCCGTAGCCCTGCTCCTGGTAGCCGTTCTGGTCGTACTGGCCCTGGTACTGGTCGTAGCCGTCCTGCGCGTACTGGTCCTGGCCGTAGCCCTGGTCCTGGTAGCCGGACTGCTCGTAGCCCTGGGGCTGGTACTCGTCCGCGTAGGGGGCCTCGGTGGTCTCGACCGCCTCGGCGTCGATGACCTCGTCGTGCGGGCCCGCCTCGATGGCGGCGGCACGGCGGCGCTGCGAGCGCTGCATGGACTCCAGCGCCGGGCTGAAGCCGCCGTTGCCGGTGCCGGTCAGGTGGTCGTCGAAGCCGAGCTCGGCGGCGCTGCGCTGGCTCCAGTCGTCCTGCCAGGCCTGGGTCGGCTCCTGCTCGGAGAAGATCCGGGAGACGGTGAACTGCTCCTCCGGCTCCGGCGCGGCGTTCATCTGGGTCAGGCCGATCGGGAGCATGACCAGCGAGGTGGTGCCGGCGGACTCGCCCGACGGGCGCAGCTGCACGCGGATGTCGTGCCGCTGGGACAGCCGGCCGACCACGAAGAGGCCCATGCGGCGCGAGATGGTCGCGTCGACCGTGGGCGGCTCGGCCAGCTTCTCGTTGATCTCCGCGAAGTCGTCGGCGGTGAGGCCGATGCCCTTGTCGTGGATCTCGACGAGGACGCGTCCGTCCGGCAGGCGGGTGGCGTTGACCAGGACGCGGGTCTGCGGGCTGGAGAACGTGGTGGCGTTCTCCAGCAGCTCGGCGAGCAGGTGGACGAGGTCGGTCACGGCGGCGCCGACGACCTCGGCCTCCGGGATGCCGGCGAGCTCGATGCGCTCGTACTGCTCCACCTCGGAGGCGGCGGCACGGAGCACGTCGACCAGCGGGACGGGGGTGTTCCAGCGGCGGCCGGGCTCCTCGCCCGCGAGGACGAGGAGGTTCTCGCCGTTGCGGCGCATGCGGGTCGCGAGGTGGTCCAGCTTGAAGAGGTTCTCCAGCTGGTCCGGGTCGGCCTCGTTGTTCTCCAGGTCGGTGATCAGCGCCAGCTGGCGCTGGATCAGGCTCTGGCTGCGGCGCGACAGGTTGGAGAAGATCGCGTTCAGGTTGCCTCGGAGCAGGGCCTGCTCGGCCGCGAGCGACACCGCCTGCGAGTGGACCTGGTCGAACGCGCGGGCGACCTCGCCGATCTCGTCCTTGCCGCGCAGCGGGATCGGCTCGACCGAGGTGTCGACCCGGTCCGGGTCGGTCTTGGAGAGCTTCTCGACCAGGTCGGGCAGACGGTGGTTGGCGATGTCCAGCGCGGCGGTGTTCAGGGTGCGCATGCCGAGGATCATCGAGCGGGCGATGAAGCCGGTGAGCAGACCGGCGAGCGCCAGCGCGGCGATCACGATGCCGGAGTTGAGGAAGGCGTCCGTCTGGGCGCGGTCCTTGATGTTCTGCGCGTCGCCGACGACCTCGTTGAGGAGGGCGGATTCCGTGGCGCGCAGGGCGTTCATGTGGCCGGCGGCGGCCTGGTTCCAGTTCTGGACGGTCAGACCGGCGTTCTTCGCGTTCTCGAAGAGCCGCTCCGCCGCCTCCTTGCCGTCCTGCTGGCCGCGGGCGGCGGCGTCGGAGTAGGCCAGGCCGATGTTCATCAGGCCGTTGACGGTCGGGATGCTCTGGTTGTCGGGCATCCGCAGCGGGGCGCGCTGGTCGGCGGCGGCCTGGGCGACCAGGGCGTCGGCGTAGACCTTGGCGTCGTCCGCGGTGGAGCCGGTGGTGAACTCGCTGATGGCGGTCGTCTCGAGCTTGCTCGCCACCAGGAGCGAGATGATCAGTTCCTGGTTCTCGTACCGGGTGACGGTGCCCTGGGCGATGCCGGCGAGCAGGTTGACCATCAGCGCGCGCTGGGTCGAGGCGGAGGCCTTCGCCAGCGACATGGCGTAGATCGCGCGGCCCTTGCTGGTGACGCTGGAGGAGCCGAAGCCGACGGAGTTGTCGATGGCCAGCAGCGGGGCGAACATCACCGAGTAGGCGGCCTGGGTGGCCGAGGCGAGCAGCTCGGGCTTGTAGGCGTTCTCGCGCAGGTGCGGCAGGAAGACGACGAGCTGCTGGAAGGCCGCGTCGCGGCGCTTGAGCGTGTCGTCGTCGGAGATCTTGCCGTAGGCCGTGTTGTACGCCTTGAGGGCGTCGTCGGTCTTCTTGCGGAGCTCGCCGAGCCGGCCCTGCGGGTCGGAGCCGGTGAGGATCGGCACGATCGAGAGGTCGCGCTCGTTCTCCAGGGCGTCCGCGAGGTCGGTCGCGGCGTGCGCGAGCTTCGCGGTCTTCACCGCACGGTCGGCCTTGTGGAAGTCGTCCAGCGAGGTGTTGACGCGCAGGCCGCCGAAGACCAGGCCGATGATGACCGGCACGAGCAGGATGGCGACCAGGCGGGTCGGCACGCGCCAGTTCCGGGGTGCCAGGAACTCGTACCGGCCGCCGCCCTCACCGCCTGCGGCCTCGGAGGCGCCGGACGTGCCGGTCGGCCCCGTGGCGCCGCCCGGGCGGTTGCCCGGGCCGCTGAGTATCTGGGTCGGCGGGCCGGCGGCGCCGCGCGGCTGCGGCCGGTCCTCGGCCGCCGTGAACGCGGAGAAGCCGACCGGTGCCTGACCGCCGGTTCCCTGCTCGTTCGGGCGGGGCTCGGACCGCCGCTGCGGGGTGTCTGGCTGCTTACGCCTCACTCGACAACAACCTCTCGGCCGATGGTGCGGCCATGAATCAATCCAGCGGCTACCCCCGCCGGCCGCAGCCCGCTGCTGGGTGGAACTGCCATATGGGGTGACTACGGGGTAGCTGGAATTTCAGCACGTGGAGGGATGCGGGACAAACAGCTCTCCGTACCCGAGATGTGCCGAATAAATCGGACATTTAGGGACAGTTGTGGAGCAAGTGGAAGGTCGACAGTGCACAGTGGATCGAGAACCTCACACTGTGTCGCTGTTGATCTCGAAATGCCTACCGAACTGTTATCGACGGAGAAACGCGCGCCCGCTCCCGTGCCCGTGGGGGCACCGGAGCGGGCGCGCTGCATCATCCGTCCTGGGTTCCTGTCCTACCGGAGGCGGGCCAGGAGGGCGTGCTCGACGAGGGTGATGAGGGCGCTCTTGGCGCTGTCCCGGCGTCGGGCGTCGAGGGTGATGATGGGGGTGTC
>NZ_JBFBDW010000115.1:0-3040 GCF_040683455.1 Kitasatospora sp. NPDC093679
CTCGCTGGGCTCATAACCCAGAGGTCGCAGGTTCGAATCCTGTCCCCGCTACCATGGTCCGGGCCCGGTGCGCATCCGCGCGCCGGGCCCGGACTCTTTCGCCCACCGGGAACCGGGGCGGTGATCCGGAGGTTGCGGCAGGGGGCGTGTCCCTGGGCCCGGCACCGAAGTGAGGCCGCGCCCCACCGGCGGACGCGCTGTGCCGGCGCCGCGGCGAATCCGTTGAGGGCGCCCCGGCGAGCCCGATCGGCGGGCCGGCGACCCCGGCACGTACACCTCCGACCGCGCCGGGCCGGCAGGACACCACCCTCCGGGCGGTCGACCGTACGCATCGGCCGCGCCCGACCGGCGGCCCGCGCCCGCCGGACGCCGTTGCCCTGCGACCTGCAGGACGGCGGCCTTCGTACCTGATCGGAGACCGGGGCGCGGTGGTCGTCAGCCGCCTCGGCCCTTCTCGCCGGCCGGGCTCAGGGGACCGCCTCGGTGGGTTCGGCGAAGTCCGGCCGGACGTCGAGGACGGCGTGCGGCCGGACCGCCGGCACTGCCGGCGGGGTCAGTGCCCGGGGTCGGCCTGGGCCGGCGCCGGTTCGCAGGCGTCCGGACCCTCAGGCAGGGAAGGCGCCGGCTCGTCCGGCGGTGGTGCGGTGAGGCGGTCGGTGAGGCGTTCCTCGAGCTGGCAGAGCAGTAGGAGGGCACCGAGAAGCGCCGGGGGCATGAGCAGCATGAGCACGAGCATGTGAGCCTCCCGAAGGGGCGGTCACGGTTCGTTTGACCCGCTGGTCGATCCGCCTACACGCTATGGCCCGCGACGGATCCCGGCACCTCGCCGGTCGGCCACCAGGCGGTCACGGCGGCAGTCCGCGGATCGTGCCGCGGTCCGCGGACTGCCGCGGGGCCTTCGTCGTTCTTGATGCTGCGGCAGGTGATCGGGTTGGCTAGTGTCGGTGTCGCAGGCGGTGTAGCCGTCGCATCCGGTCGGGCCCGGCCGTCACCTTGCCTCGCAGGGAGCTGCCGGGCCCGCTGCCGGACAGGTGAAGGGTTCGGGTGATGCCGTCGGGGGTGTCGCCGTCCTGGACCACGACGGTTGCCGCGCCGGCCGGGACCAGTCCGGTGTCCGGCTCGGCCGCTGCACTCCGGCCGACGGCAGACGGCGGCGATCGGGCGGCCGGCGCCCCGGGGCACCACCCTCCCGCCGTTGCCGCACCCCGCCGCCGGTGCCCGGCCGACATCCCCGGAAAGTCGCCCGCCCGGCCGTGCCCGGCCACCCGCCCGCACCACCACCCGCCGGGGCGGCCGCCACTCCTGCGGGTGGTGATGCGGGCGGGTGTTTGCGGCTCGCGGGCGGTGTGCAGTAGCACCCGTGCCCGGTACGCGGCCGACCGGTCCGTGCGAGGCGAGCCGCCGGTTCCGGTCCGGCATCCGCCACGGCCTCTCGCGGGCGCCGGACCGCCCCCATGGTGGTACCCCCGGCCGGGGCCACAGATCGAGGGCATCAGTTCCGCACGAAGCCCGGGCGAGGGTGCGCTCCGGGCGTGGTTGCGCGCTAGGGCAGGTCGGGCGGCCGGGTGCCGGGGCGAGGGGTTTCTGTGACGATCTCGTACAGACCTGGTCCGGCCTTGCGGAACCAGCCGCCGACGGCTTTCGCGAGCCGGGCCCGGTGGACGTCCAGGCGGTCGATCGCGACTCCGGGCGGGATCTCCACGTACTCGTGGACCATCGCGATCTCCTCCGGTGTCAGTTCGGGATCCGGCACGACGGCCTCCACGCAGGTTCGGTAAACGTTCAACCAACATACCCAGAATCTGGCATATGCCCTGAAAAGGGCATTTCATGCCGCGCTGCTCCACGCCGGCACCGGACCCCTTGACGGCGCAGGCGGCCTCGCCGAAGCCCCTGGTCCATCCGCCCGGGACTGCGCGTCCCGTCCGTTCGGCACCGGCACCGGCACCGGCACCGGCATCCGGTTCGGGGCGGTCAGGGGAGGGGTTCGGCGTGGAGGGGGCCGTGGTGGAGCGGGGTGGGGGTGAGGAGCCGGGCGGTGCCGTGGTCGGTGATTTCGACATGCAGGCGGCCGGTTTCGTCGGTGTAGATCATGTGGCCGCCGGGGCCGGTGCGGCCGGTGGCGGTGACGACCGTGCCGGTCTGCGGGGCGTGGCAGCCCGGCCGGCCGGGGAGGACGATCAGGTAGCGGTGCACGAGCGCCATCTCGGACGCTCCTTTCCGGGTCTTGCTGCGCCGCGCAGAGGTGGCGGTGTCCAGACACTACGCCCGCCCGGGCCGCCGGTGGGTCCGTGCCGGGGTCCGGTGCAGTTGCGGGTGGGCGTTCACCCGGGTGGTCGACCGGTGCGGCTGCCGGGATTGGTGCCGCAGCGGCGGAAGAAGGGCGCGTGCCGCGGGTTCGGGCGGCCGGGTGGTGGCCGTCTGCGGTTGCGGGTGCTCCGCGGTGCGGGCGGGATGGAGGACGGCCCCGTGTGAGGGCCTGCCGCGGGGGCAGGCGTCCGGGGTCCGGTGAGCCAGACCACGAGGGAGTGGGTTCGGTATGAGCAAGGTGCAGGAGACGATCGACGTGGATGTGCCGGTGAGCACCGCGTACAACCAGTGGACGCAGTTCGAGGACTTCCCGCTGTTCATGGACGGCGTGGAGGAGATCCGGCAGATCGACGACCGGCACAACCACTGGAAGACGCGGATCGGCGGGGTGTCGCGGGAGTTCGACACCGAGATCGTCGACCAGGTCCCGGACGACCACGTCAGCTGGCGGACGACCAGCGGTGAGGTGAAGCAGACCGGCATGGTGTCGTTCCAGGCGCTGGACGCCGGCCACACGCGGATCGTGATGTCGATGGACTACCAGCCCGAGGGGCTGGCGGAGAAGGCCGCGGACATGATGAACATGCTGGACCGGCAGGTGAAGGGCGACCTCAAGCGGTTCAAGCACTTCATCGAGAAGCGCGGCACCGAGACCGGCGGCTTCCGCGAGCGCCTCTGACCCGCAGCACTTGGGCCCCCGGGCCCCCGAATGTAAAACCGCGGCAGAAAT
>NZ_JBFBDW010000116.1:0-1766 GCF_040683455.1 Kitasatospora sp. NPDC093679
GATCGTTGTCTGTGTGAAGTACGTGCCCGACGCGACCGGTGACCGTCGCTTCGCGGACGACACCACCACCGACCGGGAGGGCGTGGACGGCCTCCTGTCGGAGCTGGACGAGTACGGCGTGGAGCAGGCGCTGCGGATCGCGGAGGCCTCCGGTGACGCCGAGGTGACGGTGCTGACCGTGGGTCCGGACGACGCGAAGGACGCGCTGCGCAAGGCCCTGTCGATGGGTGCGGACAAGGCCGTGCACGTCAACGACGAGGACATCCACGGCTCGGACGTGATCGGCACCTCCGCGGTCCTGGCGAAGGCGCTGGAGAACACCGGGTTCGACCTGGTGGTGTGCGGCATGGCCTCCACCGACGGCACGATGGGCGTGCTGCCGGCGCTGCTCGCCGAGCGGCTGGGCGTGCCGCAGGCCACCCTGCTGTCCGAGGTGTCGGTCGAGGGCGGCGTGGTCAAGGGCCGCCGCGACGGCGACGCCGCGACCGAGCAGGTCGAGGCCGCGCTGCCGGCCGTCGTGTCGGTCACCGACCAGTCCGGCGAGGCCCGCTACCCCTCGTTCAAGGGCATCATGGCCGCGAAGAAGAAGCCCGTCGCCGAGCTCGACCTGGACGACCTGGGCATCGACGCCGACGAGGTCGGCCTGGCCGGCTCCTGGACCAAGGTCGCCGACATCACCGCCCGCCCGGCCCGCACCGCCGGCACCGTCGTCAAGGACGAGGGCGAGGGCGGCAAGCAGCTCGCCGGCTACCTCGCCGAGCAGAAGTTCATCTGAGCCCACGCCCCACGCGCGCATCCAACGAACGATCAGGAGCAACGAATCATGGCTGAGATCCTGGTTCTCGTGGACCACGCCGACGGCGTGGTCCGCAAGCCGGCCCTCGAACTGCTGACCCTGGCCCGCCGGATCGGCGAGCCCTCCGCCGTCGTGCTGGGCGCCGGTGCGGCCGCGGCCGACATCGCCGCCAAGGCCGCCGAGTACGGCGCCGCCAAGGTCTACACCGCCGACGCCGACGAGTTCGCCACCCAGCTGGTGGTCCCGAAGGTCGACGCCCTCACCCAGATCGCCCGCAGCAGCGGCGCCGCCGCCGTGCTGGTCACCTCCTCCGGCGAGGGCAAGGAGGTCGCCGCCCGCGTCGCGCTGCGGCTGGGCTCCGGCATCATCACCGACGCCGTCGACCTGGAGGCCGGCGAGGCCGGTCCCGTCGCCACCCAGTCGGTGTTCGCCGCGTCCTTCCAGGTCAAGTCGACGGTGACCACCGGCACCCCGGTGATCACCGTCAAGCCGAACGCCGCCGCCCCCGAGCCGGCCCCGGCCGCCGGCACCGTCGAGCAGGTCACCGTCGCCCTCACCGGCAACGCGGCCACCGTCACCGCCCGCACCCCGCGCGTCGCCTCCGGCCGCCCCGAGCTGACCGAGGCCGCGATCGTGGTCTCCGGCGGCCGCGGCGTCGGCGCCGCCGAGGGCTTCGCCGTCGTCGAGGACCTCGCCGACGCGCTCGGTGCCGCCGTCGGCGCCTCCCGCGCCGCCGTCGACGCCGGCTGGTACCCGCACACCAACCAGGTCGGCCAGACCGGCAAGCAGGTCTCCCCGCAGCTGTACGTCGCCGCGGGCATCTCCGGCGCCATCCAGCACCGCGCCGGCATGCAGACCTCGAAGACCATCGTCGCCATCAACAAGGACCCCGAGGCCCCGATCTTCGAGCTCGTCGACTACGGCGTCGTCGGCGACCTGTTCACCGTCCTGCCCCAGCTCACCGCCGAGG
>NZ_JBFBDW010000117.1:0-1354 GCF_040683455.1 Kitasatospora sp. NPDC093679
GAGCCTAGGGTGGTGGTCACGTGGGGGGGTTGGGGGGCCCGGGGCCGGCCCCCGCCGGGGGGCTCCCCGCCCCCCCCCCCCCCGGCCGTCCGGCCCCCCCCCGGGTCGGCCCGCCCACCCGACCCCACCCACCCGGACGACCAGGACCGGACGACCCGGCACCCGGACGAACACACCCCTGGACGGACCCATGCAGGACACGGCACCCCCGCCCGCGGACGGCGCGCCCGCCCGCCGTTCCCCCAGTCCCACCGACCGCCACCGGGCCGCCGTCCTCGGCTACGCCCGCCTGTGCTGCCCGGACGGGGCCACCGCCCGCCGACTGGTCGACGAGGCCGCCCGGACGCTCCCGACCGCCGGCGCCCCGCGGCCGGAGCTGGTCGCCGCGCTCCGCCGCACGGCCGCACGGTGGGCCGACACCGGGCGGGAGGCCGAACTGTCGGCCGGCTTCCGCGGCTGGCTGCACGCCGCGGCCGCCCGCCACCCGGGGGCGGGCCTCGCCGGCGCCCTGGCCGCCGTCGAACAGGAGGCGCCGCTGCTGCAGGCCTTCCGCCGGCTGCCCGCGCACCGGCAGGAGGAGCTCTGGCACGGCCTCGGCCCGGACGGGGACCTGCGTCCGCCCGCGCCGCCCGCCCGGGCCGCCCTGTTCGACACCTACCTCCAGGTGTACGTGGCCCGTGTCCCGGCCCGGGCCTGCCGCCAGCTGGTCGCCCGGCTCGGCGACACCGTCCGCCGCGGCGCCGTCCCGGAACCCGGGCTCGCCGACCACCTCGCCGGGTGCGGGCCGTGCGGCACGGCCCGCACCGAACTCGCCGCCGTCCGGGACTGGCACCGGCCCGTCCTGACCCCCGCACTGCTGTTGTGGACGGGCGAGGCTCCGCCCTCCCCGCCCGTCGGACCGGCCGTCCCGTCCCCGCCCACCGCGGCACCGCGGCGCCCGGCTCCCGTTCGTACCGTGGTGGGCGCGGCAGCCGCCGTCCTGCTCCTCGTCCTCACGGTGGCCGCCGCCCTGCCCGGCCACCCGCCGGCACCGGCCGCGGCCGTCCCCGCCCCCACCGGCGCGGAGCCGGCACCGCCTTCGCCCGCCCCGACCCCGACGCCGACCCCGCCACCGACACCGACACCCGCACCCACCACGACCCGCCCCGCACCCGCCCCCACGCCCTCCCCCACCCACAGCCGCACCACGCCGCCCCCCGTCCCGCCGCCCAGCCCACTGCCCAGCCCGGTGGTCACCGTCACCGTCACCCTCGTCGAGCCCTAGGTGTTCTGACCCGTGAGGTTGGGGACGCGGCTGGCGGGTGGCTTGCCTGCGAGTGCGGTGTGTCCGCGGTGGTGATTGTAGGTGTGGAGC
>NZ_JBFBDW010000118.1:0-1132 GCF_040683455.1 Kitasatospora sp. NPDC093679
GCCGGTGCACCGTCTTCTGCACGGACTCCGCCAGGCCCGGGTCCACCACGGCGGCGGCCGGGGCCTGCCCGCCCGAGCGGCTTACGAACGACATCTACGGGGCCTCGCCTCTCCCACGAAGGACTCCACAATCCGGAGCAGCCGGCCACGGACAATATGCCGCATGCCGCCGACACCCGGCGACGGCCCGGCAGCCGCCCACGACGGGCTGCGGCGGCCCGGCCTCCGTCTCGGGGCCAGGGCCGGGCCGCCGTCGCGTTCTACTCGCGGTCGCCGGGCGGCTGCTCGGTGACCAGCCGCCACAGCTCGCCCGCCACGCGCGACCCGGCGCCGGACAGCAGCCGCCCGACCACCAGACCACTCCACCCTGACGGTCCCGCCACGCCGGGACCGCCCGGCCGCCGCCCGTGGCCCCGGGCGGCTGTGCTCCGCGCTCGGCGTCCTGCGGTCGGTCCGTCGCCTTGCCGGCGTCGTGCGGTTTCTTCTCGGCCTCGTCCATGCTGCTCTCCCCGTTCACTCGACGGGTGGTGGACGTCGGATCCGCTCGGGACGGCAGCGGAAGACGGCCTCCCTGACTGCCTCTCAGTGATCCGACAGGCCGGGACAGTAGGAAGTTCACAGCGCCGATCACCCCCTGGGCACCGATTTCGGACCCGCCGAACACATGGTCAAGAGGGGAACCGCACGCGCACACACCACCCAGCAGGCGAATCAACCCTCGCGTGACCGGCACCGATCCACCGCCGGCCGGGCACCCGGATGCCGTTCGTCGGACTATCCCCGACCACCCGCGCAGCCCGGTGCACGCGTCCTAGGCTCCGTTCGTGCCCTACCCTGCCGCGGACCCCCGCCACCGGCGCCTGGTCGCCGTCCTGCCCCCGCTGCTCACCCGCTCCTGCCCGCCGCAGGGCGGCGGCTACGGCGGAGCGTGGGAAGTGCGCCTGACCTGGGCCGAGACGGAAGACCTCGGCGGCCTCGCCCTGCTGCGCTCGGCGATGCGGGCCGCTGCCCGCACACTCGGCTGGCGGGTCGAGACCTACGGCGCCCCGACGCTGTACGGCGCCGTGGCGGGGATCGTCGACCGCCGCCCGGTGCCGGACGAGTTCGCCGACGCCGTCGACTGCTTCCGGGC
>NZ_JBFBDW010000119.1:0-1120 GCF_040683455.1 Kitasatospora sp. NPDC093679
CCGAGGAGCACGACATGCTCCGTGACGCGGTGCGGTCGCTGGCCGAGGCGAAGATCGCCCCGTTCGCGGCCGAGGTCGACGAGCAGGGCCGTTTCCCGAGCGAGGCGCTGGAGGCGCTGCAGGGCAACGACCTGCACGCGGTGCACGTGCCCGAGGAGTACGGCGGCGCCGGCGCGGACGCGCTGGCCACCGTGATCGTGATCGAGGAGGTCGCCCGGGTCTGCGCCTCCTCCTCGCTGATCCCCGCGGTCAACAAGCTCGGCTCGCTGCCCGTCCAGCTGTCCGGCTCCGAGGAGCTGAAGGCCAAGTACCTCGGCGCGCTGGCCCGCGGCGAGGGCATGTTCTCCTACTGCCTGTCCGAGCCGGAGGCCGGCTCCGACGCGGCCGGCATGAAGACCCGCGCGGTGCGCGACGGCGACTTCTGGGTCCTCAACGGCGTCAAGCGGTGGATCACCAACGCCGGCGTCTCCGAGTTCTACACCGTCATGGCCGTCACCGACCCGGAGAAGCGCTCCAAGGGCATCTCCGCGTTCGTGGTCGAGAAGGGCGACGAGGGCGTCTCCTTCGGCGCCCCGGAGAAGAAGCTCGGCATCAAGGGCTCGCCGACCCGCGAGGTCTACTTCGACAACGTGCGGATCCCCGCCGACCGGATGATCGGCGCCGAGGGCACCGGCTTCGCCACCGCGATGAAGACCCTCGACCACACCCGGGTCACCATCGCCGCCCAGGCGATCGGCATCGCCCAGGGCGCCCTGGACTACGCCAAGGGCTACGTCCAGGAACGCAAGCAGTTCGGCAAGGCCATCGCCGAGTTCCAGGGCGTGCAGTTCATGCTCGCCGACATGGCGATGAAGCTGGAGGCCGCCCGCCAGCTCACCTACGCCGCCGCCGCGAAGTCCCAGCGCACGGACGGCGACCTGACGTTCTTCGGCGCCGCCGCCAAGTGCTTCGCCTCCGACGTCGCGATGGAGATCACCACCGACGCCGTCCAGCTCCTCGGCGGCTACGGCTACACCCGCGACTACCCGGTCGAGCGGATGATGCGCGACGCCAAGATCACCCAGATCTACGAGGGCACCAACCAGGTCCAGCGCATCGTCATGGCCCGCAACCTCCCGTA
>NZ_JBFBDW010000120.1:0-1115 GCF_040683455.1 Kitasatospora sp. NPDC093679
CGCGTCCGGGCGCTCCTTCGCCGTGGCCACCGTCGTCGGCGTCTTTGGCAGCGCCCCCCGCGACCCCGGCGCCGCGCTCGCCGTCGACGAGACCGGCGAGGCGATCGGCTCGGTCTCCGGCGGCTGCGTCGAGAGCGCCGTCTACGACCTGTGCCGGCAGGCGATCCGCACCGGCGAACCCGTCCTGGAACGCTTCGGCTACAGCGACGAGGACGCCTTCGCCGTCGGCCTGACCTGCGGCGGCATCCTCGACGTCCTCGTCCAGCCGGTGGTGCCCGGCACCGACCCCGCGATCGACACCGGCATCGCGTACATCGCCTCCGGCACCCCCGTCGCCCTCGCCCGGATCGCCTCCGGCCCCGACGCCCTGCTCGGCGCCGCCCTCGCCGTCACCGCCGACGCCCACCACGGCGGCCTCTCCCCGGTGTCCTCCGCGGCCGCCGCCACGCCCGGGCCGACCACGCTGTCGCTGGAGCGCTCGATCGTCGCCGAGGCCCGCGCCATGCTCGACGCCGGCCGCACCGGCACCGTCGTCCTCGCCCTCGACGGCCGCCCCTGCGACCCCACCGACCAGGGCACCGTCACCGTCTTCGTCGAGTCCCACGTCCCCGCCCCCCGCATGATCGTCTTCGGCGCCAT
The DNA here is from genome assembly GCF_040683455.1 of Kitasatospora sp. NPDC093679. Classification (NCBI taxonomy): domain Bacteria; kingdom Bacillati; phylum Actinomycetota; class Actinomycetes; order Kitasatosporales; family Streptomycetaceae; genus Kitasatospora; species Kitasatospora sp. NPDC093679. Next base: position 640 of record NZ_JBFBDW010000120.1, read on the forward strand.
CGACTTCGCCGCCGCCGTCGTCCGCATCGGCAAGTTCCTCGGCTACCACGTCACCGTCTGCGACGCCCGCCCCGTCTTCGCCACCCCCCGCCGCTTCCCCGACGCCGACGAGATCGTCGTCGACTGGCCGCACCGCTACCTCGACACCCAGCACCACCGCATCGACGGCCGCACCGTCCTGTGCGTCCTCACCCACGACGCCAAGTTCGACATCCCCCTGCTGGAGCGCGCCCTGCGCCTGCCCGTCGGCTACGTCGGCGCCATGGGATCACGCCGCACCCACCACGACCGCACCACCCGCCTGCGCGAGACCGGCCTCACCGAGGCCGAGATCGCCCGCCTCCGCTCCCCCATCGGCCTCGACCTCGGCGCCCGCACCCCCGAGGAGACCGCCGTCTCCGTCGCCGCCGAGATCGTCGCCCACCGCCGCGGCGGCAGCTGCCTGCCCCTCTCCACCGGCGACGGCCCCATCCACC
>NZ_JBFBDW010000121.1:0-1081 GCF_040683455.1 Kitasatospora sp. NPDC093679
CTAGGGCCTGTGTGATGTTGTGATCAATCTTCGGGTTCTGCCCCCGTTTCGGGGTGGAAACCGGTAGGACTGTCAGGTGTGACGCGCAGGCAACTCACCGACGAACAGTGGAGTTTGATCGAGCCCTATCTGCCGATCGGCAGGTTCGGGCCCTATCCCGAGCGGCTTCGCGACCAGTTCGAGGGAGTGATCTGGCGGTTCCGCTCCAGCTCCCAGTGGCGGGAGATGCCCGACGAGTTCGGCCCCTGGTCCACGGTCTTCGGCCGGTTCCGGGTCTGGCGGGACGCCGGCGTGTTCACCGCCCTGCTCGAAGGCCTGATCGCCGAGGCCGCCCGGGCGGGGAAGACGGACCTGTCGTTGGTCAGCGTCGACTCCACGACCGTGCGCGCCCATCACGACGCCGCCGGGATGCTCGTCGACGAGGACCTCATGCAGGCCCTGGAGGAGGCCGCACGCGAGCAGGAGACGGCCCGACAAAAAGGGGCGAGTCGCAGGAACAGAACGGACAGGACGAGCGCGGACGCGTCCGACGGCGACGCAAGCTCCGCCTGACACAGGCCCTGCTCGGCAGGTCACGGGGCGGGCTGACCAGCAAGGTCCATCTCGCCGCCGACCGCCGCTGCCGTCCGCTGGCGCTCGTCCTGACCGCGGGGCAGGCCGGCGACAGCCCGCAGTTCGTCCCCGTCCTCGCCAAGGTGCGCGTGCGCCTGCCCGTCGGCCGGCCCCGCACCCGGCCCGGCGCGGTCGCCGCAGACAAGGCCTACTCGTCCCGCGCCAACCGCGCCTACCTGCGCAAACGCAGGATCAAGGCTGTCATCCCGGAGAAGAAGGACCAGGCTGCCAGCCGGAAACGGAAGGGCAGCAGGGGCGGCCGACCCGTCGATCACGACGCCGACCTCTACAAGGAGCGGAACACCGTCGAGCGCCTGATCAACAAACTGAAGGCCTGGCGGGGCATCGCCACCCGGTTCGACAAAACGCCCGAGAGCTACCTCGCCGGCCTCCATCTTCGCGCCTCGATGATCTGGATAGACGACCTCGTACGACCGCCCAACTGATCACAACATCACACAAGCCCTAG
>NZ_JBFBDW010000122.1:0-1065 GCF_040683455.1 Kitasatospora sp. NPDC093679
TGTTCTGACCACGGAGGTTGGTGACGGGGTTCACGGCGGTGTGATCTTGAAATGAGTGAGGGCCTTCTGGCCAGGTGTGGATTGCGACATCTGCACCGGCGACCAGAAAGGCCCTCATGCCACACCGTAACGCACCGCTGACCGAGACCGGACGCCTGCGCTTGGCCCGCTGCGTGGTGGAGGACGGCTGGCCGCTGCGGCGGGCCGCCGAACGCTTCCAGGTCTCGCCGACGACGGCCAAGCGCTGGGCCGACCGCTACCGGGTCCTCGGCGAGGCCGGCATGGCCGACCGGTCCTCGCGTCCGCACCACAGCCCGCGCCGGACCCCGACCCGCACCGAGCGGCGAATCATCAAGGTCCGCGTCCTGCGGCGTTGGGGACCGGCCCGCATCGCCTACCTGCTGAAGCTCAACCCGGCCACCGTGCACCGCGTCCTGACCCGGTACCGCCTCGCCCGCCTGACCCACCTCGACCGCGCCACCGGCCACACGATACGACGCTACGAGCGTTCCACGCCGGGTGAGTTGGTCCACGTCGACATCAAGAAGCTCGGCAACATCCCCGACGGCGGCGGCCACCAGGTCCTCGGCCGCCAGGCCGGCCGCAGAACCCGCTCCGGAGTCGGCTACAGCTACCTGCACAACGCCGTCGACGACCACTCCCGCCTGGCCTACAGCGAGATCCTGCCCGACGAGCGCAAGGAGACCGCTACCGCGTTCTGGACCCGGGCGAACGAGTTCTTCGCCCGGGCCGGGATCACCGTCCAGCGGGTCATGACCGACAACGGCGCCTGCTACCGCTCACGCGTGTGGCGCGAGACCCTGACCACCCACGGGATCGCCCACAAGCGCACCAGGCCCTATCGGCCGCAGACCAACGGCAAGGTCGAACGCTTCAACCGCACCCTGCTCGACGAGTGGGCCTACGCACGGCCCTACCGCACCGAGCAGGAACGCCGAGACGCCTACCCCGACTGGCTCCACACCTACAATCACCACCGCGGACACACCGCACTCGCAGGCAAGCCACCCGCCAGCCGCGTCCCCAACCTCACGGGTCAGAACA
>NZ_JBFBDW010000123.1:0-1028 GCF_040683455.1 Kitasatospora sp. NPDC093679
AACGAGTTCAGCCTGTCGTACATGTTCATCGCCCACGACCTCTCGATCGTGCGGCACATCTCCGACCGGGTCGGCGTGATGTACCTCGGCAAGATGGTCGAGATCGGCTCCGACGAGGAGATCTACGACCACGCCACCCACCCGTACACCCAGGCGCTGCTCTCCGCCGTCCCCGTACCGGACCCGGCCGCCCGCGAGGACCGGGACCGGATCGTGCTGACCGGCGACGTGCCCTCGCCGGCGAACCCGCCGTCCGGCTGCCGCTTCCGCACCCGCTGCTGGAAGGCGCAGGAGAAGTGCGCCGTCGAGGTCCCGCTGCTCGCCGTCCGCCCCTGGCTGGAGGGCTGGGCCGCGCACGAGTCGGCGTGCCACTTCGCGGCGGAGCGCGACATCGAGCAGAGCGCGGCGGAACGGGACACGGGGGAGCAGGACATCGTGGAGCGGGACGTCGTGGAGCCCGACACCGGGACCGAGGGCACCGGGCCGGACGGCCCGCCCCCGCCGGCGTAGCGACGGACTGCGACGGACCGACGGCGAAGGGCCCCTCCACCCGCGGGTGGAGGGGCCCTTCGCCGTCGCTCCGAGGCCGTGCGGCCGGGTCAGAGCTCCTTGGCCGTCTCCCGCTGCGCCGGGACGTCGGCGGCGAGGGTGGTGCCCTCCTCCGGGAAGTGGCAGGCCGTCAGGTGGCCCTCACGGCTGCCGGAGAGCTGCACCAGCGGCGGCTCCTCCGTCGCGCACTTGTCCTGCGCCTTCCAGCACCGGGTGCGGAAGCGGCAGCCCGACGGCGGGTTGATCGGCGACGGGACGTCGCCGACCAGGCGGATCCGCTCACGGGCGTCGTCCGGGTCCGGCTCCGGCACGGCGGAGAGCAGCGCGTGCGTGTACGGGTGCCGGGGGGCCTCGTAGAGCGACTGGCGGTCGGCGATCTCGACGATCTTGCCGAGGTACATCACGCCGACCCGGTCGGAGATGTGCCGCACGATCGAGAGGTCGTGGGCGATGAACATGTACGACAGGCTGAACTCGTT
>NZ_JBFBDW010000124.1:0-1021 GCF_040683455.1 Kitasatospora sp. NPDC093679
GCGGTCAGCGACGGCTCCGCACTCGCCGTCCTCGCCGCCCCCGACTCCGACATCGGCCTCGTCGGCTACGAGATGGCACTCCTCGTCGACCGCGCGGGCGCCGTCCTCACCCCCGCCCTCCGGGCAGAACTGCAGGGCAGCCTGCTGCACTGACGGTTCGTCGGATACCGTCCTGGTATTCGAAAGACCTCATTGCCCGTCCCCGAGTCCTCCGGCACCCGCCGGCGGACTCGGGTTCGGGCGTTGTACGGCCTTCGCACCACCGGCCCGGACACCCCCGTGTCCGGGCCAGCACCGCACCGCCGCACCCTGTGAGGAGAGGAACCGTGACACCGCCAGACGACCGCAGCGGTCAGTACGGCGTCCCGTACCCCGGTACCGGCCACGACGCGTTCGGAGCCCCCGGCGTCGGCCACGGACAGCCGTACCAGCAGCAGCAGTACGCCGCGCCCGCGGGCCAGCAGCAGTACTTCACCCAGCCCTACGGCGACCAGCAGCCCTACGGGGTGCCACCGGAGCAGGGGCACTACGGGACGGAGGCCGGGTACCAGGACTACCCGGGCCCCGAGCCCTTCCCTGAACAGGCGCCCGAGGAGCCCGGCCACGTGGAGGAGCTGGAGGACGACTCCGACTCCGGGCCCCTGATCCGGCCGTTCGCGATGACCGGCGGCCGCACCCGGCCGCGGTACGAACTGGCCATCGAGGCGCTGGTCTCGGCCAGCGTCGACCCGGCCCGCCTGGCCTCGATGCTGCCCGAGCACCAGCGGATCTGCACGCTCTGCACGGACGTCAAGTCCGTCGCCGAGGTCTCCGCGCTGCTCGGCCTCCCGCTCGGTGTCGCCCGGATCCTCGTCGCCGACCTGGCCGAGGCCGGCCTGGTCACCATCCACCAGCCCGCTGCCGGCGGCGAATCCGGCAACCAGCCCGACGTCACGCTGCTCGAAAGGGTCCTCAGTGGACTTCGCAAGCTCTAACGCGGCCGCCCCCAGCCGCGCCACCACCTCCGCGAAGATCGTCGTCG
>NZ_JBFBDW010000125.1:0-1014 GCF_040683455.1 Kitasatospora sp. NPDC093679
TTGACCACGCCCATGCCGATCCGGGCCAGGTTGCGGATCGCGTGCACGGCGACCTGCGGGTCGTCGGCGCAGGCCTGGACGCAGATGTCGCCGCCGGTGCGGTTCGCCTCCAGCCGGTCGCCGGGGAACTTCGGCAGGTCGACGAGGGCCTCGGGCCGCTTCGCCTTGATGCCGAACCGGTCCTCGCCGTCCTTCTCGAAGAGCGTCGGGCCGAAGCCGACGGTCAGGGTCAGCCGCGACGCGGGCAGGCCGAGCGCCTCACCGGTGTCGTCCGGCGGAGCCTCCGGGAGGCCGCCGGTCGCGCCGGCGCCGACCTCGCGCGCCGCGGTCATCGCGGCGGCCGCCTTCGTCCACTCCTTCAGCATCTTCACCAGGGCCTCGCGGTCCTTGGTGATCACGTCGAACGCGGCGAAGTGCAGCCGGTCCTGGACGGGCGTGGCGATGCCGGACTGGTGGTCGCCGTAGAATGCGATGGTCCCGGGGTCCGGGGCGGCGTGCGCGCCGTCGGCGCGTACGGCCGCGGTGATCGAGGCGGCTGCGGCGCCGCCCATGGCCAGGCCGGCACCGGCCCAGCCGATGACGGCGCGCCGGCTCGGCGCGGCGGCCAGCCGTTGCGTGGCGGGCTCGGGCTGTTCGGTGGCCATGGGCGGTCCCGTCCGTCTCGGTGCTGGGTTACTTGGCGGCGACGACGGCTGCGGCCAGCTTCGACAGCGGCTCGCCCAGGGAGTTCACCGCGTCAGAGAAGGCCTTGCGCTCCGGCTCGGTGATCTTGTCGTAGGAGGTGTAGGTGCCGTCGGCCTGCTTGTACTTGCCGAGCAGTGCCTGGATCGCGGCGAACTGGCCGTCAAGAGCCGTGGCGAGGGCCTGCTCCTTGTCGGCGACCACAGGCTTCAGGAGCTGGTAGGCCTTGGCGGCGCCCTCGACGTTGGCGGCGAAGTCCGACAGGTCGGTGTGGGAGTAGCGGTCCTCCTCACCGGTGATCTTGTTCTTGGAGACCTCGTCCAGCAGCTCCTT
>NZ_JBFBDW010000126.1:0-1001 GCF_040683455.1 Kitasatospora sp. NPDC093679
GTTACATTCCGAACCCGGAAGCTAAGCCTCGTAGCGCCGATGGTACTGCAGGGGGGACCCTGTGGGAGAGTAGGACGCCGCCGAACAATTCTTCAAAGGCCGCGGCCCCAGCGATTCGCTGGGGCCGCGGCCTTTTGTGTTTTCCGCGGACACGAACGAGCAACCACGGCAAGGGAGTTCGAGCCCGGACGCGGCTCGGCACCCGATGCCGGACAATGGAAGAGGCGTGCGGCCGTACGGCCGGCGCCGGGCCGTACAGGGCGTTGGTGTCGCTGCCGACGGACGTCGAAACGGCCGAGCTGAAGCAGCAGAAGGAGCCACCGGAATGTCGAACCCGCCCCAGGACCGTCCCGAGCGTCGATCGGACGACGGCCGCGGCTACCAGCCCCGGTCGCGCGGGGGCTGGTCGAACGACCGCGACCGCGGCCCGCGCCGTGACGACCGCGGCGAGGGCGGTTACCGCCGTGACGACCGCCCCTCGTACGGTGACCGACCGCGCCGCGACGACCGTCCTTCCTACGGGGACCGTCCGTCCGGTGGCGGCGGCTACCGCGGCCGTGACGACCGTCCCTCCTACGGTGACCGTCCGCGTCGGGACGACCGCCCGTCGTACGGGGACCGTCCGTCCGGTGGTGGCGGCTACCGCGGCCGTGACGACCGCCCCGCCGGCGGTGGCGGTGGCTACCGCGGGCGCGACGACCGTCCCTCGTACGGTGACCGTCCGCGTCGCGATGACCGTCCTTCGTACGGTGACCGTGAGCGTCGGGACGACCGCCCGCGTGGCGAGTTCCGTCGTGACGACCGTCCCTCCTACGGTGACCGCCCGCGTCGGGACGACCGCCCCTCGTACGGGGACCGTCCGTCCGGTGGCGGTGGCTACCGCGGCCGTGACGACCGCCCCGCCGGCGGTGGCGGTGGCTACCGCGGCCGTGACGACCGTCCCTCGTACGGTGACCGTCCGCGTCGCGATGACCGTCCTTCGTACGGTGACCGTGAGCGTC